>JAUNCU010000006.1:0-3902 GCA_030526455.1 Bacteroidales bacterium | reverse complement strand
TTTCTGAGTGGCTGAGTTACATGAGCGCCCTTGAGCATGATTTTGCTCGGGGCGCTTTTTTTCTGCGCCACGTGAAGCCGCAAAAAATCCTACCTCGCATTTCGCATCTTACTTCTTTTTATTATCTTTGCCACATATTATGAATGAAACAATTATTGACTATTACGACAACCTTGCAAAAGACTACGACCACGACCGTTTTTCCAACAGTTATGGCAGGTTTATCGACTATCAGGAACGCAGAGTGCTCTCCCAGTGGAACGTAACACCCAGCGGCACCGTCGACCTTGCGTGCGGCACTGGCCGTCTGACCGATTTCGCCGAAATGGGCGTCGACGCCAGCGAAGGGATGCTCGCCGAAGCCCGCAAGCGCCACGTGGCCAAGCATTTCATCTGCGCGCCGGGGCAAGCCACCACGCTCCCCGACGAGAGTGTCGACACCGTGATCTCGTTTCACCTGATGATGCACCTCGAGCCTTCGCTCATCCAGGAAATAGGCGAGGAAATGGCGAGGATCCTGCGCCCGGGCGGCCGCTTCATCTTCGACATTCCATCGCAATGCCGCAGGGCGCTCCTGGGGAAGAAACGCGATTCGTGGCATGGCAGCACTGGCCTCGACCTGAAGGATGTGGAAGAGATTTTCGGCGGCAAGTTTGCTATCAAGCGCCGTCACGGCATCATGATGCTCCCCGTTCACCATCTCCCCAAATTCCTTCGCAAGCCTTTGCGAAGCCTTGACTATGCACTCTGCGGCAGCATGCTGAAGTCGCATAGTTCTTACGTGGTCTACGAACTAATCAAGCGCTGAGATGAAACTAAAAGTTTTCCTACATATCGCCCTCCGCTACGCCAAAGATGCATTGAGCGCCCACGCTTTTGCCAAAGCGGGCGGCGCGCAAGAGCGGTTTCCGCACCACATCGATTTGGCCCAGCCTTTCACGCCGAGCGCTACGCTTGAGGCGAAAAAGCACAATCTACGCTTGGCGGCCGAGCGCATCGAGCGGGTCACGATTATGCCCGGCGAGGTGTTCTCGTTTTGGCGCGTCGTGGGCAACCCCAACACCAAGCAGTTTTGCGCCTCTCGCAGCATTGTGGCAGGAAAACTCAAACTCGAGCAGGGCGGCGGGCTTTGCCAGGCATCGGGCATCATGTATCACCTCGCCCTGATGGCGGGGCTCGACATCATCGAGCGATTTGCCCATTCCGTCGACCTCTACACCGAGCAGACGCGCTTTTGTCCGCTAGGGTCGGATGCCACGGTGGCCTACGGCTATCGCGATTTGCGATTCCGCAACAGCACGCCATCGCCCATTCGTTTCGAATTCAGTGTGCTCGACCACTCCTACGCGTGCCGCCTTACCAGCCAGCAGCCCATCGAGCCCCGCGAAATCCGTTTCTCTGCCTCCACCCTGCCCGACGGCAGAAAGCGAGCCATCGCCACCGACGCCAGCACGGGCGAAGCCATCTCTACCGACGTATACGAAACGCTCGGTCAATAAAGCAAGACACCCGATTTTTCCACGGATTTATCGGTTTTTTTTATTACTTTTGCAATTCAAAATCATCTCTCCCCCGTAATCAATGAAAACAGGAAGCGAACGACAGGCTTGGCTCGACTATGTGCGATTCTTCAGCATCTTTCTGGTGATCGTGTTTCACACGCCACCTAGGCTGGAGATTTTCGACGATGCCGTAATCCTCAACCTCCGTGTGCCGGTGTTTTTCTGCATCTCGGGCTTCCTCTACAGTTTCGACCGCTGGCCACGGTTCTCCTCCTATGTGCGCCACCGTGCAAAGCAAATTCTGGTGCCCTACTGCACTTTCTTCGTCATCTTCTATGCCCTGTGGCTACTTGTGGGCCGAAAAATGGTGGGCGCCCAGGAAGAGGCCATCAGCGTGTGGCAGCCTGTGCTGGAGTTTGTCACCGGCAATCCGCAGACTGTGGTCGCCCCGTTCTGGTACATCGCCTGCCTCTTCACCATGCAGTTGCTCTACTGGCTCATTGAGCGATGCATCCCGCGCAATTTCGTGCTGCCCACCTGCATAGTGCTGGCGCTGGCCACCTATCTCATCCCCTTCGAAATTCCCGAGGTGGTGGCGATAGGCCATTTCTGGAACATCGATAATGCCCTGCTCTTCCTCCCCTTCTATGCTCTGGGCAACAAGTGCAAAGGCGCCCTCACGCGGCTGCAGTTCCACTCGCCGCGCAATGCCGCCTTCGTGGTGGCAATGGCGGCCGCCTCTGTCGCCATCATGGTGGAGAGCGCTCCCGTGCGCAGCGACGACCCCCAACTCTACCGCCTCTTGCGCATCGCCGCCGGTTTCATGGTCATTCCCTGCTACTTCTGCGTGGCGAAGTGGGTGGCAAGCAAATGCGGCCACAGGCGCGTCATCGAGTTTGTGGTGGTGAGCGGCACCGTGTATCTGGGCTTGCAAAACTACTTCATCGGCATCGCAAAAATCCTCTTGGGCAAAGCATTCCACCCCGGCATCATCGACGAGCACATATGGCTCAAATACCTCATCGCCATCGTGGTGATGGCAGCCATCTACCCCGCCGCCTGGGCCATCGACCGCTACGCCCCCTGGCTACTGGGCAAGCAAAAAAGCCACCTATAAAGGATTTTTTTACTAAATTTGCACTAGAAAAAAAGTAACTACACAATGAAACAATATCTCGATTTGCTCCAGCACGTGCTCGACAACGGCACCGTGAAACACGACCGCACGGGCACTGGCACGAAAAGCGTGTTTGGCTACCAACTGCGCTGCAACCTCGCCGACGGCTTCCCCTTGCTCACCACCAAGAAGGTGCACCTCAAAAGCATCATCTACGAGTTGCTGTGGTTTCTGCGCGGCGACACCAATGTGCGATGGCTGCAGGAACACGGCGTGAGAATCTGGAACGAGTGGGCCGATGAAAACGGCGAACTCGGCCCCGTATACGGTCACCAGTGGCGCTCATGGCCCGACTACAGCGGCGGCGCCATCGACCAAATCGCACAAGTAGTGGACCAAATTAAGAACAACCCCGACTCGCGACGCATGCTTGTGAGCGCATGGAATGTGGCTGAGGTGAATCGCATGGCGCTGCCGCCCTGCCACACGATGTTTCAGTTCTATGTGGCCGACGGAAAATTGAGCCTCCAACTCTATCAGCGCAGCGCCGACCTCTTCCTCGGTGTGCCGTTCAACATCGCCAGTTACGCCCTGCTGCTGATGATGGTGGCAAAGGTGACTGGCCTCGAACCCGGTGAATTCATCCACACCTTCGGCGACGCCCACATCTACCTCAACCACATGGATCAGGTGAAACTCCAACTCAGCCGCGACACGCGTCCGCTGCCACGCATCACCATCAACCGCGACGTGACCGACCTCTTCGACTTCCGCTACGAAGACTTCACCATCGAAGGCTACGACCCTCACCCCCTCATCAAGGGCGTGGTATCAGTATAAAGAAAGAAGATTATGCAAAAAAATATCTCAGCCATCGTGGCGATTGCCAGCGACGGCGCCATCGGCAAAAACGGCGACCTGCTTTGGCACCTCTCGGCCGACCTGAAGCACTTCAAAGCCATCACCATGGGTCACAGCATAGTGATGGGGCGCACCACATTTGAGTCGTTCCCCAAGGGAGCGCTCCCAGGTCGTCAAAACATCGTCATCACCCGCAACGCCCAGTATCACCCCGAAGGCACCACCATTGCCCACAGCATTGAGGAAGCCATCGCAGCGGCCGAGATGCCAGGCGAAGTAATGATCATAGGTGGCGCGCAAATCTACGCCGCCACCCTCCCTATGGTCGACACCATCTACCTCACCCGCGTCCACGCCAATTTCCCCGACGCCGACGCCCACTTCCCCGCCCTCAACCCCGAAGAGTGGGAAGAAACAGAAGT
>JAUNCU010000204.1:583-4911 GCA_030526455.1 Bacteroidales bacterium | reverse complement strand
CGATTCGTTATTTTTTTCTAAAAAAGCGCAGTATTGCTTATCCCGAACTCGCGTTCCTAGGATGATGTTGATGAGGGCGGTTACGTCGGTTACGTTTACCTCGCCGTCGGCGTTGATGTCGGCTTGGGCGGTGGGGTATTGGGTGGTGCCTAGGATGTGGTTGACGAGGGCGGTGACGTCGGTTACGTTCACTTCACCGTCGCCGTTCACGTCGCCCAGCAGGGCTGCGCCGTTCACGGTGAGGCGCATTTCAGCCGTGAGACCGCCGCTCACTGTGGTGGCGGTGATGATGGCTGTGCCCATGCCCACGGGGTGCACGATGCCGCCTTTCACGGTGGCCACATCGGGGTTGCTGCTGTGCCAAGTCACGCGCTTGTCGGTGGCCTTTACGGGGGCCACGGTGGCCTTCACCATGATGGTGTCCTGCTCGCCCAGCGTCACGGTGCGCTCACTGTGGTTGAGGGTGATGCTGGAGCACGCCAGCGGCTGGTTTTGGCGCACGCGGCGATAGGCGTAGGGCAGCGCCAGCGAGGTGCTGGTGTAGTTCCAGAAGCGGGGGTAACTGGTGGCTGGCGCATTGTAGCGCAGGGTGCCGTATTTTGTGTTGGTGCTGGCGATGGTGGCACCGTCGTAGCCGAGGGTGATGTTCCAGGTGGTGACGCCGGCGTCCCAGGTGAGGTTTTGCGCACCCGATGCACCCAGGCGACGGCCAAACTGGTCGGTGAGGGTCCAGGCGGTGCCTTCTTTGCCGAGGGTGAACTGCAGCACTTCGGGCTCGGTGACATTGCTGGTGCTGTTGATCACGATGGCGTCGAGGTATTTCGAAGTGGCCATGCCGTCGATGTCGCAGGCTGCGTCGCCCGAGCGGTAGAGCATAATCACGTCGCCCTCGGCGATGGTGCTCTTCTTCTCGAGTTTCTCGTACACCCACCCCATGGGCGATTCCAGGGCAAGGCCTTCAGGCGCCTCGTAGTGGATGGTGATGGAATTGATATACACCGAACCTTCCGCAGTTCCGCCCTTGAGGGTGAGCACGAGGGTGTCGGTGCTGAGGGGCTGCAGATTGAGCGTCTTGGTGATGTCGGCATACACGCCGTGGTCTTTCGACAGCCATTCGCCAAACCACTCACTGCTGGCAAAATCCACTGGGTTCATTTTGTAGATTTCCTCATCGCCATCGGTGATGCTGTAGCCTATGGTGCCGCTTTTGTTGTTGGAGCACATGGAGAAGGTGATGCCCTTGATGGTGCATCCTTGCCACCCAAAGAGCACGAAGGAGGCTTGACGGTTGCGCGGAATCTGGTTGTAGCGGTTGCCAGTGGTGGCACCGAAGTCGTTTTCGAAATAGGCGATAGCGCCTTGAGGTTTTTCGCCCCAGGCCTCGATCACGAAGTCGGCGGCGTCGGCATTGTAGGATGCCACGCGGTAGGTGATTTCGGCGGCGTGGGCAGAGAGCGCCAGCAGAGCGCCCAGCAGCAGGGTGTATAACTTTTTCATTGCTTTGGTCTGAAAAAAACGTTTGGTTTTTCAAGAAAAAATAGGCGCCACTCAAAAGCAGGAGGAAGCGCCCATTGTTATGGATAGAGATCGAATGTGTTTAGTCTACGATAAGCATGGCGTCGCCATAGGCACCGAAGCGGTATTTCTCTTCGATGGCCACCTTGTAGGCGTTCATCACGTTTTCGTAGCCGCCGAATGCGCAGTTCAGCATCAGCATCACCGAGAATGGCATGTGGAAATTGGTGATGAGCGCATCGCAGGTGGTGAAGTCGTAGGGTGGGAAGATGAATTTGTTGGTCCATCCGTCGTAGGCCTTGATGTGGCCGCCCATGCACACGCAGGTTTCCATGGCGCGCAGCACTGATGTGCCCACGGCGCAAATCTTGTGGCCGGCGTCGCGCTTGGCGTTCACGTTGGCCGATAGTTCGGGAGTCACTTCCATCTGCTCGCTGTCCATGCGGTGCTTGGTGAGGTCTTCCACGTCGATGTCGCGGTAACTGCCCAGGCCCACGTGCATGGTGAGATAGTCGGCGTCGATGCCCTTGATTTGCATGCGGGTCATCAGTTCGCGGCTGAAGTGCAGACCCGCCGATGGAGCCACCACGGCGCCTTCTTTTTCGGCGAAGATGGTCTGGTAGCGCTCGGCGTCTTCTTCCACGGCTTCACGCTCGATGTAGGCTGGCAGAGGGGTGCTGCCCAGGGCGAAGAGGTTGGCCTTGAATTCATCGTGTGGACCGTCGTATAGGAATCGGAGCGTGCGTCCGCGCGAGGTGGTGTTGTCGATCACTTCTGCCACCATCGAGTCGTCGAGGCCGAAGTAGAGTTTGTTGCCTATGCGGATTTTGCGTGCGGGTTCCACCAGCACGTCCCACAGTTTGTTTTCCTCGTTGAGTTCGCGAAGGAGGAACACCTCGATTTTAGCGCCGGTTTTTTCCTTGTTGCCTTCGAGTTTGGCGGGGAACACGCGGGTGTTGTTAAACACGAAAAGGTCCTCTTCGTTGAAGTAGTCGAGCACTTCTTTGAATACCTTATGCTCGATTTCACCGGTCTTGCGGTGCAGCACGAGAAGGCGTGCTTCGTCGCGGTGGAACTCAGGTTCGGTAGCGATGAGTTCTTTAGGCATTTTGGTATCAAATTCTGATAATTTCATAAAAAAGAGCGTTTTTTATTGATTATGATAATTTCTGTTGTTTCTTAGATAATTGTAGTTATTCCTTGGCCTTTCGCTTGGCTTCGGCAGCCTTTCGCTTGGCCTTGATGGCTGCGGCGCGGAGTTTGTTTTCGGCGCGTTCCTTCGCCAGGCGCTGCTCTTCGGCTTCGTCGGGCATCACGTAGGTTTCGCCCTCGAGCCAGTGAAGCAGGTCGTCCACCTGGTGGCAGGCTTCCACACGGGCGTCGCCCACTCGCGTGCGGCGCAGGCCGGTGAGATGGCCGCCGCTGCCCAGCGCCTCGCCTATGTCGCGGGCCAGGGCGCGGATGTAGGTGCCCTTGCTGCACACCACGCGCAGTTGCAGGGTGGGCTCGGCGGGAAGTCCGCAGGCGATCACCTCGATTTCGTCGATCACCAGCGTCTTGGGGCGTATTTCCACTTCCTTGCCCTTGCGCGCGAGTTTGTAGGCGGGTTTTCCGCCCACCTTGCAGGCGCTAAACGAGGGTGGCACTTGCTCGATGGTGCCGGTGAAGCGGCTTTTCAGCACCTCTTCAATCTGCTCGCGGGTGATGTGCTCCCACGGGTAGGTGGCGTCGATTTCGGTCTCGAGGTCGAATGATGGTGTGGTGGCGCCTAGGCGCAAGTCGGCGATGTATTCTTTCACGCCCGCCTGGAGTTGGTCGATTTGCTTGGTCTTGCGGCCGGTGCAAATGATGAGCACACCGGTGGCGAGCGGGTCGAGGGTGCCGGCGTGGCCCACCTTCACGTTGCCCGAGCCGAGCATGGTGCGAAGTGTGCCGCGCACCTTCTTCACCACGGCAAAGGAAGTCCAGCCCAGCGGCTTGTCGATGCAGAATATTTCGCCTTCAATAGGGTTGAGCATATCTCAATTCGTTGAATTTTAGAGGAATGAGCAAATGAGGGTGATGGCGCCCACGATGGCGCAGTAGATGCCGAAGTAGATGAGTTTGCCTTTCTTCACGATGCCTATCATCCACTTGCAGGCGAGGCATCCCGAAAGGAACGCAGCCACGAAGCCTACAGTGAGGGCCACCATGGAGATGTCGCCGAAGGGATTGGCACCCTTAACCATTTTCATCGCGTCGAGCAGCGCTTCGCCCAGGATGGGAGGAATCACCATCAGGAACGAGAATTGAGCCATCAACTCTTTCTTGTTGCCCAGCATCAAGCCGGTGGCGATGGTCGAACCCGAGCGCGACAGACCCGGCATCACGGCGGCGGCCTGGGCCACACCTATGATGAGGGCGTCTTTCCAGCCTATGTTTTCCTTCACGCGGGGCTTGGCGTAGTAGGAGAAGGTGAGCAGGGCAGCGGTGAGCAGCAGCATGCAGCCCACAATCAGCAATCCCGAGCCAAACACCTCTTCCACCGTGTCCTTGAAGAACACGCCCACGATGCCGATAGGAATCATCGACACCACAATGTTGAGGAAATACTTGGTTTCGGCGTTCATCTTAAATTTGAACAAGCCGCGCAAAATCCAGTCGATCTCGCTCCACAGAATCACGAAGGTGCTGAGGATGGTGGCCACGTGCACCACGATGGTGAACGCCAGGTTTTCCTCGCCTTCGATACCGAAAAGATAAGAACCGATGGCCAGGTGGCCACTACTGCTCACGGGCAGATACTCGGTGAGGCCTTGCACAAGGCCCAGAAT
>JAUNCU010000204.1:0-573 GCA_030526455.1 Bacteroidales bacterium | reverse complement strand
AGTGCTTCTATCCAGTCCATATCTTATTTCTTCTTGAAGATGATCGCAAAAATGAGCAAAACGAAGCCGGCGAGGGCAACCATTGGACCCACAACGGTGCGGGTGCTGTTAAACACGTCTTCGTTCCAGGTGGTGCCAGTATTGGCGCTGCCAGTCATCAGGTAGAATCCCAGCATAATCAGCACCACACACGCAGCAATCATGATGAAGTTGATTTTGCCCAAAGGCATCACTTCCTTCTTGCCCTGCATGTCGATCACTTTAGTCTCTTCTGCTTGCTTACTTTTTTCTGTAGCCATGTAGCGTTTATTTTTATCTTGTTCTTAATAATTATTGTAGAGGTGATAAGGCGTCAATGCCGCAATAGCAAAAGCGCATAACACGGCAATTAAACCAATTAATTTGCAAAATTACAACATTCAAGCCCCCTTGTCAATACTTTTCACCCAAAAAACGCACCATCCCCCCCACCAACCCCCCAATAAAACCCCGATAAACCCGCCCCCGTCCCCTCTTAAACCCGCCCCCACCAAACCACCCATCCCCGCCAGCAGCCCCCCAGCCTGTCCGAAA
>JAUNCU010000203.1 GCA_030526455.1 Bacteroidales bacterium | reverse complement strand
CCTCTCCAGCGAATTCACCCCCACCAAATTTCCACTGAGCCTGACATAACGAATAAAAAACAAAAAGCCCCGCCCTGGTGCGCATTAAAAAGAGGCGTGGCGGGTTCTGTCAGTTCAGAATTACAACTAATATTTATATTATGCATTTTTTTAGTAAAAAATGTAGAAAGATTAAGGTTTTTATTGCAAATATTTCACTCACCCCCATTTTTCTTCGCTTTCCACTTGACTAGTAGGCGGTTGCAGATGGCTTGCCATTGCGTTTTGGGCATGAGGTGGGGGATGCAGGAGGGGTGCATTTCGTTGCCTTTGGCGTCGAGGACGATGAAGCGCACTCCACCAGCGGCGTCGGATTGGAGGGAGATGCGGATTCTTTCTGTTTCGGGGAAGCGATAGGCTCCGCAGCGCAGCAGGGCTTGGAAGCAGCGCTTGGTGAGTTCTACGTCGGCCATGCTGTCGTGAAGGTCGATGTCGTCGTAATCAACGCCGAGACACTGAGCCAACTCGGTGAGTTTGGGCCACTTGTAGTCGTCAAAACCATCGCTGGGGATGCCGCAGAAATCAGTCGTTTCAACCATGGTGCAGTAGGCATCGGGCCACTCGCCGATAGCCACGCCTTCCTCCATGCACGCCGCGATTAAGAATCCTTGGTCAAATTGAAGATTGTGCGCCACCACAAGGCCACACGTGGCCATATCGGCCACAAACTCCTGCAAGGCGCTTTTTCGCGACGACAGGCGTTGCTGGCTCAGCCACTCGGCAGTGAGGCCGTTCACCGCTATGGCTTCCTCCGAAACTCTGAAGGGATTCCAAGGCCACGGGAAATAATGGTTCACCGACTTGATGGTGAAAAAATTAGCCGATTCAACTATTTGATACGACAGTTGAAGCATCACATGAAGGCCGGCGTCGAGCCCCGAGGTTTCGGTGTCAAATATGAGAATCCGCATGGTAGAATAAAAAATTCTGATAGAGCAAAAATACATAATTTTATCCTAACATCACTGTTAAATGCCATCAAATCATGCCTTTTCGCCGTGTTTTCTATATTATTAAGGTGAAAGATTGTGATTTTTCGTAATAAAAGTGGTAAATTTGCGAGAATTTTATTATCCACTAAATTATAAATTATTATGAAAACTATGACGAAGACCATCTTCGCTTTGCTACTCTTGCTCGTATGTGGCATAGGGGCAAGTGCAGAAGTGAAGACGTGGACCCACAAGTGGGACACCTCGAAAGCGAATGGTGGCGAGGGTTTCTATCACATCAGTGACAACAGCGAAACCACGCAGACCACCATGCTCAAAAAACTTGAATGGACTTATAGCGGTAACACATCGGTGACTGCCTACACTGCCAGCGCCGGTCAGTATTTCGGCTCAGCCAAGAGCCCTGTGACCCATGCCACACTTAGCACCTCGAAGATGCAAGGCAAAATCATCTCGGTGAAGATCGAAACCAAGGTGAAAGATGCAGCCCAGGCTGTGGCCATCGGCGTGAAGGTGAATGGCGTGGCTTATGGCACCGACATCAACCCCACCACAGAAAAGGCTGAATACACCTTCGCTCCTGCAGGCGAAGCACAGGAAGGCGAAATCGTGATCACCATGGATCAGACTTCCGAAACCAAGGGCATCATCTACTTCTTCAGCATGACTATTGAATACGACGGCGAAGGCCCATTGAAGCCCGAACCAAAGGAAGCAGGCCTCTCTTACCCACTGCAGGAAGTGACTGTGGAATGCGGCGACAATGCCTCGGCCAACTATCTCGACAACCCCAACAAGTTGTCGCCTATCACTTACACTTGCTCCGACGCCGACCTCGCTGCAGTGAACAGCAACGGCGCCATCTTCACCACTGGTCGCAAGACTGGTAGCGCCACCATCACCGCCTCATTCGCCGGCAACGACGACTTCAAGGCTGGTTCGGCTTCTTACACACTCACCGTGATTGAAAAGCCAGTGATTGCGGCTCCTACCATCTCTCCCGCAGGCGGCACATTCACCGAACCCGTGACCGTGACCATCACCAGCGAAGATCCTCTGTGCAAGGCTATCTGGTATAGCACCGAACTCACTAGCGTCGACGATATGGGCTACGACGAAAAGACCATCATCGTGCCTGGCAACGTTGCCACCGTGACCATCGACTCCACCTGCACACTGCTCGCAGTGGCTGTGGGCGACAACAACATCGGCTTGCCCGCACAGCAAACCTTCACCATGAACATTCCACTGAGCGCCGACTTTGGTGCAGAGGAAAGTTCGATGGCATATTACAGCCAGGGCTGGGACAGCGTGGAAGAAGCATCTACCTGGAAATACTACGGTATCAACAACAGCACCTGGACCCTCTCGGGCAACGCTCCTTTCTCGGATGTGCCTCAATTCACCAGCATCGACCCAAGCAGCAAGTACTCGCTCACCATCTACTACGACCAGGCAGCTCAGCGCGAACGCGCCGTGTCGCCCGAAATCGACATCAAGGACAACAGCAAGGCTGAGTTCTACCTCTGCTTCAGCGGCGTGTGGCTCTATGCTGCCGACCTCAAGTTTGTGGTAAACGACCTTACCGCCGGCACCCAGACCCAACTCTTCAGCGCCTTCTCTTGGGCACAGGACAACGCATTCGACGGTCCAAGTTGGGAAAAATTCAGTTTCGACCTCGCTCAGTTTGCGGGCCACAAGTGCTCATTTGAATTCATCTACGAAGGCACCTACGGCGACAACATGGCCATCGACAACTTCGTGGTGAAGCGCGAAGACACCTCTGCCGACGCCAAGATCAACATCTTCGAAGGCGAGAGCGTTCACTTCAAGGACCAGTCAAAGGGTCACCCCACCGCTTGGGAATGGACTATCGACGGCGTAACTCCTAGCGTCTACACCGAGAAGAACCCAGTGGTGAAATTTGACAAGGCTGGCAAATACACCGTGAAACTCGTGGTGAAGAAGGGTACTGAAACTGCTGAAGCCACCAAGGAACAATATGTGGTAGTGAACGTGGCCGCTCCTAAGGCTCACATCGGTGTGCCCGCCGGCGCTTACTACTCTCCTTACGCCTACGCATTCGTGCCAACTAACGTAGCACTCCAGTACCGCGACCTCTCTACCGGTAGCCCCACATCATGGAAGTGGACTTTCCAAGGCACTGACGTGGCTGAAAGCACCGACCAGAACCCAACCGTGACCTATCTTGCTCCTGGCAAATACGGTCTGGAACTCGTGGTAGAAAACACCGCTGGCTCGGCCCGCGACTTCCTCGTAGATGCTATCCAGGCTGGTGCCACTCAGGAAGTGTGGAACATCGCTCCTGATGAAATCGAAAACATCGGCACCATCTCGCTGGGCTACTATGGCGACTACGCCGGCACCAACTGGGTGGGCATGGAAGCCTTCGCCGAACGCTACCAGAAGCCTCTCGTGGCCGCTCAAGTGGAAGGCGTGAGCCTCTATTTCGACAACGTGACCTATGAAAACGGCGACACCGACTTCAGCGTGAAAGTGTGTCTGCCCGACGCCAACGGCATGCCAGGCGAAGTGCTCGCCACTGCCACCAAGAAGGTTTCGGAACTCGCTGTTGACGCCGACGAAGTAGTGGCTACCGACTTTAAGTTTGCTGCTCCAGTGAACATCGACAGCGACTTCTTCGTAGTGGTTAGCGGTTTCCCCAAAGGCAACTGGGATCGCGTGAACCTCCTGTGCATGGCTCGTGGCGAAAACGAACGCAACACTGCCTACCACCTGCTCGAGGATGAAGACGAAAACTATCAACCTCTCGGCACCTACACTTGGTTTGAAAGCACCGACCAACCTCTTTCTATCTGCATCGCTCCACAGGTTACTTACGTTAACCAAGAGCCAACCGGCATCACCGACGTGACCGCAGATAGCAAGAAGGATGGCATCTACGACGTGCTCGGCCGCAAACTTGCTGCGCCTCAGAAGGGCTTCAACATCATCGGCGGCAAGAAGGTGATCGTGAAGTAATCGCTACACACGATATAGCAACATGATAATAGAAAGCGGGATTCTTTTTGAGTCCCGCTTTTTTGTGTAATGCGCAGAAAAGTTATATATTTGCGCATCGATTTATTTTAATTCATGATTTTATGAAGAGATTTTTATTACTGGCAGTGGCGATGCTCGTGATGGCATCGGGTTTCCAAGTGGAAGCGGCTGCGAAGAAGACTAAGAAGAAAGCGAAAGCGAAGGTGGAATCTGTGGAACAGAAAGTGCTCGGCAAGCACATGTGCTCGCTGCAGTGGATTTCGTGGGACTATTTTGGCTCGGTGAACATCACCAAGCAGGCAGACGGCACTCTGCGCTGCGTGGGCGGACAGCAGAGCCGAGAAAACGACGACTATCTGAAGATTGACGGCTCCATCACCATCGAGAGTGCCGACTGCCTGATTTTCAACGGCGTGATAGAAACCAAGATTTACCACATCAACGGTGGCGAACCCGTGATTCGCGAGGGCGAACAGCAATTCCTGCGCACAGGCAACCGCCGCTACTGGCGCATGCAAGCCATGGACAATCCCGCCGACCACTGCGTTGACTACGTGGACATCTACATGAGAAAATAAAAGCGTGCGGGGGCACATTTATTTATATAGAAAATGAGCGAGAGGATTTTTGGTCCTTTCGCTCATTGCTATTTTTAGGGGATGATTGTGGCTGGTGGTGGTGGGGGAGGGTAATCAATGGAGAAACGCACATAAATGGTAGGGACGCGATACATCGCGTCCGCATTAGGCGTTGGTAATCAAAATAATAGCCTTCGCCTGGCGCGGACGCGATGTATCGCGTCCCTACTATATGCATCGACCCCGTCATTTGTGTTCTAAAAGGGAAGGTGATGGGCGTGAATTACAATTCGTCGGCAGCGTAGAGGAATTGGAAAT
>JAUNCU010000202.1 GCA_030526455.1 Bacteroidales bacterium | reverse complement strand
ATTCGTTTAATTCGTGAATGAAAATTTAATTCGTGAATGAGGGGGTTATTTGCGGCGACGGCTGGTGCGCTTTTTGTCGGCTTTCTTGGCGCCGGCTGCGCTGCGCTTGCGTTCGGCTCCGCGGCGGGTGGAGTTGCCGCGCTTGCCACGCTGCTGGCGGCGCGATGCCTTGCCTCCTTCGTATTCGTCGCGCTGGCGATCTTTCTTGCTGTCAGCCATCTGCAGACGCGACTTCTGGGTGATGGGCGCCTTGTCGATGCGATGGGTGCCGGCAGGGTTGCGTTCGTCCACGAGCACGAAGT
Organism: Bacteroidales bacterium; assembly: GCA_030526455.1. Classification (GTDB taxonomy): domain Bacteria; phylum Bacteroidota; class Bacteroidia; order Bacteroidales; family Muribaculaceae; genus Sodaliphilus. Next base: position 4,618 of record JAUNCU010000202.1, on the reverse strand, counting down.
CGAGTTGCTTCTTGATGAGGTCGGCGCGAGCCACCTGAATGGTGATATTGTCGCCGAGTTGGTATTTGCGACGGCGGCGACGGCCTATGAGGCAGTAGTTCTTTTCGTCGAATTCGTAGAAGTCGTCGTCGAGGTCGCGCACCGGAATCATACCCTCGCAGTGGGTTTCGTTCAGTTCCACATAGAGGCCCCATTCGGTCACGCCCGAGATGTGTCCGTCGAACACCTCGCCCAGGCGGTCGCCCATGAATTCCACAGCCTTATACTTGATGCTGGCGCGCTCGGCGTCGGCGGCGAGTTGTTCCTGTGCGCTCACGTGCTTACACTCGTCTTCCAGTGCGGGCAGACTCACGCTGCGGCCTCCCTCGGCGTAGCGGTCGAGCAGGCGGTGCACCATCATGTCGGGGTAGCGGCGAATGGGCGATGTGAAGTGGGTGTAATAGTCGAATGCCAAGCCGTAGTGGCCCACATTGGTGCAGGCATAGGTGGCCTTCGCCATCGAGCGGATGGCCAGGATGGAGAGCATTTCCTCCTCGGGCTTGCCCTTCACCTGCTCAAGCAGGGCGTTGATGCTGCGGTTCACCTCCTTGGTGGTGCCTTGCGTCTTCACCTTGTAGCCAAAGCGCGAAGCGATGTCGGCAAAGTTGGAGAGTTTGTCGCTGTTGGGCACATCGTGGATGCGGTACACGAACGCCTTCGCCTTCTTTCCCTTCTTCACCTTGCCGATGTGCTCAGCCACCTTCACGTTGGCCAGGAGCATGAATTCCTCTATGAGTTTGTTGGCGTCTTTCGACACGTGCACGTGCACGCCGATGGGCTTGCCGTTTTCGTCGATGTCGAATTTCAGTTCCTCGCGGTTGAAGGCCACGGCGCCTTCTTCGAAGCGGCGTGCGCGCAGTTTCTTGGCGAGGCGGTCGAGGGTGAGGATTTCCTCCTTCATGTCGCCTTCGCCCGTTTCAATCACTTCCTGAGCCTCTTCGTAGGCGAAGCGGCGGTCGCTCTTGATCACGGTGTGGCAAATTTCGTAGCCATAGATTTTCGCGTCGTCGTCGAGTTCGAAAATCACCGAGTGGGCGAGTTTTTCCTCGTCGGGGCGAAGTGAGCATATGTAGTTACACAGGCGCTCGGGCAGCATGGGCACGGTGCGGTCGACCAGATACACCGAGGTGGCGCGGCTTTCGGCCTCTTTCTCGATGATGCTGCCGGGGGTCACGTAGTGGGTAACGTCGGCAATGTGCACACCCACTTCCCAGTGTCCGTTGTCGAGTCGGCGAATAGAGAGGGCGTCGTCGAAGTCCTTCGCGTCGGCGGGGTCGATGGTGAATGTGGTCACCTGGCGCATGTCGCGGCGGCGTGCGATTTCCTCTTCGCTGATTTTGTCGCTTATCTTGTCGGCCGCCTTCTCCACATTCTGCGGATACTTGTAAGGCAAACCAAATTCGGCCATGATGGCATTGATTTCGGCATTGTTGCTGCCGGCCTCGCCCAGCACGTCGATCACTTCGCCGATGGGGCTATTGGCGTCTTCGGGCCATTCCATGATTTTCACCACCACCTTGTCGCCGGTCTTGGCGCCCATGGTTTTTTCCGATGGGATGAAGATGTCGGTGGCGAGGAATTTGCTGTCGGTGGCGAGCATGGAGAAGTATTTCTTCACCTGCAGTGTGCCGGTGAACACCTGCTCCTTGCGCTCGAGAATCTTGATCACCTCAGCCTCGGGCTCCAGGCCTTCGCGAGCGGCGCTGATGTGCACCAGCACGCGGTCGCCGTTGAGGGCGTGCATCGAGTTGCGCTCAGCCACGAAGATGGGCTTGCCGTCGTCGTTGGCGGTGTCGACGCTGTTTTTGCCGTTGCTGCGGCGAATGAAGATGCCCTCTTCCACCGCCGAGCGCATCATAGCCTTAAACTTGCCGGGGGTCACCTCGTTGAGGAAGCCGTCGATGTGGAGTTGCTCAAGCAGTTCCACCACCATAGCGCGCTGGCGTGGCGTGGTGGCATCCACCTGATCCGACACCTGCTTGTAGTTGTAAGGCACATTCTCAGCAGTGTTGAAAAAGTTGATTACCTTGTCGTGGAGTTCACGGCGCTCCATCTTGTAGGATTTCAGTTTATCTTTCTTTGCCATAATTCAGTAGTTAGAAATTATGAAGTGAGATATATTTTTTTCGTTCGTTTTCTTGTATTTTGGTCTCAAAATTGATTACTCGTCGATGTGGTAGCGCACGAAGGCTTCCATCGCCTCGTAACTGGCCAGGCCCAGGCGCGAGTAGCGGTCGGCGAGCGACGAGTTGCGGTCGATGGAGGTTTGCCAGGCGAGTTGGCCGTTTTCGGGATCGCGGAATGGCGCGTCGTGCACCTGCGACTGGTGCTTGAGGATGGCCTGGCGCTTCACGCTGAATTCTTCGGGACTCATGGGCACGGTCATCTCCACGTGGTCGATTTCCCACTGGCCCCACTGGCCGCGATACATCCACAGGCGGCAGTCCTTCATCCAAGGCTCGTTCTTGAGTTGCATCACCGCGAGCACGAGGGCTTCCGACGCACGCTCGTTCACGCCGTTGGGGTCGTAGTCGTCGGCGAAGAATATCTGGTGAGGACGCAGTTCCTGCAGCAGTTTCTTGATGGGCGCCACATCGGCCTCGGTCACCTTGCCGGTGGCTAATGGCGACTCGCTGTAGAAGGGCAGGTTCATCTCGTGGATATTCGCGGGATTCACGCCCAGAAAGGCGCAACTCTTGATGCATTCGCAGGTGAGGATCAATCCCTTCGCATAGCGGTTTTCGGGCGAGTCGGCATCGCCGGGCTTCTTGGAGCGGAGCGATTCCTCAATGGTGTTGATGAGCGTGTCGCGGCGCTCTGTGCCCAGCCCGAAGTGGCTCGAGAGGCGATTGGTGAGCATAATGGTGCGCTCGAGGTCTTCGTCGCTCACCATCATGTCGCCATTGGTCTGGAATGCCACATGCACGTCGTGGCCCTGCTGCACGAGGCGGCGCAGGGTTCCGCCCATCGACACCACCACATCGTCGGGGTGCGGGCTGAAGCACACCACGCGCTTGGGATAAGGCGTGGCACGCTCGGGGCGCGAGGCGTCGTCGGCATTGGGCTTGCCGCCGGGCCATCCAGTGATGGTGTGCTGGAATTCGTTGAATATGCGTATGTTCACATCGTAGCCCGAGCCAAACACGGTCACGAGTTCGCTCAAGCCGTTGTCGTTGTAGTCTTTGTTGGTGAGTTTGAGGATGGGCTTGCCCGTCTGCTCACTGAGCCACACGATGGCGCGGCGCACCAGCACATCGGTCCACTCGCAAGAGGTCACCTTCCAGGGGAAACTGATGCGGGTGAGCAGCGCTGCCGCTTCAAGGTCCACCAGCAGTTTCACGTCGTGGTGCATCTGCAGGAAGGAAGCGGGAGTGTTGTCGCCTATGCGGCCTTCGATGGTGTTGTACACCGATTCGGCACTGGCTTCGCCCCACGCCACGCATATGATTTTGCGGGCCGCAAGCAAATTGGCGAGGCCGAGCGTTACGGCGGTGTCGGGCGCCACTTCACACTGGTAACTGTCGGCAATGCGCTGACGGCTGTCGTTGCTCAGCAGCACCAGTCGGCTGGCCGAAGTCGACTGCGATCCAGGCTCATTGAAGGCAAGGCCGCCATTCTTGGTGAGTTGGCACACCAGCACGTCGATGCCGCCGAAGGAGTCGATAAGGGTTTCGTATTGTCGGCAGTGCTGATGCACATTCTCCTTTGTGGCGCCTTCGTCGAAGGTGTACACATTTGAAGGGTCGATATCAATGCGGCTGAAAAGGCGCTCCTGAAGGCGGCGGAAATTGTTTTGCGCATCCTCGTTCAGTTGCCCCAAGCCCAGTTCGCTGATGTTGAACGCCACCACCTTGGCGAAACTCACCTTGTCGGCAAAATAGAGGCGCACCAGTTCGTCGTACACGTCGAGCGCACCCTTTCCCGCACCGAGGGCAATGACGCAGCGCCCGCGCTCTTCCACACAGCGCTCAATGGCGGCGGCAATGTCGAGAGCGGCTTCCTTCGCACCCTCCGAAGGCGTTTCCACGATTTTGGTATACACCTTTTCGCAACGGGTGAGCGAAGCCAGTTCCACCTCACTTTCAGGGCGATAGTAGCGGCGAGAGAGTTGGCCAAGTTTTAGTTTTGTATTGATATCTGATCGCATATCTAAGAGTTTAAGAAGCGGACCTCGGGCACACAAAAGCACCCTCATCCACACATTATAATATGAATTTCACAAAGATAACGATTTTTCACCGATTTATTACAAAAAACAAGCCACAAATTAGCCACCATCAACCCCAACAATTTTTCCACCCCCACCCCAGCCTGTCCGAAAACTCAAAAATTCGGCAAGACTATAGCGAAAACACCAGGCGACCACCCACCGCCCCAGCCTGCCCGAAAACTCAAAAATTCAGCAGGACTATAGCGAAAACGCCAGGCGTCCACCCACCGCCGTCGGAGACGGCTTATTATGGTTAACTCCATGCAAGCGAGTGAATTGCGAAGCAATTCGCGAGCGCAGCTTGGAGATACGCAGCCGCAAAGAAAAGAGCCTCGGAGAGGGTCGGTTATGGTAATAGCCCGAGTTCTC
>JAUNCU010000201.1 GCA_030526455.1 Bacteroidales bacterium | reverse complement strand
CCACTCAGCCACTCAGTAACTTAGCCACTTCCCTTACACCTTCTGGCGGGCTTTGGCTTGCACTACGTTGAGCACGTGGTCGCCGAGTTTTTCCATGCCGTTCACCAGGTCGATGTAGAAGGCGCCGAGGTCGTAGTCGTAGGCGCCAGCGCTGATTTGGATGAGGTTGTTGTCGCGCAGGCTGGTGCGGAGGCTGTTGATTTCACGCTCGGTTTCGTAGCACTTCGAGATGTCGTGTCCTTCGCCTTCGGGTGCTTCCAGAATGTTGAGCATCTGATTGAGCGCGGTATCCACCAGTTGCTCCATTTCGCGGATGTGGATGCCCTGCTCCTCGGTGAAGTGCACCTTGCACTTGATGCGCTTTCGCGAGAGCGTGCGCGCCAGGTTGTAGCAGCAGTCGCCTATACTTTCCAGGTCGTCCACCTCGCGGAGCATGCGCTGGATTTGTCGCTTCGATTCGTCGGAGAGGCGACCTTCGCTCACCTGCTGCAGATAGTGGGCGATTTCGTATTCCATATTGTCGGTGATGCCCTCATATTTTTCCACCTTCTTGAAGATAGAGTTGAATTCATCTTCCTTCTCCACGCCGTGCATGCTGGTCACGATTTCGAAGGCGCGCAGGCATCGCTTGCCCATGAGGGCGATTTCCTTGCGTGCTTCAAGCAGCGAGAGTTCGGCAGTAGAGAACAGGCCGGCAGAGATGTATTTGAGGCGAGGCTGGTTTTCCTCGGTGTTCTTCTCGGGGAGCACGCGGCACACGAATTGCTCAATTTGCTTCACAAACCAGATGAGCAGCAGCGTGTTGAGGATGTTGAATGCGGTGTGGAATGCCGAGAGCAGGAAGAGGTCGTTGCTCTGCACGTGCATCACATTGCTCACAAACCATCGCACAGCGTCGCAGGCGGGGTAGAACACCAGCAGCACCACAATCACGCCAAAGACGTTGAAGAACATGTGGGCCAGCGCGGCGCGGCGAGCCTGGGTGTTGGCGGTGAGCGAAGCCATAAACGCGGTGATGGTGGTACCGATATTCTGGCCCATTGCCAGCGCGGCAGCCTGCTCGAAGCCGAAGCCCGGGATGTGCATGTCGAAGAGCATGAGGGTGATGGCCATGGTGGCGGCTGAGGCTTGCACAATCATGGTCACCACAGCACCCACGAGCACGAAGAGCAGGATGGTGCCGAAGGAGTCGACGGGCAGTGTGGCGAGCATTGTGGCCACCATTTCGCCGATGTTGAGGTCGGTGGCTGAGGTCTGCAAGAACGACAGACCCATGAACAGGAATGAGAAGCCAAACACAAATTCGCCCACGCTCTTGCGCTTACTGTTGCCCGAGAAAATCAGCGGCATGCCTATGGCTAGCATAGGGATGGCGAAGGCGGCGATATTCACCTTGAAGCCCACGGCCGAGATAATCCAGGCGGTGACTGTGGTACCGATATTGGCACCCATAATCACGCCGATTGACTGCACGAGCGACATCAGTCCAGCGTTCACAAACGAAACCACCATCACCGTGGTGGCGCTCGACGACTGGATGAGCGCAGTAATAAAAATACCGGTCAAAACACCCATCACACGATTTTTGGTCATAGCGGCCAAAATAGCGCGTAAGCGTTCGCCGGCGAATTTTTCAAGTCCCTCGCTCATGATCTTCATACCGTAGAGGAAGAGGGCGAGCGAGCCTAATAAAGAAAAAACGTTAACTAGTGTATCCATATTCCGCAGAAAATCTGTGGTAATTTAATTTAGGTCACAAATTTAACACATTTTCAGCAAGAATGCGCAAAAAAAAGGAAAAAATCCACTTTTTAACTCATGCAACAAGTTGCACACAGCCTCCCGGCCGCGCCCACCTCGGGGGTGGCTAGCGAGAAAAGCAAGGGGCGATGGCCCTGGGTGAAAATCCCGAGCCGTCGCCCCTCCCTGTGGCAGGGTGAAATATTCGCGCCGTGCGCTTATTTTCTCTTCTTTGATTTCTTGCTGGTGGTCTTCTTAGTGCCGGTGGATGTGGCGGCTGCGGCGTCGCTCTTCTTCACGTAGAACGAGCGCAAGCCCACGCCCTTGTACGACACATCGCTGTCGTATTTTCCGCCGGCGTAGTTTTGCTTAACCGACACGTCGCGCACCATATAGTGGTCGCCGCCCTGGTCGTCGCACACGATCCACACGAAGATGTAGCGCTCGGTGGGTGTGCCCATGATGGTGCGTTTCACGTTCCAAGCTTGCTGTCGATGATAGCCTTCACGGGCTTCCAGTCGGGGTATTGTCGCTTGGCATAGGCGAGGCACTTGGCGGCGAGGCTGGCGTCGTTCATGCCAGGAGTGGGCATAGGCTTGGTGTTGGCTTCCATTTCGGCGGCACGGCGAGCCTCTTCAGCCTTCTTGCGTGCTTCTTCGCGGCGAGCGGCCTCTTCCTTGTCCTTCTGGATTTTCTCCTTCACGCCAGCCATGTCGGTGAGCGGGAATTTCTCCAGTGTTTCGGCCGACACCTTGCTCTTCTGCTTCTCCATGTCCTTTTGGAAATTCTTCCACTGCTTCGAGTTCTCGTCGATTTCGTCGCCCTTGTATTCCACGGCGAGGTTGCGCATGGCCACGGCGTTGCTCCACAGATAGTCGCAAGCGTCTTGGTTCTTGGTCTTCTTCAGCAGTTTCAAGTAGGCGTTCATGCCCTTGTAGGCGCCGTCCTTGTCGCTCATGTTGCTGTCGATGAATTCGTTCAGTTCCTTGAAGAAAGCGAGGCCATCTTCCACCACCGTCTTATACCATGTGCTGGTCATGTTGGCGTTTTTGTGGTTGGTGATCGCGTCGCCCACGTTGAGGCTGAATTCGGTTTTGCGCTGCTGGAAACGCTTCACGTTTTCCCAGTCGATTTTGTCGAGGTCGATTTTGTCGCCCTTCTTCGCCTTCTTCATCGATTCCTTCATAAACCAGGTGGCATAGGCCTGGTGAGCGCACAGCACGTCGATGTCGCTCTCGGGCGTCCACTCATCGTTGCAAGCGGCGAGTTTGTAGTTTTCGTCGGTGAGGTAGCCTTGTCCCACGAGGTCGTAGGCCGCCTTTTCCACCGACTTCTTAGCCTTCTTCTCAGCCTTGTCCACTTGCTTTTCACCTTCCTTCTTCACTTCGGTGGTAGCCTTGTTTTTAGCCTGCTTCAGCAGATTGCTAAACTGCGCCTGTGCGCCGATGCTCATCATCGAAAGAGCACCCACAGCAATAAAAGTTTTGATTTTCATATCCATAAATATTTCAGAGTTAATGTTCTATTCATTAAAATAACGAATCTTCACAAAGTTACGTATTTGTATCGGAATGTGCAAGATTATGTGGCAAAGAGGGAGCGCCCCGGAGCCTCCGGAGGTTCCGAAGGTTCAGGGAGGCTACTGTTTTGTGGTTGGATATTGCTTTTACAGGAAGAGGTCGTCGAGCGTGACTGTGCGCACGAAACTGCTGCTATACATGCCTTCTTTCAATCCAAAGGTGGTGATGAGCACAGGCTGCACGCTTTGGCGGCGTAATATATTTTCCATTAGCAAGGCAATTCGGTTGCGCATTTTGCGGTCCTCTTCTTTGGAGATTGAAATTTCGGTGCTGTAGAATTTCATTTCGCAGAGGTTCACCACGTTGTCGGCACGGCTGATGATGAGGTCCATTTGTGCGCCGTCGTGGTTTTCGTCGTTGCGCAGCGTCCACGATGATTGCTCGCTAGCCACAGCAGCGCATTCCAGTGCCTTTTTTATCTGATGGATGTGCAGCATGCACAGGTCTTCAAAGGCGATGCCTCTCCACGCAGCAATCCTTTGCGACATCTGGTTGTCGGTCCAGAATGAGGGTGATGGTTTTTGCCTATCAACAAAAGCGAGGTAGAATCGGCAAAAGGGGTCAGACAGGCGGTAGAGCGTTTCATATTTTCGGGCGTCGAATGGGCGGTAGGAAGTGATGAAGTCGCTCTCTTCAAGTGTTCTCAACTTTCCGCTGAACGCTCCGCCTTCGCTTCGTCCCAAGGCTTTGGCTATTTCGGTGCGAGTGTATCCGCAGCGCTTTGTGCTGAGAAATCTCACAATTTGCTCCAAATCGTCGTAATGCTTGAATTGCGACTTGAACAGGCGGTCAAATTCCAGTCGTAGCCGTGAATTACGCGCAAAAAATATTTTGTCGATATTCTGGCTGAGGCTCAAGTTGCGCTGCACATAGCCCAGGTAGTAAGGTATTCCGCCCAGTGCCATATAAAGTTGGGCGATGTCGTATCGGTTCATGTTCACCCCTTGGTGCTGGAGCATGAGTTCGGTTTCTCTTATTGTGAACGGGGCGAGTTTGATTTCCCATGTGAGGCGGCCATATAGCCCTCGAGTGTTCATCACCAGATTTTTGATAATCCACGACGCAGCGCTGCCGCACACCACCAGCATGATGTTACGGCCGTCGGCCCAGCCGTTCCAGAAGGCCTCAAATGCGGTGAGGAATCCCGAGCCGTGGGTGTCGAGCCATGGGAGTTCGTCGATAAACACCACTTGGCGCTCGCCGTTGTCAAGTTTTTGTAGCAGGCGCTCGAGCATATAGAAGGCTTCCATCCAGTCGGTGGGTGCTTGCGCCTCTTCTGCCCCGTAGGAAATCAGTTGGTGGTGGAAATGCCGCAGTTGATCGGCGGTGGTGGTGGGCTTTTCGCCTTCGTAGGCATTCAGTCCTGTGTGTTGAAAGGTGATTTTTCCGGCAAGCGTTTCGCGAATGAGAAACGTTTTCCCCACGCGTCGACGGCCATACACGGCAATGAATTCGGAGCGGCCGCTATTGTATCGCTCCAGCAATTCTCTTCTCTCTTGCTCTCTACCAATGATTTCTGCCATAGTAATGAAGTGTTTAGGTGGCGCAAATGTAGCAAAAAACCTCATCGTGAGCAAGCGATTTTGAGCGAAATTTTCAAAAAAATCAAAATTCCGCTCAAAAT
>JAUNCU010000200.1 GCA_030526455.1 Bacteroidales bacterium | reverse complement strand
CGTAGACTCGTCGTCTTTTCCCTCCCTTTTTCTTGCTTTTTTATGCAAAAATGGGTAATTTTATACCCCGTAAAACAGTACTTAACTAATCCAAACCATTATACTGACGATGAAAAAGACTTTTACTACTTTGCTGCTGGCGGCGCTTTCTTGCGCATCCAGTTTTGCTGCCGACACTTGGCTGCTGCAAGGCACGCCTTGGACGGTCGACACGCTGTTTCACAACCAGGTGGGGCCGGGCACTACGTCCACCTCGCTATGGTTCCGTAATCCTGCCGATGGCGACGCGTTGCGCGTGTTCTACGCCACCATGGACCTCACCAACCCCTACGTTACGCTCCGTGGCGTGTGCGCTACCGACAAACTCGCCGGCAACGAAACCATCTCGGGCATGGCGAAACGCAAGTCGAAGGAAGGCGAACGCTATTTCGTGGGCATCAACGCCGACTTCTTCGTCACTTCGGGTCAAACCAACCGCGAGGTGTCGCGTGTGGGCACGCCGGTGGGCTCGGTGGTGGTGGATGGCGTGATTTTCCGCGCACGCAACAATGCGAAACTCTACAAGAATTTTGTGGTCGACGCTCAAGGCGCTGTGTATGTGAATCCGTTCTTCTTCGGCGGCACCATCGTGGCGCCCGACGGCTCGAAGCAGACGCTCGGCGGCATCAATACGTATGCCAACGAGAAAGCGGCCTCCAATCAGAATAAAGTCACCATCTACAACGACCTCTACTACGGCGGCACCGGCGAAACTGGTGGCTGCGAAGTGGCTGCCGTGCTGGCCGAAGGCGAGAAATTTGAAACGGGCAATAAGTCGTTCAAGATGAAGATTGTGGGCGCGCCCAGCACTGCGGGCGACATGGACATCGCCCAGGGCGGCTACGTGCTGCACGGCGACGGCACCGCGGCTTCGTTTATCGCTAATCTGAAAGACGGCGACGAAATCACCGTTTCGCCCTCGTGGACCTACGGCGGCCAGAGTGTGGAGCCTTACCAAATCATTTCGGGCAATCCTAAGATTCTTGAAAACGGCGTTACGCTCCAGAGCGAAGGCGACCGTGGCGATGCCAGCGCGCGCCACCCACGTTCGGCTGTGGGCTACAGCCACGATGGCAAGAAGGTTTACTTCCTCGTGGTCGACGGCCGTTCGCTCATCTCCAGCGGTGTGCGCACCACTTGGCTTGCCGACATCATGCGCTACGCCGGTGCCACCGACGGCATGAACGTGGACGGCGGCGGTTCGTCGGTGCTCTACACCAGCACCCTTGGCGTGCGCAACAAGCCCAGCGACGGCCGTGAGCGTGCCGATGGCAATGCCTTCTACGCCGTGAGTTCGGCGCCCGACGACGACCAGATTGCCTCCATCCGCTTCATCGACTTCGCCCTGAAGTCGCCTAAATATGGCGTGTACACCCCTCGCTTCTACGGCTACAACCAGTATGGCATGCTCGTGAGCCAGGATGTGAAGGGCGTGACCCTCTCGTGCGACCCATCGCTCGGCACCATCATTGGCGACACCACCTTCTATGCCGACGGCACCGCCCGCGACGGCATGCTCACCGCCACCTATCAAGGTGCCACCATCTCGGCGCCCGTGCAGATTATCGACGCCGTGGATGCCATCAATATCACCAACGACTCCATCATCGCCGACGGCCTGAAGGAATATCCCGTGGCAGTGCAGACCATCGTGGGCGAAACCGCCATGCACATCAGTCCACAGGCGCTCACTTGGAAGAGCCTCGACGAGAGCATCGTAGCCATCGGCGAGCACACTGGTTTGCTGAAGGGCCTTCGCAACGGCAAGACGCAGGTGGTGGGCGTGCTGGGCGAAATATGCGACACCATGGAGGTGAACGTGGAGATTCCCGAAGCCCGCGTGATGCCCATCGACCCTAATCTCGACGTCGCCACATGGAAATTCAGCCAAACGGGCGGCAAGGACGTGGTTGTGACTGCGGTGGGCAATGGCTTCGACTACACCTACACCGGTGCATCGGGCCGCGCTCCCAAGATTGTGCTCTCCAAAACCTTTCGCCTGTGGAGCCTTCCCGACGTGATTCGCGTGCGCGTGAATCCGGGCGAGGCGCCCATGAAGAATTTCGTGTTTGGCCTTCGAGCCCGTGGCGGAGCCATGATCTACCACACCATCACCCCCGACGTGGTGAAGCCTAACGAAGAACTGGTGGTGGACCTGCCCACCAGCGCATGGTGCGATGCCACCGACATGGGCAACTATCCCATCACGCTCAATTCCATCCAAATCAACATGAACACCTCCACCACCGGGCAGGTCTACGACATGCACTTCCTCGGCTTCGAAACCGTGTATCTCGACATGCCCGAAGCCCCAGCCAAGAAAGGCGACATCAATGCCGACGGCGAGGTGAACGTGAGCGACGTAACCGCCCTCATCAACAAAATCCTAGGTATAGCCGAATACGCTGACGCAGCCTGCGACATCAACGCTGACGGCCAAGTGAACGTGAGCGATGTGACGGCGCTGATTAATATGATTCTAGGATAGAAAGAAAAACAGCCTCTCCCAAAGGGGGTGTGTCAAAATTCAAAAATACGCCCAAAAACGGGAAATTCATGGTAGGGACGCGATACATCGCGTCCGCATTAGGCGTTGGTAATCAAAATGATAGCATTCGCCTGGCGCGGACGCGATGTATCGCGTCCCTACCACATGCTGCGTTTTGACGGCTCAGTGGAAATTTGGTGGGGGTGAATTCTAACCGTTCCGCTTCCCAACACAACTGTTATTGCAGCGTCTATAATGTTTATCCCCCCAGGATTTTCCACTGAGCCAAAAAAAATCCCACCACGCCCACTAAATTTCTAATCTCCAATTTCTTTGATTTCTCGCTAATTATGTGTATATTTGCGAGTGAATAGTTTCTACATCCTAATTTAGCCTTACATATATCTTTTATGAACAGAACGAATTAGGCCAATTGTAGCATTCAGTACTAATATTTTAAGCAAAAACTAATTACTAACTTCGTAAATCTTATCTGCTTTATGAAACGAATCTTATTTTCAATTCTAATGGCCGTGGTGGCGATGGTAGCCTCCGCGTCGGTGGGCGATGTATTCGAGTATCAAAATTTGAAGTTCTCTATTACCAAAGAGCCAACCAACACCCAAGATGGTGTTGCCACCATTTTGGGCTTGAGTGCCAATGGTGAAGCCCAAACTGGTTATAGTCTCCAGATTCTAGGAGGGGCGTTGCACGACGGCATTTGGTACAGGGTCGAGAAAGTTCCCAGTACGGCACTTCGTGGAAAGACCAATTTCGTAAATGTCACCATTGGTTGGGGCATCAAGGAAGTTCCGGCTTCCGCTTTCGATGGTTGCACATCGCTTAAGTTCGTTTCCATCTCTTCATCGGTGACGGTGATTGGGGCAAATGCTTTTAGAGGATGCAATGCGCTGAAAGAAGTGAGTTGTGCTATTCCTTACCCCGATGACGTGTCGATTGCAAGCAACGCTTTCCCCAGCAACACTGGCATGAAACTTCATGTGCCAAAAACAAATCCTAATTCCGAGGACGATTATCTCGTGCACCCCGCTTTCGGCGCTTTTTCTTCTATCACTTCCGATGAAAAAGCCAACGACTATTATAATGTTAATGGATATTATGCTATCGTTACCAATGCTCCCTCTGGTGGCAATCCTGGTGAGATGACTATTGTGGGGTGTAATACTCTGACGCAGAATATGCTTGAAATAAAGCCATGGAAGACTGCACCCATGTGTGGAAAAGAATTCCGCATTACGAGCATCTGCAGTAATGCATTCTTCGAAAATGAATATCTCAAGAGTGTGGATTTAACCGATGCCACCAATCTTAAAGTGATAGGAAACGGTGCCTTCTATGGCTCGGCCGTCGAAACCGTGAACTTGGGCACCACGCTCACCGAAATCGAACCCCGTGCTTTCATGAACTGCCAGAAACTTACCACGCTCAGCATTCCCGCTAGCGTGACCACGATTGGCGGCAGTTTCGTGGAAGGGGCTAAAAACCTTACTGCCATAGGTGTATCCTCGTCGAACCCTAACTATGCGTCTTACTATGGCATGCTCTACAACAAAAAGCGCACCGAGTTGATTGTGTGCCCTCCAGGTATTGATCCCCAAACACTCACCAGAACCGGCGCCATCACCGAAGACCTCTTTCCCAAGGAACTCACCACGGTGGGCCGTGATGCTTTCTATCAATGCGACAAAATCGAGATGCTGGAATTCCCTTACGGGTTGAAGGAACTGAATTTCTGCTCCGTCTATAAGTGCGCGAACCTTTTAGAGGTGTCGCTGCCTTCTACTGTCACAGCCTTCAATGATTGCTCGTTCTATAAGTGCGCCAATCTGAACGTTGTGCGCTGCAATGCCACCACACCGCCATCGGTGAACCCTAACATTGAATTCACAGGCGCTCCACGTGCGGTGCTTCATGTGCCTTATGAGTCGATCGCTGCCTACAAGGCCGCGCCAAGATGGAATGGGTTCTCTATCTACGGCTCTGGCTCCTACGACGCTCCCAGCAAGGACGTGAGCACAAAAACGGAAAAATTTAAGGTGTATTACACCATCCACAGTGCCAAGCCCGAAACCATCAACGGCACCGCCTACGACGGCCGTGCCAAACTCAGTTGTGTGCCTCCAATTTCCACCGCATACTCTTCGGTCGACCTCACCCTCCCCGAGTACATCACCGTGAAGGGAAAGAAATATGCCGTCACCGCAGTGGCTAGCAAGGCATGCTATAATAGTCCGGAGGTCGACACCAAAGTCACGCTCGGCGTGAACGTGGACACCATTTGCGATAACGCCTTCAAGGACACCCCTCGAATCGTGAGTCTCACGTTGAATTCTAATTTGAAATACTTGGGCATGTATGCCTTCGAGGGCTGCAGCGTCGCTGGAAAAATTGATTTGC
>JAUNCU010000199.1:1826-4987 GCA_030526455.1 Bacteroidales bacterium | reverse complement strand
ATGGCAAGTAGAAAATGGTACGTAGTGTGGGTAGGCACTGAGCCTGGCGTGTGTGAAACGTGGGAGGAATGTTACATTCGCACTCACGGCTTTCCTGGCGCGCGCTACAAGGCCTACGATTCCAGTCGCGACGCCATCGAGGCCTACCGCAAAGGACTCGACGAGGCCAACGACCCACGTGCCGTGATTCGTGCCATCGCAGAGGCACAAACTCCCACCACCAACTATGCCGCCATCAAGGAAATCTACCCTGGCAGCGTGGCGGTGTGCGGCGTCTGCGACCGGGCCACAGGCATGATGCAGTATCGCGGGGTGGACATTTTCTCGGGCGAGGAACTCTTCAGTTTCGGCCCCATTGCGGGAAGCGACAACGCCGCCGAATACCTTGCCATCGTGCATGCGCTGGCACTGCTCAAGAGCCAGAAGAAGGACCGCACCGCCATCTACTGCACCAGTGCGATAGCCTTGGCATGGGTGAGGGCCAAGAAGAGCAGCATGCACATTCCGCCCACACAGGCCCACGCCAAGATGGCACAACTGCTGGCCCGCGCCGACCATTGGCTGGCGACCAACGAATTCCACAATTTCGTCATCAAGTGGAAAACCGACCAGTGGGGCGAAACTCCGGCCGCTTTCCCGAAGGAATAGGCACGGAATTTGCTAATCAACAATAACGACAAACGAAACATCAATCTCGATAATGGCAAAAAGCAAACAGAAGTGGTATGTGGTGTGGAATGGCACCGAGCCAGGCATCTACCTCACGTGGGACGAGTGCAAAGCGCGCATCCACGGCGTGAAGGGTGCCCGCTACAAGAGTTACCACTCGCCCGAAGAGGCGCAGGCGGCTTTTGAGGCTGGCTATCAGCCAAAGGAAAAGGCCACAGCACCTGCAGCCGAGGCGCCGCAGAAGTCGATCGCCCACCTGCGCCTGCTGCCTGAGCAACTCGCCGATTTCCCCGAAATCGACCCGCGCAGCATCGCCGTCGACGCCGCCTGCAGCGGCAATCCTGGCATGATGGAATACAGGTGTGTGTACGTGTTTGGCGACCCTTCGATGCCCAATATCTTCCACTTCGGCCCCATCATGGGCACCAACAATATAGCCGAGTTTCTCGCCATCGTCCACGCCCTGGCGCTGCTCAAGCAAAAAGGCGACACCAAGACGGTGATCTACTCCGACAGCCGCAACGCCATGCTGTGGGTGAACAAGAAGAAATGCAAAACCACCATTCCACACAGCCCGAAATTTGCCAAGGCTCACGAAATGATTGCCCGCGCCGAGAAGTGGCTCCAGGAAAACGAGGTGGTGAACCGCGTGGTGAAATGGGAAACCAAGCGATGGGGACAGATTCCTGCCGACTTTGGACGTAAATAACTCTCTACCGAATGATGAAATACAGAAGCGACCAAGACAAATGCTACGGCGCAGCCGGCATGGCCATTGCGCTGAATGTGCTCGATGCCGAGGAGGCCTACTGCGGCATATGCGTCGATGCCGAGGGGCTCGACTGCGTGCAACTGCAGCCCGCACTGCTGTCAGACGGCGCCATCGCCACCGACGCCCGCGAGGCTTGGAAGCGCAGCGTGCACCACTTCCACATCGCCATGGGCTTGCTTATCGCCGACCGCGTGAGCCGCAAGATGATTCTCGACCACGGCGCGGTCGACCGCAAGATGCGCAACCACCTGCTCTCGGCCATGGAACAGGAGGGAAAAACGCTGTGCAGCCTGGAGCGCGACGAGGTGAACGAGGTGTTTGAGCACTATTTCCAGCACATGGTGAAGGTGTTTTCCAACGCCGCCGTACGCTCGGCCGTGTGCCAGTTGGCACAATTGCTCGAGGAGCGCCGCACGCTCACTAGCAGCGAAGTAGAGGAATTGCTCACCGAATTACAGATTATATAAAATAATTATGAAGGTAGTTCTCATCAACCATAGCGATACGCAGGG
Source organism: Bacteroidales bacterium (assembly GCA_030526455.1). Lineage (GTDB taxonomy): Bacteria > Bacteroidota > Bacteroidia > Bacteroidales > Muribaculaceae > Sodaliphilus. The sequence goes on along the minus strand of JAUNCU010000199.1, from coordinate 3,034 downwards.
CGGAGCGGCAGTGGTGTCGCTGCGCCTCATCCACGCCCTTGAAAAGGCTGGCGTGCAGGCGCGCATGCTGGTGACCGAGCAGAGCCTCGCCCACGACGAGCGGGTGGCTACGCTGGGCCATCGCCACGCCAACAAGGCGCGATTCATCGCCGAACGCCTGCACATCATGCTCCACAACGGCGCTAAGCGGGAGTCGCTCTTCAAAATCGACACCTGCCAATTCGGGGCCGACGCCGCGGCTCACCCCTGGGTGAAGGAGGCCGATGTGGTGGTGCTCGCCTGGGTGAATCAGGGCACACTCTCGCTCAGCGGCATTGAAGCGCTGCACCGTGCCGGAAAGCCCATCATATGGGTGATGCACGACATGTGGAACTGCACGGGCGTGTGCCATCACGCTTTCGACTGCGAAGGCTATCTGGGCACCTGCCGCGCCTGTCACTTGCTGGGCAAGCACGCCGACGACCTTTCCACCACCACGCAGCGCCGCAAGGCAAGGCTCTACAGCCGCGCGCCCATCACGTTTGTGGCGGTGAGCCACTGGCTGGAGGGTGTGTGCCGCAAGAGTGCCATCATGAAGGACTGCGACGTGAGGATGATTTTCAACGCTTTCCCCGCCGGCGACTACCAGTGGGAGCGCCTCACCACGCCCTACCCCGGCGTGCCGCACGACAAGACGGTGATCATCATGGGCGCACGCCGCCTCGACGAAGACAACAAGGGTTTTCCCGAGATGCTCGAAACCACGCAATACATCGCTCAGCATCGACCCGCCCTTGCGCAGAAAATCCATTTCCTCCTCTACGGCGACATCAAGGATGCCTCGCTGCTGGAACAGATGGCGGTGCCCTACACCTATGTGGGGCCGGTGAACAACGCCCAACTCAACGACCTCTACCGCCACAGCGACATCGTGCTCTCCACCTCGCTCTACGAGAATCTGCCGGGCACGCTCATCGAGGGCCAGGCTAGCGGATGCCTGCCGGTGACCTTCGGAAAAGGCGGACAAGCCGACATCGTCGACCACCTGCGCAGCGGCTACATCGCCGACTATAAAAGCCCAAGCAGCATAGCCGACGGCATAGCATGGGCCATCGACAACCCCGCCAACCGCCACTGGCTACACCAAGAGGTGGAAAGAAAATTCTCAGCCGAAGTGATAGCCCAGCAATTCATAGAATTGTTTAGAGAGAAATTAGAGATTAGAAGTT
>JAUNCU010000199.1:0-1816 GCA_030526455.1 Bacteroidales bacterium | reverse complement strand
AGAGCCACTAGAAATCTAGCCCCAAAAAAATAAAAAAAAGATATGCAAAAAGTATTATTCCATAGCACTATTTTTGGTCCTATCCAGAGCCGCCGACTGGGCGTGTCGCTGGGTGTGAACCTTATGCCTAATGATGGCAAAATCTGCTCGTTCGACTGTGTGTATTGCGAAGCGGGCTTCAATGCGCAAGGCCCTGGCAAAGACGGTATCCCTTCGCGCGAGGCCGTGAAAAAGGGCTTGAAGAAGAAACTCGAGGCCATGAAGGCTGAAGGCAGTGCGCTCGACGTGATCACTTTCTCGGGCAATGGCGAGCCCACCATCCACCCTCAATTCAAGGAAATCGTGGCCGATGTGATGCGCCTTCGCGACCTCTACTATCCCGAGGCGAAGGTGAGCGTGCTCAGCAACGCCACCATGGCGGGCAAACTCGCCGTGAAGGAGGCGCTGATGAAGGTCGACAACAATATCCTCAAACTCGACTCGGCCATCCCAGCCAGCATGCGCGCCATCAACCAGCCCGTGGCCTCCAACGTGATTCCTGAGGGCGTGATCAGCGACCTGAAGGCGTTTGAGGGCAAATGCATCGTGCAGACGATGATGCTCCGCGGCGAGCACGCGGGCATGAAAATCGACAACACCACCGACCAGGAAATCGAGGCGCTCATCGCTGCCTACAAGGAAATCAACCCTCGCTACGTGATGCTTTACAGTATCGACCGCAAAACACCCGAAGAAAACCTCCAGAAGGTGGAGAAGGACGAACTCGAGCGTATCGCCGATCGCATCAAGGCTGCGGGCATTGAGGTGCAAGTGAATGCATAACCCTCGCATGATAAAGCCTGCCGCCCTTCGCCGTGGCGACCGCGTGGCCATCATCAGTCCCTCGGGCACGATTCTGCCCGAGCGGGTGGATGGCGCCTGCAAAGCGCTGCGCCAGTGGGGATTTGAGCCCGTGGTGGGGCAGCATGTGCTGTGCCAGCACCGCTCGTGGGGAGCCGTGAACACTGGCGGCACCGACGACGACCGCCTCGCCGACTTGCTCTGGGCAATCACCGATCCCTCCGTCAAGGCGATCCTCTGCAGCCGCGGCGGCTATGGCACGGTGCGCCTGCTGGAGCGGGTGGATGCGTCGCTCATCAGCCAGAATCCTAAGTGGCTCATCGGCTTCAGCGACATCAGCGCCCTGCACGCACTGTGGCACCGCGCCGGGGTGATGAGTCTGCACGCCTCGATGGCGAAACAACTCACCGACCACGGCACCACCGGCGAAGTGAGCGAGGCGATGCACGCCTTTATCACAGCCTCAGCCATGCCGCCATACGCCGTTGCACCCCACCCTTTCAACCGCTCGGGCGAAGCATCGGGGATGCTCGTGGGCGGAAATCTGGCCGTGCTTTCGGCACTGGTAGGCACCCCCTACAATCTGCTCAAGCCTGGCTGCATCCTCTTTATAGAAGATGTGGGCGAGGAAATCTACCGCGTGGAGCGCCTGCTCCACCAGTTGCGCCTCGCTGGCGTGCTGCCTTCGCTCAAGGGCCTGATAGTGGGGCAATTCACCCGCTACCACCTCGACGGCGCACTCGCTGACACCGCCACCGACGCCCACCACCACCTCTACAGCATGATTGCCCACATGGTGGCCCCCTACGCCTATCCCGTGGCATTTGACTTCCCCATAGGCCACGTCGACCGCAACCTCCCCCTCCCAGAAGGCACCACAGCCCACCTCCAAGTATCCCCATCAACCACCACCCTCACCTTCACCCCATAATTTACCACAAAAACACCGACCGATTTACCACAAAAACACCGATTG
>JAUNCU010000005.1 GCA_030526455.1 Bacteroidales bacterium | reverse complement strand
TGGGCATGGGACATCCCATTGCGCAACTACTTCGAGCGCCGACAGGCATTGGTAGAGATTGACGTGATAGCCGCCATGGCCCTCGGTCTGACCCTCGAAGACCTGGAGATGATCTACACCATCCAGTTCCCCGTGCTGCAGCAAAACGAGGCCGACACCTGGTACGACCAGCGAGGCAACATCGTTTTCACCTGCTCAAAGGGCTTGACTGGAGTAGGCGTCGACCGAAAGGTGTGGGACACCATCAAGCACCAGCAGCCGGGCGAGACCTACATCCACACCATCGACCCACGCAAGAGCGAACTCTACGCAGGCCAGCAAGTAACCTACCACGCCCCCTACACCAAGTGTGACCGCATAGAAGACTACCGCCGCGCCTGGGCTCATTTCGAGAAGGTATTCAATAAGTAAAATAACTCACAGATTTCATCAGGATGTGGATATGCTGCATCCACTTTCTGATGGGTCATCACAAAATAAGAAAGATATGAACGATACTATATCTATCAACACTCTGGAACTTAGAGCCGTTCCAGACCTCTACAACAAGTACTTCTTTATACCCGACTATCAAAGAGGATATCGATGGGGCACACGTCAAGTAGAGCAGCTTATGGACGACCTTACCTTTTTCTTTGAGAAAGGTAAGGGAGAATTCTATTGTCTTCAACCTATAGTGGTTAAGGCAATGTCACCTGAAGAAGTGGAATCCAATAAACTGCAGTCGGAAGATGATGAGAACAAATGGTACGAAGTAATTGATGGACAGCAGCGACTGACCACAATCCGCATTATTCTCGCATTGTTTGGAAAAACTTCTGTAAGATTTAACAAGAAGTTCACAATCAAGTACAAGACTCGTCCTTCACTTGGAGAGATTTTCGATAATTTCATATATGATTACAGGCGTGCTCCATATTCTGTTGTTGTAGATGAGAGATATAAAGATATAGATTCTTGGCATATACATCAAGCTGCAAATTGCGTTCTAAAATGGTTGGAGAAAGGTGAGCCACAGAATAAAGGCCTTGATTTCTTTGATGGAACATTCAAGGAGGCTTTTACTCGAAATAAAAATGAAGATGGCAAGAAGTCTGTACAGGTGATATGGTATGAGTTACACGACGATAGCGAACCTACCGAAACCTTTAAGCGTCTTAATGACAAAAAGGTATCGCTGAACAACGCAGAACTTATCCGCGCCATGTTCCTTTCTGATTCTGCAGAATATGAGTATGAAGAGTACATCGTTGACAGCTATCCGGAAGACGTTCAGGAGATAGTAAAAGAACGAGAACAAGCAAGAAAGCAAGCTCACATCATTGAGCAATGGGACATAATAGAGAAACAGTTACGTCAACCGGCGTTCTGGGCATTTGTGAAGAATGATGCCTCTGATGCAGGATATAGCTGCAGAATAGAATATTTGTTTGACCTTGTAACACAGCGTGACGAAAAGGAAAAGGATGAACTGTTCACTTATCTGAGATTTGAAGAAATAGTAAAAAACAAATCCGGGGTAAAGGGACTATGGAGTCTATGGTTGAAGGTGGAGAGTTACTTCTCAACCTTGCTCACTTGGTATCATAACCGTGAATACTATCACAAAATAGGTTACCTTATTACGGAGAAAGGCAACAGTGTGCTTGTTGAACTGCTTGACAAATCTACCAAACAGACAAAATCACGCTTCGCAAAGAACATTGACTGGATGATCAAGCAACACATCATGCTCAGAATGGATGATGATATTTATTCTTACAGCTATGATGATGGAAGCCAGGCAGGAGCCTTGAAGCGAATACTCTTCTATTTCAATGTGGAGTCAACAAGAATCATTAGCACTCTGGATGTATTTCCTTTTGAACACTACAAAAAGCAGAACTGGACCTTGGAGCATATACACGCACAGAACTCCGAGCGTATAGACAGAAATGCTAAGGATAAATGGAAAGAGTGGATTAGAGAAAATATCAAGGTTCTTGAGCATCTTAGCAAGAGGTTCCCTGAGGGTGATAGATTCAGTCCGAGTAAATTGATCACTACCCTTAATGAAAAAATAGAAGAGGTAGAAAAGAGTACTTTTGTCTTTGACGATTTTGCACGTTGCTTCGATAGTGTCAATGCCTACTATAACGTCATGGCAATGGCAGACGGTGGAACGTCTGAGGTTCATAACATCTCAAATTTGGCATTGCTTAGCGGAACGGTGAATACATCTATAAGTAACTCTGTTTTTGAGGTTAAGCGACAGCTGATTATGGAGAATGATGCTAGAGGCGAGTACATTCCTTATTGCACAAGGCTCGTGTTCCTTAAATATTATAATAAGGACACGGATGATTTTAGCGTTCAGCAGTCATTCTACTGGAGTGAAAAGGACAGAGCAAACTATCTTGAGAATATCAAGGCGGTGCTTAAGCCTGTATTAGAAGCACAAGACCCGGATAAAGAAAACGCGTAATATATGATTAGTATGAGTAATAACAAAGAAATAGGAAAGCCCAAAACTTTCAAACAACTTTTGGAAGAAGAAAACAGCATTATCATTCCAAAGGTTCAGAGAGACTATGCCTATGGTCGTAAAGAGCAGAAGGTAGAAGGTGTTCTGGAGGGGATGCTGAATAGTATTCTTGAAGCTGTACGCGATGATAATTCTGTGATTCTTGATTTTGTATATGGTGGCTCATATGTAAAGAAGAACAAGATTGCAGCAGGACTGATACCTCTCGACGGACAACAACGTCTGACAACCTTATTCCTTCTGCATTTCTATGCATCAATCATTGGAGATAGAGATGGAAATCCTATAAGCGATGATGAGGTGACGATGCTTTCAAAATTCAGATATGAGACACGTCAGTCTGCTACTGAGTTTTGCACAAACCTCGTTTCGGATATTCGCAAGAATATTATAGCGGTGTATAAACCTGAGAATCAGAATTTGAAGGATTTAATTGTTGATAATGCTCTTTATCTGAGTACGTATGACAGTGACCCTACTATCATATCCATGCTCAACGTACTTGATAAGATAGAGAAGAAATGTAAAGAACTTAATATCACAGATCTCACTCCATGTCTTTGGCGAAGGCTTATGGATAGAATTAATATTCAGTTCTATACGTTATCTTTGGAGAATTTTGGACTTACGGATGATTTGTTCATCAAGATGAATGCCCGCGGAAAGAAACTGACTTCTTTTGAGATTGAAAAGTCAGACATGGTGGCATCTATTAAGAAAGTATCAGAAGAGCTGAAAGATGAATTCTCTAAAAAGATGGACACAGAATGGATAGATATGGCATGGGACTATACGGACAAAACCATCAATGAAAAAAGGAAGGCTCTTGATATCACAAATGAGACAGACACGAAGTATTCATCTCTGTTTGCGAATGTTTTCCGACTGGAATATTATAGAAAAGATCTTCAGTCAAAAGGATGTGAAGAACCCACAATAGAGAATGTTCTTAGTGATGAAGAGGGTATAAAGAGTGTTATGGATATTCTTGACACACTGCACTCTATACATAAGAACGGAGGCTTTGATGATCTATGGAATAAATATTTCTATTTCAGTGATGATATTATTGGTGAGGACAATAAGATCAGATTGTTTTGGAAGCAGAAAAGATGTTCTGTTTTCGAACTTGCCCTAAATGGTGCTTTGTCTGTTCCTGAAATGGTGTATCTATACTCTGGATACCTTCTTTACAAAAAGAAATATGACGAAGAGGCCACAAAGTGCTGCTTTAGAATCATACATAATCTGATGACAGGTAATGTTAGAGCAAAAGATGCTCGTACTGATAAACTGCCAGGATTCTTGAAAGAAGTAGAATATGTAATAGAAAACAAAGGAATTCATACTGAATGTGATAAGGACAAAGTCTTGACGATAAATGGTATAAACCATAAATTATCATTCATATCAAACGTATGGAATGAGGAGTATGTAAAGCTGAATTGCTTATCAAATGTTTATGAGTCCTTGATGAGATATGAGAACCACGACATCTTACGGTGCTCGCTATCTCTCTTTATGGACTATGCATCGGGTGGTTATGATTTTGTCAGCAATCCGTCAGCAATTAATGCAAGCACTTTGAAACATTTGCTCGAGAAATTTGAGAAAATCTTTGATAATAATTATCCTTCTCAATTCGATAATATCAGGACTCTTTTCCTTGATGAAAATACTGATTACCTGCAATATGATCCTAACATGGATAAGAATGACAGAAGTAGAAGAAGATACTTCCTTACATCAAAGGAACGTCTGAGCGACTTCTTTGTAAAGACTAATAATCGAAAAGAGCAAATAAATATACTTAAGATTCTTAATAAGGTAGCTGGTCCTGATGATTTAGCAGATATCGAGAATTCGTACAAGCGATTCAAAATAGATCAATGGCAATACTATCATGCAAAATACAAGAGTAGATGCTTCCGCGAAGGTACCAGATATGGAATCGGTGTTTGGGACGACTATGACGCATTTCCTCTTGACCTGGCGATGCTTAACAGTTCGCAACATAGTGAGGCAAATCTCGAATGGCGAATGATGACTCATATCTTATGGACTATGTATGATGATCACAACAAGTATCGTCTCGATGATCATGGATGCAGTCTGATGGTATTGACGGAATATAATTCTGCCATTGGATTCAAAGAGGGCAAATGGGTTGTTGAGACTAAGCAAGATATAATGTCGCACATCACATCCGAGTATCCAAAATGGTCAATTGAAAAAGATGATAATCAGAAATTCATTATCGGATTAACTGAAGACGACCAAAGTATGGATTATATTGAGTTGGGACAAAAGATAATTTCTATTATTGAGTCTCTTTCTTTAAACAAGATACAGATAATCTCAAAAGAATAATATGTTACCTCTTCAACAAGCACGTGAAGTACGTGATTCGATTATAGAGTACATCAAGGCAACCTTCAAGTTTAAGGAGAAGGACGTGAGTGATGCTTTCTATCGCTTCATCGAGAGTAAAGATGACGGCCTCTTCAAAGGTCCATATATCTCGTTGAAGACACCTTTTGTGTCGGCATCGGAAGAAGAGAGCCGCAACATTCCCTTGGAGATTGCTCCCAACTTCCCTCCATATTTGCATCAGCTTCAGGCGTTCCGCCAGCTCTCTGTGCAGAATGGCAATAATCCTAAGCCGACGCTCCTTACTACAGGTACAGGCTCAGGTAAGACTGAGTGTTTCCTTTACCCTATCCTTGACTATTGCTACAACTGCAATAAGTACAATCGTCAGGTGGGCGTGAAGGTGATTATCATGTATCCGATGAATGCCTTGGCAAGCGACCAGGCAAAGCGCCTGGCCGAAACCATATGGAACGACCCTCGACTGAAGGGAAAGGTGACGGCAGGTTTGTTCGTAGGAGAGGGAACCGATCCTAAGGACTATCCTCGGGATATGGGGGCTGATCATATCATTGAAAACCGCGATGCTATCCTGGACACTGTACCCGACATCTTGCTCACTAACTTCAAGATGTTGGACTATGGTCTGATGCGCCAGCGTTTCAGCAGGCTTTGGAAGGGCAATATCGATACCGACCTTAAGGCGCTGAAGTTTATCGTGCTTGATGAGCTTCACACCTACGATGGTGCACAGGGTACTGATGTGGCAAATTTGATTCGACGACTGAAGTTGAAACTGAATCTTGCGAAAGGCACGTTATGTCCTGTAGGCACTTCGGCCACCATAGGCAATGGCCCCGACAGCAAACGTCGCCTGTGTGCCTATGCCACCGATGTGTTTGGAGAAACGTTCTGTGAGGAGGATGTGATTGAGGAGCACAGAATTCCAGTGGCTGAATATGTGACGAAGACGGTGACCACGCTTCCTGATATTAAACTCGTCAAGAGTTGTGAATTTGGAGCTGGCGACACCGTGGATTCATATATGAGGCGCCTTTGCAAGGTGTGGCTTAAAAACTCCAATATCTCGCCAGTGGATGCAGGCACGTATTTGCGTGGCATGAGTATCGTGGGGGTGCTCCTGGATATTCTGAGCCATGGCATCCTTTCGCTGGGAGATGTGCAGAAGAAACTGATCGACCAGGACGCCACATTCCGCCGGCTCTTCCTGGATGGGGGCGAAAAGGTGTGTTCTATAGCGCTTGAGAGCCTGTTGGCTCTGATAGCCTATTCCAAACGCCCGCTTCACAACTCGAGCAAACTCATACCGATGCTTTACTTGCAAGTGCAGCTGTGGCAGCGTGAATTGAGCGGAATTCTCCGATATTTCCAAAAGGAGCCAGAGTTCGCATGGAGGCATAGCATAAAGAAAGATGAGGATCGCGTGGCCCTGCCCATGTACTTCTGCCGTGAATGTGGTGCAAGCGGTTGGCTTTCGCGTCGTCTGGCCACGGACGATAGCTATTGCTCCGACATCTCTACCATCAACAAGGCATTCATGGATCGTGAAAAGGAGGTTGTGCTACTGAATGTTGAATCAAAGAAGCACGAGGCTGTAGACGAATATGTGAATGAGAATGCCATCAATGTAACGCATCACGTGAGCATGAAGAATCTGCGTGAGGTGAGTGTGAGCGATAGTGATACGCTGAGAGTGCGTGTGTGCAGCAAGACCACGTCGACACACAATGGCAACCAGAGGTTTGCAACCATCTGCCCCGAATGCAATAGCGACGCTATCTGTGAGATTGGTGGCCGAACCTCAACGCTCTCGAGCGTAGCCATCAGCCAGGTGCTCTCGAGCGACTTCGACCATGCTGAGGAGAAAGACAGAAAGATACTTGTATTCACCAATAGTGTGCAGGATGCTGCGCATCAGGCCGGCTTCTATGAAGCCAGAACCTTCCGCTTCCTCTTCCGCCAGTCGATGCAGCAGTACATCAACAGCCTCGATAAGCCCGTCAATGTGGCCGACCTGCAGGAAGGATTTAAGCAGTACTGGAAAGCGAAACTCTCTGAAGACGATTACTACAATCGCTTCTTGCCTGCAGATTTAGCCTCGCATATCGACCTTCGCCATAATTATCGCGATGGTAGTGGCTATATGTTGTCGTTTAAGAATGAGTTCGATACTAGGGTTGACTGGGAGATTGTGAGCGAATTTGGATTGACGTCGCAGCTTGGTCGCACTCTGGAAAAGACTGGCTCTTCGGCTACATTCTTCAAAAGCGAAGAAATTCACAAGGTGTATGGTTTGATGAAGGGCTTCTTGATGGACAACCAGCTGGAATATGTGGCTGAGAATGAAACAATATTCTGCCACTTCGTGTATGGTATCCTTCAGCGCATGCGACGACATGGCGCGGTAGATCATCCCTATCTTGACAAATACAGAAATGAAACTCTCACGTCGTGGGCTTTGAACTGGAATCGTGATCCTCGCCATTTCCTCAATAGAAAGTTTGGCGGTGGTGTGCGTTTCCCTAAACTCATAGGTGTGACCTATCTCGGCAAGAACAGCGAGATGCTAGACATGGCAGCTTTGAGACGAGAGAAACCAAACTGGTTCACCAATTACTTCTGGCGCCATTTCAACTGGCCGATTGAGCGTAATCTTACCCTGTATAATGAATTCATTAGAGAGCTCTTCGACAAAATGGCAGAAGTGGGCCTTGTGAATAAAGCACCGCAAGGCGGAGGCAACTATGTGATCAATCCCAGATGCATATGGGTGAGCAAGAACGTGAAGCACATAAAGTGCAGCAATTGTCAGTCGACGCTCTATATTGCAAGGGAAGATCCTCTTGCAGAGGAAACGCTGTGCCTCGACTATAAGTGCCAAGGCACTTATTCTGAGGAGATAAATCCAGAATTGAACTACTATCAGCAGGTGTATAACCGCGCATTGTCGCCTCGTGTATATGCACGCGAGCATACCGGACTGCTGGAACGACCCGACAGAGAAAAGCTGGAAAAGGATTTCAAGGAACATCCACACTCTAATTCAGTGAACGTGCTTTCGGCAACTTCAACGCTGGAAATGGGTATTGATATTGGCGACCTGAATGTGATGGGTAATGCCAATATCGCGCCTAAGCCAAGCAATTTCCTGCAGCGAGTGGGGCGTGCTGGGCGTAAAGAGGGTGCGGCCCTTGTGCTGAATTACGCGCATGCCGGAGAACCTCACGATATGTATTATTTCACTTATCCTGAGGAAATGATGGAAGGTGAGGTGACTACCCCCGGCTGCTTTCTTGAAGCAAAGGATATTCTGCGCCGACACTTCTTCGCTTATTGCATCGATACATGGATCAGTGCAGACCCAAACAATACAATGCCGTCAAATATTCGAGATTTGAAGTTGACGGATGATGCACTGTCGTCCGACGGGTTTATCATCAATAGGATTATTGCTTATATCAAAGAGAATAAGTATACGCTGAAGACTAGATTCTCTGAGCAATACGATGAGAAGACTCAGCCTGCACTCGGCATCTTGGCAAAGACGTTGGAAGATGAGTCTTTCTATCAGAATATCTTGAAGGAGTTCCAGGCTCTGACTAACAGGTTGTTTGGCCTAGTAGAGGAGCTGAACAACTACAAGGCGCAAGAAGATAGATTGCAGCCAAACGACCCTGCCAAGAACGCAATCAAGGATTTGATAAAGGCTAGTAAAGTGCAATATGCCAATATTCAGAGCGAAAGCCTCATAGAGTTTATGACAAATTGTGGGCTCTTGCCCAACTATGCCTTCCCTGAAACAGGGGTAAAGTTGCAGGCCAGCGTATATTCAACCCAAGAGAAGGAAGACAGCAAGGATAATATTGCGGAACCAAAAGTAATAGAACTGACCCGATCGGCTTCACAAGGTATAAAGGAACTGGCTCCTGGTAATAAATTCTGCACACAAAAATTCCAGCTTGAAGTAAGTGGTATTCCCACCTTTGACTGGAAGGATAACCTCGTGACAATGAGATACTGCTCTAAGTGTGATTGCGTTGCAGAAAAAGGGACTCCCGACTTCTCTCTGGCAGCATGTCCAAAATGTGGCGATCCATCGTGGGGCGTTAACCAGCACAAGTATCTGAAGTTTACCAGTGCACGTAGTGCAATGCAAAAGACCGATGCTGTGCTGGATGACTCTAGCGAGGTGAGAACCAAAGAACAGTTTATCGTAAAGAAGCATTTCATGTTCCGTCATAAGGGTGTTGTTGCCTCGTATGCGATGAAAAACCTTGGCTTTGGTATTGAATTCTGCAACAACTTGGATCTCTACGAGGCAAACTACGGTATGCAGATGCAAACTGGTGGCAAGGTGGAAGTGAATAATGAAGGAATCATACCGGAAAATGGCTTCGTGACATGCAAATACTGTGGCAAGTCAACACCGTTGCTCTCAAAACTCAATAAGGAACATAAGCCCGTGGAACAGCACTACCGCTTCTGTAACCACAAGAATGTGACTTTTGCAGATGATAAGAACTGTGAGGTGTTTGAACAACTCTACCTGTACCGCCACATGCAGACCGAGGCCATCAAGATTCTGCTGCCCATCCAAATCATGGACGCAATGGCCGCTGTCGAGATGTTCAAGGCTGGTATTGAACTGGGCATGAAGGAATATTATCACTCTTCTCCAGAACACATTCGCATAGATTCCTACACTGAAGTAAATCATGCTTCAGGATTGAAAGACTACTATCTGGTAATGTATGACACCATCCCTGGTGGTACTGGCTATCTTGCTAAACTCTACAACACCGACGAGTTTTCAAGCATGCTGGCCTATGCTTATGACAAGATTAAAGAATGCACTTGTCAGTTGGAAGGCAAGGACGGTTGCTATCATTGCATCCTTACTTATGGCAATCAGTACAGCAGAGAGTCTTTCAGCCGTGAGCAGGCCGAGATTCTGTTTGGAAAGTTGGTGGGCGGCGCTAAGTCGTGGGAACGCATTGAGGGTTCTGTTGGAACGGTTGCACAGAATGGTGCTGCCGAAGATAGTGAGCTTGAGCTGAAATTTGTGAGAGCATTACAGACTCTCGCCAAGAGCAAGAACTGGGCTTTCGAAAAAGTGCCTGATGATGATGCATACCACTATGAGTTGAAAATAGTCAATGAGGAAACCGACACAGAGGTTCATTATAACATGAAACCTCAGTTTGAGTTGACTGTCGCCTACGGTGTAAAGCATACCACAATACCGGACTTCCAAATCATGTGTAGTTACGCAAAGGTCAATGGTGAGGAAATCACTGATCTTGTGAAGATACCATGGTGGTCTGTCTTCCTTGATGGCTATACGTACCACGCATGCGAACCCAACATGCGATTCTATAGTGACTTTGAAAAACGCGAAGGTATCAAGCAAGCAAAGCCGCAGCGTATGTTCTCATGGACCATTGCATGGGAAGATATTCAACTGTTTGAATCTGAGAATGAAGATGAGTTAGGAAACAACTCGGTAACTCGCCTTGGACAGTTGCTTGAGAATCCTATGCTTGGTTTTATTAAGGAAACATGCTACTGGTGCATAAATGATAGCCCTAACTTCTTGTCGAATGGAGGAACGCTGTACTCAGGAAGTGTAGAACTTAATCCTGACTGCGATGAGAATCTTACAGATTTATCAACCGACGAAGAGGTAGAAGCCGCATTCGAACAGGGTGTAAAATACGAACTCCAGATAACCAAGGGACTTAGGACTGCGGATAAAGATGAATGGATTGGCTTCTGGCGCAGATACAATCTCATTCAGTTCTTCTCTGGTAGTGAAACCGAGGAAACATCTGAAGCCGTGGAGAATTTCGTTAATCGAGATGAGATAAAAGAACTCTATCCTGGTATGGAAGATATTGTCGACATCCTGCTCGACAAGAATATTCCATTTAGCCATGATGGCGTATTTGAGCTTACTGATGATGACAATGCTGTTATTGCAAGCGCAGCTATGATCATCGATAATCCGAAGATTGCCATTGACCCATTTGACGAAAATGACAAGGCCGTCTTTGCGGAGAAGGGATATAAAACCATTGCGCAAGAAGAATTTACTATCGACGTTATTAAATAGGATATATATATATGAGACTGTTTTTATCAGAAACATTCTTTGATGCAGTATTTAAGCTGCCGAAGAAAATTCAAGACAAGGTGGTGTCGTTCCAGAAAAAAATCCGTCAGAACCACACTGCAGTGGGTATGCATCTGGAACCAATCGCTCAGTTTAAAAACCCAACACTTCGCACGGCCAGAGTAGATGATAACTATAGAGTTGTCGTCGGTGTTCTCGACGGAGAAAACTATTCATTGCTCTATGTAGGAGACCATGAAGACGCATATCGTTGGGGCATTAACAAGCGATTTGTATGGAATGAACATACCCAGGCTTGCCAGCTCATAACTATTGAGGAAAAGCAAGAGGAGGTGGTAGTCCCACAGGTGCAGACCGACGATGAACCAGCCATCTTCGAAGGTGTAACTGAGGAGAAACTTCTAAAGATTGGTGTTCCAGAGGAGGCCGTAGCAAGAGTCTTGAATATTAAGTCTCTTGACGACCTTGATTTGTTGGAGCCTATTCTTCCGATTGATGCTTATGAGAATATCTTCAACATTATGGATGGTGAGGATATTGATGCCATTATAGCAGCAATCGAAGAAGGTCAAGCTAAAGAGAATGAGGACAAGTTGCTCAGTGACAACAATAAACGCCGATTTGTGGAAATCACAGATGATGATGCTCTGCAGCGTATCATTGAGCAAGGCATGGATAAATGGCAGATTTTCCTCCATCCTTCTCAGAGAAAACTTGTGAATGCTGAGTATAAAGGCACAATGAAGGTCAGTGGTGGTGCCGGTACCGGTAAGACTATCGCCGCATTGCACAGACTTAAGTATCTGTGTGAGAATCCTAATGCAAATGTTCTGTTTACCACCTACACGAAGACTTTGAGCATCAACATTGCTGACTCTATCAACAAACTTGGGGTTTCAAAGCATAAGTACACTCTGAATAACATTGACCGTGTGCTTCTAGATACTGCCGAGAAATATAAAGTTAGGGAAGGATACAAAGTGCTCGATTATAGTGGTGATGCGGAGTCTTTAAAACTGTGGCGTGAAGTCCTTGAGACGGAGGTGACCGAGTTCGACGAGCAATTCCTTTATGATGAGTATATTGATGTTATCGTTTACTTTGGTAATAAGGATTCGAAGCAATATATGATGCAGCCTCGTGTAGGACGTACTAAGGCTTTGAGCCGCAAGCAACGCATTGAAATTTGGAAACTTGTTGAGAAGTACGTCGCTCTCAAGCAGGAGAGAAGATTTGTAGATCGACTTGAACTCTTCAATGAAACGACAAACTACCTGAATGAGAATAATATCCACCCCTACACAAGTGTAATTGCTGATGAGTTTCAGGATTTCTCTAATCCGGAACTGAAATTCCTCAGGGCGTTGGTTGCCGAGGGTAAGAACGACCTTTTCCTGACCGGTGATCCTATTCAGCGCATCTACAACGGTCGTAAGATTAACTTTGGAGCAGCCGGCATCAACGTGAGAGGTGTGCGAAGCAGAAAGTTGAAGATCAACTATCGTACCACAGAGCCTATCAAGCGCGTGGCTATTGGCGTGGTCAAAGGCATAGACTATGACGATATGGATGGCGGTAAGGAGTCCACTAATGGATATGTTTCACTCATCCATGAAGGTGTTGCACCGCAGTACAAGATTGTAGATGATGCAAACTCTGAGGTACAGCAAGTAGTGGATTGGATGAAGGAATGCCGGGATTCTAACATAAAACTGTCAGAAATCTGTATTGCGGCACCAAGCATGAACCTACTAAAGGGATTGCAAAGTCGTTTACACCACGATGGTACTGACTATCGCGTACTAAAGGGAACTCAGAAACAGGGCAGTTCTGAAGGTGTAGATCTTTGCACATTCCATTCTCTCAAAGGTTTGGAATACCGTGTGGTTATACTCATGGGAGTGAACGAAAGAAACATGCCGTCAAGAGCCACTGTTGGATATCCGTTCTCTGGCATGGATAAGGCCACGCAGAAGGAGTATCTTTCCTCAAAGCGATCTCTGCTGTATGTCGCCATCACCCGTGCTAGGCAGCTCGTTTACATGGTTGGCTATGGCGAGCCTTCTGGTTTGCTAGATATAGGGGGAAAGAGCTAGGGATGAAAATCCAATGTTTTTTCTGAGGAAACAGCTCGGCTACAGAGGATTCTTGGTGTGAGTTATGGGTGGTTTTGGCGATAAATACTTGCGGCTTCTTGGGCGATTTGATGCTTTGAAGAAGGAGAATGAGGCGCTGAAGCAGTTGCTTCTAAGGCATGGCATTGATTTTGCGCGCGCCTGTGGCGCTAGTGCTGCGGATGGCGGTGCTGGGGCTGATTGCGTTATGGCTGGGGGCGTGGCTGGCGCTGAGGGGCGGCGGTTTTCGCCTGTGGTGCTGCCGGCTGTGAGGCTTTCGCTCGATGAGAAGGTGGCTTTGTTCAGGAGTGTGTTTCGCGGGCGTGACGATGTGTTTGCCCGGCGTTGGCACAGTGCCACTAGCGGGAAGAGCGGTTATCAGCCTGTGTGCGCTAATGAATGGCGCCGTGGCCTGTGCGACAAGAAGGCGCATAAGTGTGCCGCTTGTCCTAACCGGGATTTCGCGCCGTTGACCGATGCCGACATTTACCGCCACCTTGAGGGGCGGAGCGAGAATGC
This sequence comes from Bacteroidales bacterium, assembly GCA_030526455.1. Lineage (GTDB taxonomy): Bacteria > Bacteroidota > Bacteroidia > Bacteroidales > Muribaculaceae > Sodaliphilus. Next base: position 18,221 of record JAUNCU010000005.1, on the reverse strand, counting down.
TACCGATGTGGTGGGGCTGTATGCCATCATGGCCGATAATAGTTGCGCTTTCCTTTGTGCCGATTTCGACGACAAGAATTGCGCGCATGGCTACAAGGATGATGTGGGTGCCTTTGTGGAGGTGTGCCGTGAGTGGCTGTTGCCTTGCGCCGTGGAGCGGTCGCGCTCGGGAAATGGCGCCCATGTGTGGATTGTCTTTGAGGAATCGCTGCCCGCCCGAAAGGCCCGTCGCCTGGGCAATGCTATTCTCACCGAAGCAATGAAGCGCAATGTGCGCCTTTCGTTCGGCTCCTACGATCGCTTTTTCCCTAATCAGGACTTCTTGCCCGATGGCGGCCTTGGCAATCTCGTGGCTTTGCCCTTGCAGGGGCGTGCGCGCAAAAGGGGCAACAGTGTGTTTGTGGACGATGATTTTCTGCCTTATCAAGACCAGTGGGCCTATCTTTGGCGGCTGAAGAAAGCGAGCGTGGCGCTTGTGGATGCCGTGCTGGCGATGCATGGGGGCGACGACCTGGGCAACCTTGCGTCGTCGAGCGAGCACAAGCCGTGGGCGATGCCTGAGCCTGAAGACATTGAGCCGAGCGATTTTAAGGCGGAAATCACCATCACGAAGGCCGACCAGATTTACATCCCGCTGAACGCTGTGTCGGCAAAGGTGGTGAATCACCTCAAAAGAATTGCGGCCTTTAAGAATCCGGAGTTTTACCGTAATCAGCAATTGCGGCTGCCCACCTATGGCATTCCGCGCGTCATATGCTGTGCCGAAGTGTTGGACCACTATGTGGCATTGCCGCGTGGATGTGAAGATGCGGTGGCGCAACTGATGCGCGGCCACCATGTGGATGTTAGGGTGGCCGACGAAACGAATCACGGCAGGCCTATTCGAGTGGCGTTCAACGGCGTGGAGCGGCCGCAGCAGCAAGAGGCCATCCAAGCCATGCTCAACTACACTTGCGGGGTGCTCTCGGCTACCACGGCTTTTGGCAAGACGGTGACGGCTGCTGCCATGATTGCTCGCAAGCGAGTGAATACGCTCATTCTGGTGCACAACAAGGCCTTACTCGCCCAGTGGAAATCGCGCCTAGAGGAATTCCTCACCATTGATTTCGCCTTGCCCGAGCAGCCGAAGAAGCGGGGGCGAAAGATGGCATTTTCACCCATAGGATGCCTCGACTCCACGGGCAATACGCTGCACGGCGTCATCGACGTGGCGCTGATGCAATCGTGCTTCGACGACGGGCAAGTGCGGTCCTTTGTGAGAGACTATGGAATGGTGATCGTTGACGAATGCCATCACGTGTCGTCGGTCACCTTCGAGCGCGTGCTGAAGCATGTGACGGCGCAGGCCGTCTTTGGCCTCACCGCCACACCCATCCGCAAAGACGGACACCAGCCCATCATCTTCATGCAGTGCGGCCCCATCCGCTACTTGGCCGACGCCAAGAGCCAGATTCAGAACCAGTCGTTCAGCCGTCGCCTGGTGCCGCGCTTCACTTCGTTTCGAATCTTGAGCAGCTGCAACCTGTCGTTTGCATCGCTATCGCAGGCCCTTGCCGACGATGCGCTGCGAAACCAACTTATCGTCGACGATGTGGTGAAGGCAGTGGAAGCGGGCCGCACGCCCATCGTGCTCACCAGCCGCACGTCGCACGTCGACCTGCTGGCTCGCCTCATAGGCGCGAGTGTGAAACACGTGGTGCGCCTCGTCGGCACAGGCTCAGCCCGAGAAAAGCACGGCGCATTAGAGCGCTTGCAGCGCATTCCCGGCGGCGAGCCACTGGCAGTGGTGGCCACAGGAAAATATGTGGGAGAAGGGTTCGACTATCCGCGCCTCGACACCCTGTTGCTGGCACTGCCCATCTCCTGGAAAGGGCTGGTGGCGCAATATGCCGGCCGGCTCCACCGAGAGCACGCAGGCAAAACCGACGTGCGCATCTACGACTACATCGACATCCACGTGCCAGCCTGCGAAAGCATGTACCGCAAGCGCCTCAAGGGCTACGCCGCCATAGGCTACCGCACCCTCACAAAAACTTCGCCCACGCTATTCGACACCATCGGCGACACCCAGCCACTCACCGACGACGGCCAAATCTTCACCGGGAAAACATTCACGGCGCCATTCATTCGCGACCTCAAGGCAGCCCAGCGCTCCGTATTCATCTCCAGCCCCAAGTTGCACAAAGTAGAGCAAAGCCAACTCGTGTCCCTGCTCACAACCCTTTCCAGCAACGGGATAGAAACCGCGATAGCCACCTCGCGCGCCGACGACCAAGCCATGCACCTACGCCAAAAAGGCCTCACCGTGCACATCATCCCCCAGTTAACAGTGTGCGCCACCATCATCGACGCGGCCACCGTGTGGTATGGCAGCATCAACCCCCTAAGCCACCCATCCCCAGCCGACACCGCAATCAAACTAACCGACCCAAAACTCTCCGCCACCCTCATCACAGCAGCCATGGGGAGAGAAAGGCTCCTGCCCAAAAGCCCCACAAAATGGTTTTCTTTCTTTTCTTTTTATCTTCGTTTTTTCAACTGGTTTATTTTCTTACTGTTATGTGGAAGCAGGGTTGGTTGACTCCGTATAATACATGGCAGTAGCCGGCTTTTCGGAGGTCGGCCAGTGTTTGTGCCATGACTTTTAACTCTTTGCTGTTCGTGCGAGAGTAGGTTATATCAAATGTTGTGCCACGTAGATGGCATGAGTTGGTCACTGCGTTGCCATTGTGTTTTTGCAGCAAAGAGGGATAGTCTTCTACTTTCCGATGCAGAAGTGGGTGAAGATTTCTCCTAGGATGTCGTCGGGGGAGATTTCTCCTGTGATTTCTCCTAGGTAGTGCATGCATTCGCGTATGTCTTGGCTTACGAGGTCGCCGCTGATGCCTGCGTTGAGGCCTTCTAGGCTGCGGGTGATGGCTTCGCCGGCGCGCACTAGGGCTTGGTAGTGGCGAGCGTTGGTGACGATTACGGCTTCGTCGTCGGCTACCGATGGGAGTGCGGCCATTTCGATGATGGTGCTCTGGAGGGTGTCGAGGCCTTGTCCGTCGCGGGCTGAGATGAAGATGGTGCGTGCCTCTACGCCGCTGGGGATGTGGGCGCTGATGGCTGCGCTCACGCTTTGCTGGGCCTGGGCGGTGGCGGTGTCGATTTTGTTGACCACTACGAGCACTTTTTTGCCTTTGCAGCGGGGGAGGATTTGCTGGCTGAAGTCGGCGATTTCCTGTGCGCCTTCGCTGGGGTCTACGACCCAGAGCACGAGTTGGGCTTCGTCGAGTTTTTTGAATGAGCGCTCGATGCCCATGGTTTCGATGATGTCGTCGGACTGGCGTATGCCTGCGGTGTCGATGAATCGGAAGAGTGTTCCGCCGAGGGTGATGGTGTCTTCTATGACGTCGCGTGTGGTGCCTTTGATGTCGCTCACGAGTGCGCGGTCGTCGCCTAGCAGTGCGTTGAGCAGGGTTGATTTTCCGGCGTTGGTCTGCCCCACGATGGCCACGGGGATGCCGTTTTTGATGGCGTTGCCGGCGCTGTAGGAGTCGGCGAGGCTGTAGATCACGGTTTTGATATCGGTGGCGAGGGTGATGAGGCGGGCGCGGTCGGCGAAGTTCACTTCTTCTTCGCTGAAGTCGAGTTCGAGTTCGATGAGCGATACGAATTGCAGCAGTTGTGCGCGCAGGCTGGAGAGTCGTCGGCTGAATGCTCCTCGCATTTGGTTCATGGCCACGCGGTGTGATGCGCGCGACGATGATGCTATCACGTCGGCGATGGCTTCGGCCTGGGAGAGGTCGAGGCGTCCGTTGACGAATGCGCGCTGGGTGAATTCACCGCCTGTGGCGGCTCGGCAGCCGGCGTCGATGAGGGTGTTGACCACTTGCTGCTGAATCCAGATGGAGCCGTGGCATGCGATTTCCACCACGTCTTCGCCGGTGAAGGAGCGTGGTCCGCGGAACAGGGTGAGCACTACTTCGTCGAGCAGTTGGCCTTGCGAGTCGAGGATGTGGCCCAGGTGTGCGGTGTGGGTCTTCATTTCGCTGATGGGTGCGCCTTTCCATCGCTTTGCCACGATGGTGGTGGCTTGGGCTCCGCTCACTCTCACCACTGCTATGCCTCCCATGCCGTGGGGGGTGCTGATTGCTACTATTGTGTCGGTGTTGAATGCTGTCATTTCTTTTGCTGCTTTTTCGAGCAACTGACGTTGCTCGCACGGGGGTGCTTTTTTCTTTTCTCTTTTATTTTTCTTCTTTGCCGTCGATCCACTGCTGCACGTCGGTGCTGGCTTCCATGAGGTTTTCGAGTGCGTCGTCGACTGTGGAGAAGAAGTCGAGGCCTGTCATGCGCTCCACGTAGTCGACGCTCACCACGTGCTTGGTGTAGGAGCCGGTGATTTTCTCGTTGTTGAAGATGAAGCCTATGGCGCGGCCCTGGTTGGGGGCGTAAATTACCTTATAGAAAGCGCCTGGCACCGAGATGTTTTTGTCGGGGCCAATTTTGCTCATCTTCTTCTTGAGCACGGGTCCGGCCGCCACGATCACGCGCTTGTCGCGCTTCGCCCAGTAGTGGACGGCGTTTTCGAGTTGACGCCAGCAGCCGTCGTTGAGGGCGTGAATTTGCGGGCACATGTTGGTCATGTAGAAGCATTCGGCCATGGCTGTTTTGTCGAATTTCATATCGTTGGCGGGCGCCATGTGTCCGCGGTCGTAGCCCGAGCCTTTGTATTCGTTCCAGTCGGGGCTGGCGGCGCAGAGCGGGTCGGCGTAGAACTTGTAGTTTTTGCGCTTTTCGGCGCCTGGGCCGTCGCAGAGGGCGATTTCGGTGGCCGAGAGTTCGTAGATCACGCAATTAGGGATGCGGTGCTGGGCGTTGAAGTAGCAGGCGTAGGCCTTGTGGTTGATGCGTTCGTTGGCCACGCCGGCTGGCACAATCACCTTCAGGAGCGGATTGCGGTCGGTGGCGATGGCTTCGCCCACGGGACTTTTGGCCGTAGTCGTCTTCTTCTGCTTCTTCGCCTTTTTCTCCTTCGCCTTCTTGCTGCCCGCCTTGCTCACCGATGTGGCCGATGCTTCGGGCACGGGCGAGGCGGGTGTTTCGGCGCTCAGTGTGGCGGCGAAATAGGCGATGCCCGCAATTAGCAGCGCTGTGGCTATGAGGAATGCTATCTTTTTCATTATCAATGCGTATTTTTTTTGTTCGTTACTAATAAAGTGTTTCAATATCGGAACCAACTATAGGTGTCCACCACGTCTTTCAGGCGCCGCTGCTCTTGCTGGGGCAGGGTGGGGAAGAAGTCGATGCCGCTGATGCGCTCCACCTCGCTCACACTCACGGCGTGGTGGCGAAGCGGCAGCGTAGTGCCCTCGGCGGGCATCACGAAGGCGATGGCGCGCATGGGCTGGGCAAACGGCGCCAGCACCACCTTGAAGAAGCGCTCGGGCACGCCTATGCGGTGCTCGGGGCCTATGGTAGCCATTCGCTCGGAGAGCACCGGACCGGTGAACACCACCAGCACGCTGTCGTTCATTACCCATTCTCTCACGCGATCTTCCAGGCGTCGCCACGCACCCGTGTTCAGATCGCCGCTCTGGGGGCAAATGTTCACCATCGCAAACGATTCGCGCAGCGCCTGCTCGCTCCACCGCATGTCGGCCGCGGGCGCCATGTGTCCGCGCTGATAGCCGGTGGCTTCCAATTCGAGCGGCATGGCGCAATTAGCCATCTTCTCGGGGACGAAAAACGAGCCGTCGTAGCAAGCCTTCCCGCCCACATGGCTGCGCTTGAGCGTGTACACCACATAGTTAGGCACAAGCCAGCGGGTGTTGTAATGCACGGTGAAGGCGCTGAAGCGCATGAGCGTGTCGGGCACCGATGGCGGCAACTTCGCCTCGCTCATCTCCTTCAGCAGCGCATCGCCACTGGCAGCCGCATCGTCCTTTTGACCACGGCGGTCACACATGAGCGTGATGGCCACAGCCGCCACCGCGAGCGCCCAAATGCCCGAGAGCAGATGCAACTTCCAGCGGCGTGAAGCCCGCGTTTTGCGTTTTTTGCGGATGGCCATGATACAAATGCGTGGTTTTGCCTACAAAATTACAAAAATTATTATTACCTTTGTTCACTTAAATACTGATAATAACAATAAACCCGCCCGCGCCTTTGCATAAGAGGTGATGGCCTAAAACATAACCACAGCATGAAATTAGTAGATAGATTTCTCCAGTATGTGAAGTACGACACTCAAAGTGACGAACTTACCAACCTCACTCCATCCACTCCTGGGCAGATGGTATTCGCTCAGCAACTCAAGAAAGAACTTAAGGACATGGGCCTGAGCAACATTTCGCTCGACGACAACGGTTACCTCATGGCCACACTGCCATCGAATACCGACAAGAAAGTGCCCACCATCGGCTTCATCGCCCACCTCGACACCGCCCCCGACATGAGCGGCCACGGCGTGAAACCTCGCGTGGTGAAATATGAAGGCGGAAAAGTGGTGCTCAACGAAGAGCAGGGCATCGTGCTCGACCCCGAGCAATTCCCCGAAATGAACGACTTCGTGGGCCAAGACCTCGTGGTGACCGACGGCACCACACTGCTCGGCGCCGACGACAAGGCCGGTATCGCCGAAATCATCAGCGCAGTGGAATATTTCATCGCTCACCCCGAAATTAAGCACGGCGACATTCGCATCGCTTTCAACCCCGATGAAGAAATCGGCATGGGCGCACACCACTTCGACGTGGAAAAATTTGGCGCTGAATGGGCCTACACCATGGACGGTGGCTACCCCGGCGAACTCGAATATGAAAACTTCAACGCCGCTTCGGCTAAGATCACTTTCAAGGGCTTGAACGTGCACCCAGGTATGGCTAAGCACAAGATGCTCAACTCCATTCGCGTGGCCAACCAGTTTGCCGTGATGATTCCTCGCTGGGAAACTCCTGAGCACACCGAAGGCTACGAAGGCTTCTACCACCTCGTGGGCTTTGAAGGCTCAGTGGAAAAAACCGTGCTCACCTACATCGTGCGCGACCACGACCGTGCCCGCTTCGAAAGCCGCAAACGCGAACTCGAGCACCTCTGCCGCAAGGTGAACAGCGAATTCCCCGGCTGCGCATCTATCGAGATCAAGGACCAGTACTACAACATGCGCGAAAAGATTGAACCAGTGATGCACATCATCGAAGTGGCTGAAAAGGCGATGAAGAATGCTGGCGTCACTCCTATCGTGCAACCCATTCGTGGCGGCACAGATGGCGCTCAACTCTCATTCAAGGGTCTGCCTTGCCCCAACATCTTCGCTGGCGGCATGAACATGCACGGCCGTTACGAATATGTGTCGGTGCAAGCCATGGAAAAGGCAATGGCCACTATCGTGGAAATCTGCAAAATCGTAGAAGCCGAAGCCTAATCATCCACAGGCTTCGCTTTCGAGCGAGAGAATAATATGATGCCAGGCGAGGAGATTTTCCTTGCCTGGCTTTTTTCTTGCTTTGATGGGAGGGGCTTTTTTCACTGGCCCGCTTTGGGAGTTCTCGGAGCACTCGGAGCACTCGGGAGGGCTCGCTGACACTCGCCTGCTTGTGTGTGGGCGGGCTTCTTCTTTTTTGTGGGAGGCTTCTTGGGTGGGTTTTGCGTTAAAAGGTGGGATTTTTTTGTTTGTATTGGGGAAAATTTGTTACTTTGTAATTTAAGTTTATCTTGACCTTTAACTAATGTGTAAAGATGATGAATTTCAGGAAAAAATTACTTGCTACTATAGCCGTGCTTGGCGTGTTTTCTGCTAGCGCCTATGAGAAGATGTCGGTTTCCACTCAGGCATTTCTCGACAATCGTGCGGCATTCCCCGCCCAGACGCAACGCCATGCTGCGCTGCGCCAAGTGGGCGCGCAGGAGATGGTGGACGTGTTTATCACCCTTCGCGACACGGGCAACACCAGCGGCATCACTGCCCTTGGCGGCAAAGTGGGCGCGCGCTTCTCGGGCATGATCACCGCCCAGGTGCCCGTCGGCAGCCTTGAAGCCATCGCCGCTCTGCCCGAGGTGGAGCAGGTGTCGATAGGCGAGCAAATGGTGGCCGACACCGATTCCACCCGCGCTCAGGCTGGGGTGGAATATGCGTGGGAAGGCCTTCGCCACAATCTGCCCGCCAACTACGACGGCACGGGCGTGGTGTTTGGCATCGTGGATTCGGGCATCGACTTCAATCACGCCGCCTTCCAGGACTCGCTGGGCAACACCCGCATCAAGCGCGTGTATATGCCCGGCAACACCACCGGCACACAGGTGATCATAGGCGGAACGGCGCTGCCCGGCTCGGAATTCGACTCCACCCGCATCGCCCAACTCACCACCGACTACGCCTCATCCTCCCACGGCACCCACACCGCCAGCATAGGCGTGGGCACGAAGGTGGGCGCCTATTCGGGCATGGCACCCGGGGCCGACATCGTGATATGCGCCCTGGGCAACAGCAGCACCGACGTGAACATGGCCAACAGCCTCAAGTATATCACCAATTATGCCAAGAGTGTGGGTAAGCCCTGCGTGATAAGCGTGAGCATCGGCACCAAGAAAGGCCCCCACGACGGCACGAGCAAAATATGCAAAATCTACGACGAAGTGGGGCAGAACGATGCCATCATCTGCCTCTCGGCCGGTAACCTCGGTGGTGTGGCACGCCAACTCCACCACAAATTCTCCGGCGCCAACACCTCCACCAGCCCCACCTTCGGTTCGGTGGTGATGGGCAACATGGCCGCCGGCACCGTAGCCTCGTTCTCAATCGACACCTGGAGCCGCACCCGCTCGGTGGTGGGCATCAAATACATCCTCATCGACCCCGACGACAACTCCATCTTCTACGAAACCGGCATCATGAAGGCCTACACCTATCACTACATAGGCCCCGGCACCGAACTCAAGCGCGGCCACAACGCCTTCCTCTCGAAGTATTTCTCGGGCAAGATAGGCGTGTGGGTGACCACTGAAAGCAACGGCCACAACGAAACCTACAGCGAAGTGACCCTCAAGCCGCTCAACGACAGTGTGAAAAACTACAAGGTGGCGGTGCAATTCTATGGCGCCAACGGCGTGGAATTCGACTCGTGGATGAACTCGGAGCACTACTTCGGCTGGCATAAGCCCGTGGGCAACTACCTCTTCACCCCCGGCAACGACTCCTGCAGCGTGAACGACAACGTGACGGGCCAGTACACCATTTCGTGTGGCAACTATGTGGGCCGCAACTCCTATCCCTGCCTGCAGACGGGCAGCATCCTCACGCAGTCGCATCTGAAGGTGGGCAATATCTACTCTTCCTCAAGTTATGCCCGAGCGCCTAATGGCAAAACCTATCCCTTCGTGGCGGCGCCCGGCACCAATGTGCTGGCAGCCGTGAATGGCTACAACCACCTGGCATCCATCAACAACCCCTATTCGGCCTACCGCCGGGAGAATCCCCATACCGGACGCCTCGAATACTGGGGCGCCTCTACAGGCACCTCAATGTCGGCTCCCACCGTGGCGGGCATCGTGGCGCTGTGGCTGCAGGCTCGTCCATCGCTCAAGGTGGGCGATGTGAAAGACATCATCAGCAAGAGCGCATTCGTTGACGACGATGTGCGCCAGTCGCCCATCCGCTTCGGTGCGGGCAAAATCAATGCCCTCGGCGGATTCCCCGAATTCCAGTACCGCCTCACCGACATCCTCACCAATCAGCGCCTCTCAGCCAACCGCTATTACAGCATCGCCGACAGCACGCTCACCTGCATGCGCCTCTCGGCCGACGGCCGCACCATCTTCGCCAAGGCCGATTCGCCTTACGCCCGCCAGGACAGCATCGCGCCAGGGCAGGTCGACTACATCAAGGCGCAAGGCCTCATGGCTGCATCGCAGCCCTACGACCAGAGCAACTGGCTCTTGCTGCACCTGCCCCAGGCCATCGACAGCACCCAGCGCACCGCCTTCGTGGGCCGTCGCCTGCGCAATGTGGGCGGCATGCTCCGCAGCAAGACCAATCTGGAGATGGATGCCGACAAGATGCCCGCAGCCATCGCCGCCGACTCCATCGCCTCGCCCGTGTTCAACACCTTCATCCCCGCCAATTTCCACGGTTCGCAGCAGGTGGATTCGCTCGACTACTTCTTCGTAAAGCCCAAACCCATGGAAGTGGACACCATACGCGGCGCCTACTGGAACGCCTCACTCTCGCGCCTGGAGATGCCGCAGAATGCCACCGTGCCATTCCAGGGCAGCGCCAGCGTGGATTTCTCCCTGGTCGACAAGGCCAGCGAAACCTTCGTGGTGAATTCTCACTACGACTTCGTGGGCCTCACCATGTGGGACGAAAGTGGCAACCCCGTGGTGTATCCACTCGAAATCATCGCTGAGAAAGTGGGCGAAAACACCTTCGCCGAAATTCTCTCCACCCCCGCCTTCAAGGAAGGCTACAGTTATGTGGTGGCCGATACCACGCTGCGCGTGATGCACGTGTCGGCATCGGGCCGCACCATCTATGTGAAAGACAACGGTGGCTTTGCCACCCCCGACACCATAGCCCCCGGACAGGTGAACTACCTGGGTCGCGACCTCGACCAGAGCAACTGGGCAGCACTCCACCTGCCTGCTCCGCTCGACTCGGCACAGCGCGCCACCTATCCCGGCAAAATCATGAAACGCTTCCGCGGACGTCTCGACAGCAAGGATAATGCCTCATTTACACTCTTCAATTTGCCACTGCTGGCAGATTCTGCGGTGAGCGTTTCTTTCAACGCCATCATCCCCGCCAACCTCCACGGCTCGCAGCAGGTGGATTCGGTAGACTATTTCTTCGTGCGCCCCAAGCCCATGGAGATCGACACCATCCACAATGTGATGTGGAATGGCGTGCATAAGCAAATAGGCATGCCCATCAACCCCGACCGCTACGGCATGCCTCGCTTCAGCGGCACCGCGTCGGCCGACCTCTCGCTCTACGAGGGAGCCGACAGCGTTTCGCTCACCGACAACTATGTGTACGACATGCTCGTCCTCTCCACCATCAATCCGCTCGACGGCACGCGCATGGCTTATCCGCTCGCGGCATGGAACGAACGCAAAAACCAGTTCACGCTGGCACAGGTGGTGAACGATGCCTATTTCAAGGAAGGCATGGATTGCGAAATGATGGACAGCACACTCGTGGTGATGTATGGCCGCGTGGGCGATAAAGAGATCTACGTGAAAGACGACCATGCCTATGCCCAGCCCGACGTGCTCAAAGAGGGCCAGGTGGATGTGCTCGGCGGCGTCTACGACCAGAGCAACTGGATGAAACTCGCCCTGCCCGCACCGCTCGACTCGGCCCAGCATGCAGCCCTCGTGGGCAGCCGCATCGCCGCCGTGAAAGGCGTGCTCGCCAGCAAGACCAACCCCACACTGCAGTGTGCCGCGCTGCCCGTGGCGCTCGCCAAGGATAGCGTGCTGCGCTTCAACACCTTCATCCCCGCCAACTTCTACGGCACGCAGAAAGTCGACACCACCGACTACTTCTTCGTCAAGCCCAAGCCCATGGAAATCGACACCGTGCGCTGCGCCATGTGGAACGTGATGCGTGGCAACGTGACGATGCCTTATTTCCCCGAGGAATATGGCTTCAAGGCATTCCGAGGCTCGTTCTCGGTCGACTTCTCCAAGTTGACGGGCGCCCTGCCCAGCCTGCGCGACGCCGACGTGCTCACCATGGTGGTGCTCAACGTGGCAGGCAGCAGCATGGTGTATCCGCTGGAGATTCTCGATGTGAAATCCACCGAATTCACCCTCGCCAAACTGGTGAACAGCCCCTCGATACAGTTGGGCTACGAATTCGGCATCGCCGACAGCACCCTCACCGTGATGGGCTTCTCGACCGACGGCTACGCCATGTATGTGAAAGACGAAGGCCTTTACGCCTCGCCCGATGTGCCCGATTCCACACAGGTGAACTACCAGGGCGCGCTCGACCAGAGCAACTGGGCCACCGTGTACTTGCCCGAACAAATCGACAGTGAGGTGGCAAGAAGCCTCACTGGCCGCTATATCACCAACTTCAGGGGCTATCTCATGGACAAGGATAATCCTGAATTTGAAATCTACGAAATGCCGCAATTTGGCGAATTGAACATCGCCGCATCGCTCAACCACTTGATTCCCGCCAATTTCACGGGTTCGGAAGTGGTGGATAGCACCGACTATTTCCTCATGCGCCCCAAGCCCATGGAGGTGGCCATCGTGCAGAGCGCCATGTGGAACAAGAAGGAAGAACGCTTTGAGATGCCTTACGAGGCTGCCGACTTCGGGCATCCGCAATTCAAGGGCGGATTCACGCCGCAGTTCAGTTTCTTCGACGGCGACAAGTCGCTGCTGAAGGATGGCTATGTGTATGAGTTGAGGGTGCAGTCGCGCTTCAGCCGCATGAGCAATATGGGTTATGTGCTCAATGTGGTCAGCGAGCAGAGGCCCGATTATGCGCTGGCTTCGGTGCTTGGCAACGAAAGAATTGAAGAAGGCTCCACCGTGCCTATGCGTGGCGGTCACCTCACGGTGATGCACATAGGCGCCGATTCGCTCACGCTCTATGCCAAGGACGAGGCGCGCGCCGTGAAGGCCGACACCATCGCCCCAGGGCAGATCGACTACCTCGCCGGACGCTACCAGCAGCACAACTGGGTGGCTATCACGCTGCCCGCACCGCTCGACAGCGCCCAGATGGCGGCCTATGCCGGCCACCGCATCGAGGGCTTCGACGCCGTGATCATGAGCAAACAGAATGCCACACTGCAGGCGCTCACAGTGCCTACGGTGGGCGCTCTCGATAGCACCGCGTTCATCAACAGTTATCTCCCCGCCAATTTCCACGGCACGCAGCAGGTGGATTCGCTCCACTACTTCCTGGCGCGCCCAGTGGTAATGGAAATCGACACGGTGCATTGCGCGCTGTGGCGCTCGTCGGGCAAGTTCTCGATGCCGAAGAAGCCCGCCGAATGGGGATTGCCACAGTTGAAGGGTGAATTCAGCGCCGATGTTTCGCGCCTCGCTGCGGCCGACACCGTCGTGCTGCGCGACAATTACGTCTACGACATCGTCACGCTGCGCGAGGCCGACGCCGTGTATGTGCTCAAGGTGCTGCGTGAATTGGGTGGCACCGATCCGATGCTGGGCGACGTGAACGACGACGGCCTGCTCGACGTGACCGACGTCACGCTCCTCATCTCGGCTGTGCTGGGCACACCCGCCGAAGAATTCTGCCCCGACCGCGCCGATATCAATGCCGACGGCGAACTCGACGTGACCGACGTCACCTTGCTCATCGGCATCGTGCTCGGGCAGTAGGGCTGTGGTGCGGCGCCATGGGTTCATGCCGCCGTGCAGGTTTGTGTGTTTTTAGTCACTCTTGATATTGAAAAATTGAAAAAACTGATAGTTCTGATAATGCTCCTCATTTGCTCGGTGGCTGCGCTAGCCACCGAGAAGTGCACTGTGGCCACGAAGCGGCTGCTGGCAAAGCATCCTTCGCCAGCGCACCAGGCGATGGCGCGCCATGATGGGCTGGTGGAGGCGTTCATCACCATCGACGGCGCCGATTGCGAGCCTTTGCGCGCCATGGGGGTGAAGGTGCATGCCCGCTGTGGCGATGTGCTCACCGTCCAGATTCCGCTCGAGCGCATTCCCACGGTGGCGGCGCTGCCCATGGTGAGGCAGATAGCCGTATCGGAGCCAGGCGATCAGAACACCGATATTTCAATCCCCGCTACCGATGCGGCGATTGTAGCCCAAGGCACCTACTATGGCTTGCCCAAGAATTACGCAGGCAAGGGGGTGGTGGTAGGTGTAATCGACGCGGGGATTGATTTTAACCACAAGGCATTTGCCGATGCCTCAGGCAATACGCGCATCAAGCGCGTGTATATGCCCGGCAGCAACACGGGCAAGAAGGTGGTGCTCGGAGCCGACACGCTCCCCGGCTCGGAGTTCTTTCCCGCCGACGTGCCGCTGCTCACCACCGACCGCCTCAATTCCAACCACGGCACCCACTGCCTGGGCATTGCCGCCGGCTCGAAGGTGGGCGCCTATTCGGGCATAGCACCCGGGGCCGATATCGTGGTGTGTGCCCTGGGCTTTGCTTATGTATCTAATCAAGTGGCGGTGATCAATAGCGCCCGCTACATCCTCAATTATGCCAAGAGCGTGGGCAAGCCCTGCGTGATTTCCATCAGCCTCGGTTTTCAGGGAGGTCCCCACGACGGGTCGAGTGCCTATTGTCAGGCACTCACATCGCTTGCCCATGAGGGGGCGGTGATATGCACATCGGCGGGGAACCTCGCTGGCGAAAACCGTGTGCTGCGTGTGCCCGCGGGCGCTGCGTCGACGGTGGGCACTACGCTGCCCTGTGCCACCGATAGCGTAATCGGCACCGTCACCGTCGACACCTGGAGCCGCGCGGCCGACGCCATAGGGGTGAAACTGCTGCTCATCGACCCGACGACCAAGAAGGTGGTGTTTTCCTCGGCCACCATCTCCACGGATAAGCGCCTCACGGCAGGCCCCGGCATGGAGCACGACACCGACTTCAGTATGCGCCTGAGCCAATATGCCCGCGGCACGGTGGAGGTGACCACTTCGCAGGGGCTCAACGGCCACTTCAACCTGCGCACCGCCATCGACCTGAAGAAACTCGACGGCGCGAAGCATTATCTGCTGGCCATACAATTGGTGGACCAGAGTGGGGTGGGGCACACCAGTTGGCTCTGGGGAAGTGCTTTCACGGCGTTCACTGCCGCCGATGGCACGCCATTCGTGGCGGGTACGCAAGATGGCTACATCAACGATAGCGCCACCGCCCGCGATGTGATTTCGGTGGGCAACTATGTGGCGCGCAATGCCGTGCCCATAGCCGCTGGCGGCACCCACGAGCAGCCCGCAGTCGTGGTGGGCGACATCTATCCGGCGTCATCTTTTGGCACCGATGAGGCGGGTGTGCCTCAGCCCACCATCGCAGCGCCCGGCCACATGGTGATTTCGGCACTCAACACCTACGACAATGCCTATTACGAGGCGAAGCCCGAGCGCATCTCCTTCGCATCCTACAACGCTGCCACCGCCACCACCAACTACTGGGGCCAGAGCACGGGCACCTCGATGGCGGCTCCCACTGTGGCGGGCATCGTGGCGCTGTGGCTCGAGGCTCACCCCTCGCTCACGCCCGCCGAGGTGAAGCAGTTGATTATCAGCAGCGCCATTCGCGATGCCTTCGTAGAGCGCCATCCCGAGCGCTTCGGTGCCGGCAAGGTGAATGCCCTGGGTGCTTTCCCCGAGGCGAAACTCCCGCTCAACACCATCCTCTCCAGCGATAAATACACCGTGGGCCGCTCGTTCTGCATCACCGACAAGATACTGCGAGTGCTGCGCATCGCGCCCTCGGGCAATACGCTCTACGTGCGCTCCGATGGCGAATCCTTCGACACGAGCAAACTCCACTGGATGGCAATCGACCTGCCTCAGCCGCTGTCTTCGGCCGAGATGCGGCGTTTCGCGGGCGCATGGCTCAACGGTGTGAGCGGTGTGCTCACCGATAGGCGCAATCCGCGTATGGCAGCCACCGTGCGCCCTGTGGCGATTGAGCAGGTGTCGAAGCCCAAGGTGCCCTCCATCACGCCGGCGCACTACCATGGCACACAGGCGGGCCACTACTTCGCCAAGCCCAAACCCATGGAGGTCGACACCGTGCGTTATGCCATGTATAGCGCCTCACAAGGCACCATTTCCATGCCGCCCTATGCGCAGCAGTTGGGCATCGATTGGTGGCAAGGCAAGGCGAAACTCGATTGCTCCCACTATGAAGATGGCGAAATGCCCGCCCTCGCCCACGGCGCCACCTACGCCATGGTCACCCTCACCATGCTCGCTCCCGACGGCACCTACGTGGCATGCCCACTGTCGGGCGTAAGCCTCATGAGCCCACCGCTCCACATGCCAGGCGACGTGAACGACGACGGCAACGTAAACGTGACCGACGTCACCGCCCTCATCAACCACATCCTAGGCACAGCCACCTATCCCACCCACTACTGCGACATCAACGCCGACGGCGCAGTGAACGTAACCGACGTAACAGCGCTGATCAACCTAATTCTGGGGAACTAGCAAAACACAGTACACAAAGAAATAATAATTGATAAAATCAGGTGTTCTCAGAAGCAAAATTAAACTCGTGAAAATCAACAATTCGTGATGATTCGTGATAATTTGTGGCCAATCCCTCCACCCAAGGCGTGGTATTTTTGCATTTTAAGCGTGGTATTTTTTGTTTTCGGGGTTTTCGTGTTGCTTTTCTCGCTGATAATCTATAAATTTGTGCTCACTGAACTTTTGCGGCTTCAAGCCTCAACTGAACCTTTAGCAGTAAACCCAAACTAACAATATTATAAACCAAACAAATTCTCAAATGATGAAACGACTACTTTCCATCTGCATCCTGCTCATGGCGGCATGCATCACAGCCTCGGCTGAGTACTACGATTTCAAGGTAAATGACATTTACTACAAAATCAACTCCGACGGCACTACCGTGTCGGTGACTCGAAAATCGGTTTCTACCATGGAAAAGACCTACTGGGGCGACGTAATCATTCCCTCTACGGTCACTTATAATGGTACAGTCTACACTGTGACGAAAATTGCGAAACAAGCATTTACTATTAATGACCTCGTTTCGGTGACATTACCCCCAACAATTACCACGATTGGAGAAAGAGCCTTTGCTAGTTGTAACGATATGGTTGCTGTGCTTGGTGGAGGCGGTGTTACCTCAATTGGTGACGCAGCATTTTCTGGTTGTGATAGCCTAAAGCGAGCCTTCTTTGGTGAAAATGTGCTCACAATTGGCGATGAGGCTTTTATAAATTGTACTGTTTTAAAAGAGATTCAAGTGGGCAATAAACTCACCACGATAGGGCAATCTGCTTTCTCTCGTTGTTTAGAAATGAGGGGCGTCAATTTGACCAATAACATCCAGTCGATAGGGGAAAGTGCTTTCTATGCTTGTTGGTACAATTTTGAAAATGGCCTGGTTATTCCCAGTACACTAACAACCATTCCGAGATATGCATTCGAGAGTTGTCACTATATGTCGTCTCTCAAGATTCCAAGTAGTGTGACAAGGATCGAACGTGGTGCCTTTTATAATGCTGGCACTTCTGGCCTGAAATCCCTTACAATTCCGGGCTCAGTGAAGTATCTTGGAAGAAATGCATTTACGAATTTGCGTGAATGTACCTCGCTCACGATTTCAAATGGTGTCGATTCAATTGACATATATTGCTTTAGCAGATTATGCTCTCTTCAGTCCGTCACTATTCCCAGCAGTGTGAAATGGATAGGCAAACGCGCTTTTCAAGACTGCGAGAAACTCTCAACCGTGAATTATAACGCCACCGACTGTGCTGGCATAACATTTTCCCAAAATGACTCTTCGTGGTTTTTTGCCGCCCCTATCACTAAGGTTACCATTGGTGAAAGCGTGAAGACAATTCCACATAATCTCATGTTTAACCAAACGAAGTTGGCTTCGGTTACCATCCCCGGCACTGTTACCTCAATTGGCGCAAATGCCTTTGCGGGGTGCACCAACTTGATGGACATCTATGTGGCGCATAAGGCACCGGTGCTGCTTTCTGCCGACATTGCCAACGCTCCTGTGCATGCCAAGGCTTTCGTGCACGTGCCTGAAGGATGCGACAAGTACTACAAAGGCCGCGACTACTGGAAAAACTTCCAGTACATCTTCGACGACAACGGCACCTACCAACCAGCCGCTGAAGGCGACATCAACCACGACGGCGTGGTAAACGTGAGCGACGTAGCAGCCCTGATCAATAAGATTTTGGGCAAATAAAACAACAGCCACATAAAGAATAAATTCGCTAGAGGGGCACTGTCCCTTCTAGCGAATTTTTTGGCTCAGTAGAAAATCCTGGGAGAATAAACATTATTGACGTTGCAAAAACTGCTGTGTGGGAAGCGGCACGGAGAGGCGGCGCAATCCCGCTTAGGGATTGGATGTGTGTAGGCAGGTATGCAGCGGAGGCGCTGCGAAATGGAGCGAAGCGGAATGAAGCAGAGCCGGAGCGAAATGCCTGCACCCGATGCACCCTCAAAATGCATTCCATGGGAATGCGACAACACTGTCAATGCGCACATTTACA
>JAUNCU010000198.1 GCA_030526455.1 Bacteroidales bacterium | reverse complement strand
GGACGCCTAGTGTTCGGTGTGGGTGGTCGCCTAGTGTTCGGTGGGCGTTCGCCTCGCGTTTTTGGCTATGGACTAGCCCTATTTTGGAGTATTCGGACAGGCTGGTGGGGGATTATAACACAAATTTTACCAATTATAACCAATTCAACCAATTTTTATTTATTATGTATCAGCACGCCTCTGGAACCACAACAACCACCCACAAAAAAATAATTCGTGGATAATTCGTGCTAATTTGTGGCTAAAAAAATCTCGTTGAATTTCTTTGTGAATTGTCTAAGATAACTGCAAAATCTGTGCACGAAGCCGGCCGATAGGCTCTTAGTCTCTTAGTCTTTTAGTCTTAAAAAAAAATGAACACCCTCTTCATCCAAGCCAAGCAGGCTTCTCGAGAATTGAACCTGCTCTCCGACGATAAAATCAACCACACGCTGCTGCGCCTGGCCGATGCCACCGAAGCGGCTGAAGCCGACATTCTTGCCGCCAACGCGCTCGACCTCGCCCGCATGGAGGAAAGCAACCCCATGTACGACCGTCTGCGCCTCACCCCTGAGCGCATACGCGAAATTGCCGACGCCATACGCAGCGTGGCTGCCCTCCCCTCGCCCCTGGGCAAGACGCTCGACCAGTGGACTCAGCCTAATGGCATGACCATCAGCAAGGTGAGCGTGCCGTTCGGGGTGATTGGCATCATCTACGAGGCGCGCCCCAATGTCACCTTCGACGTGTTTTCGCTCTGCTTCAAGAGCGGTAGCGCCGTGGTGATGAAGGGCGGACACGATGCCGCCCACAGCAATGCCGCCATCACGGCGCTCATCCACAGCGTGCTGCGCGAAGAGGGCATCAACGAGGCGGTAGCCACCATGCTGCCCGTGGAGCGCGAATACACCGCCGCGCTGCTCGACGCCGTGGGCTACGTGGACCTGATTATCCCACGTGGCGGACGCGGCCTTATCGACTACGTGCGCGACAATTCGCGTGTGCCCGTTATCGAAACCGGCGCGGGCCTGTGCCACACCTATTTCCACGCCAGCGGCCACATGGCGAAGGGCCAGCGCATAGTGATGAATGCCAAAACGCGCCGCGTGAGCGTGTGCAACGCCCTCGACTGCCTCCTCATCGACGCCGAGCGCCTGCCCGACCTCGCCACCCTGGTGATGCCGCTGGCCGAGAAGAAGGTGGAAATCGCGGCCGACGAAGCCGCCTATGCCGCCCTCGAAGGCAAATACCCCTATCTGGTGCACGCCACTGCCGAGGCTTGGGACACCGAGTGGCGCGACTACAAGATGGCCGTGCGCACCGTGGCGGGCGAAGCCGAAGCCATCGAGCACATCGCACTGCACGGCTCGGGCCACAGCGAGTGTATCGTGGCCGAAGACCAGCAGGCATGCGACCGCTTCTGCAAGCAGGTGGATGCCTCGTGCGTCTACGCCAACGTGCCCACCTCCTTCACCGACGGCGGCCAATTCGGCTTCGGCGCCGAGATAGGCATCAGCACCCAGAAACTCCACGCCCGCGGCCCCATGGGCTTGCCCGAAATCACCACCTACAAATACCTCATCACCGGCAACGCCCCCATCCGCAAATAATTCACCCCCTCGCCCACCCAAAAATGCCATCAAAGGGACGGTTCTTTTGATGGCATTCACAAACACATCATCCTCAATATCAGCAATATATAAAACAGCCGAGGCGGGTGGGAAAATGCAATATATGGTAGGGACGCGATACATCGCGTCCTCGCTAGGCGAAGGCTATCATTTTGATTGCATGGCTAGTATTTATGCCATCAAAAGAACCGTCCCTTTGATGGTATATTGTTGGATATTCGCTTAGAAATCAGAGTTGTACAAAAAAAATAGCAGCGGCAGCCTCTCCATGCAGAAAGGGGCTGCCGCTGTTGTTTATCCTATGTGAATGGGGGCTAGTTAGAATTTGTAGCCCAGGGAGATCATGAGATTGCGGTTTTTGGCTGAGCCGGTTTTTGCCACGTCGAGCAAGCCGAAGTCGTAGCCTATCGATACGCGCACTTTTTGGCTGAATTCAAAGCCGCCGTGAATGCCTAAGCCCACGTCGAAGCGCTTGAAGCCGTTGTCGCCGAAGATGTTTACACCATTGGCCTTGCCAAAGAGACCCAGCGCGAAGTAAGGACCCACTTCGCCAAAGACGGCCACATTGTTCACGATAGGATACTTGTAACCCATGTGCACGGGAATTTCCAGATAGAAGGGGTTGTACGTCACATCGCCCACCTTTGTGCCCTTGAGCGAGAAGAGGGCTGCCGCATTAGCGTAGAGGCCTTGGCTCTGGCTCTGGAACGCATAGGTGGCGCGCGCACCCAGGTGGAATGCAATGCGTGAATTGGCGCCGCTGACGTCTACATTAGCGATGTTCATACCCGCTACGCCTTCAAGCGCGATGTCTTGTGCCGATGCCATGGTGCCCATCGACATCACGGCTGCTACAAATAATGATAAGATCTTTTTCATAATTAGTATTGTTTTTAAAATATGTATATAAATATAATGGTTTTCCGTGGGCAAATATAGTTCATTATTTTCTATCCACAAAGAAAACCGCGGTATAAAACTGATTTATAAACCGTTTTGCGGCGCCCCAGGCGGAGCGCAAAATGGCGCTTTCTTGCGCGATATGGCTCTCGCTTTCGCATCTTTGTTGTATCTTTGCAGTTGAATATGGAAAAAAAGGGTAAAATATGTGTGTTTGGCGCTTCGAGCGACCGACTTGAGAACACCTTCACCGAAACGGCCTACGAACTCGGCACGCTCATGGCTGAGCGCGGATGGGACTGCGTGAACGGTGCGGGCAGCGCCGGACTGATGCGCGCCGTGAGCGACGGTGTGCTCGACGCCGGTGGCCACGTCACAGGCGTGATTCCACAGTTTATGGTCGACAACGGATGGCAATACAGCCGATTGCCCCAACTCGAAATCACCACCGACATGCACACGCGCAAAGAGCGCATGGTGCAACTGGCCGATGCCTTCATCGTGCTCCCCGGTGGATGCGGCACCATCGAAGAAGCCATGGAGATTTACACCTGGCGACAGTTGGGCATCATCAATAAGCCCATCATCCTGCTCAGCACGGTGGGATTCTACAAGCCGCTGGTGGAAATGATCGACCGCTGCGGCACGCTGGGCTTCATGCAGCGCTCCCACACCAGGCTCTGGAAAGTGGCACGCACACCTAAAGACGCCCTCGACAAACTCGAACGTGAACTCCGCGAAGGCATTCAGCCCGTGGAAGAAATGCGCGATGTGACACATGGCGAAGAATAACGACACTATCACCACCACCGCCCCCGGCGACAGCGCTGCCGCAGTGCAGCCGTTCACCCCGGCGTTCCCCAGCGGCATCCCCGCCGCCGAGGGCAACGACTCTGTGCTCGCTCGCATGGCCGACCTGCCCGTGATGGAAGCGCCCGAGGGATCGGCGTCGCTCTCCCACAGCCGCGGCCCGCTCTACGACACCGG
The DNA here is from genome assembly GCA_030526455.1 of Bacteroidales bacterium. Lineage (GTDB taxonomy): Bacteria > Bacteroidota > Bacteroidia > Bacteroidales > Muribaculaceae > Sodaliphilus. The sequence continues at coordinate 1,530 of JAUNCU010000198.1, read as the reverse complement.
CTCCATGTCGCTGCTGCTGCTGAGCATGTTTTGCATCGTGGTGTGCTTCAAGAGCGGCTACATGTATCTCGAAAACTTCGCCCACAACCTCTTCTCGGTGCGTCGCCGCCGCGAAAATTTCTTCAGCCACAGCCACACGATGGGCGACGTGCGCATGCAGTGGGCGCTCGTGTTCAACACCTGCGTGATGCAAGGCCTGCTGCTGTTCTACGCCGTGGGGCTCTTCGTGCCCTCGCTCTGGCGCGGCATGCTCGAGAACGTGTTTCTCAACGTGGGCTTGCTCACCGCCTCGTGCGTGGGGCTGCACCTCTTCCAGCACGCGCTCTACGGCGTGCTCGGCTACGTGTTTGGCGACAAAACCAGCCGTCGCCTTTGGCTGAGCGGCTTCAAGGCCTCGCAGGCGATTCTGGGGCTGCTGCTCTTCCCCGTCACGGCGTTTCTGCTGCTCTACCCGTCGGCCGCCGAATTGCTGCTCACCATAGCCGCAATCATCTACATAATGGTGCGAATTGTTTTTATTTTTAAAGGATTAAGAATTTTTTTCAACAAATTTTCACAGAGTCTCTATTTTATTTTGTACCTTTGCAGCGTGGAAATTGTGCCCCTAGTATTTTTTGCAATACTCATGGTGGCAATGTGTACGAAATTACAGTCATAAAAACATTAATTATAAAGCGTGAACATTAAGAAGATTTTGGTTTCGCAGCCGAAGCCAGCAAGCGATAAGTCACCCTACTATAATCTTGAAAACGATTACGGCGTTACCGTAGATTTTCGACCCTTCATCAAGGTCGAAGGTCTCTCAGGCAAAGAATTTCGCCAGCAGAAAATTGCTCTTGGCGACTATACTGCCGTGATTTTCACCGCTCGCACTGCTATTGACCATTATTTCCGTTTGGCAAAGGAACTTCGTTTCGAAGTGCCCGAAACCATGAAATATTTCTGCATCAGCGAAGTGGTGGCACGTTATCTCCAAACCTATATCGTGTATCGCAAGCGCAAGATTTTCTACAGTGAAAACGGCATGGCCGACGGCCTCATCCCGCTCATTGAGAAGCACAAGAAGGAAACTTTCCTCTATCCCGTGGCCGACGTGCACGATTCTAAACTCAACCTCGAAGCACATGGCCTCGAAAACACCAAGGCCGTGATGTATCGCACCGTGAGCAATCACTTCCCAAAAGACGAGCCATTCGACTACGACATCATCGCCCTCTTTACTCCTTCGGGCGTGAAGAGTCTGCTCGAAAGTTTCCCCGATTTCGACCAGGAAAAGAACGGCAAACTCCTCGCCTGCATGGGCGTGAAGACACTGGAAGAAGTGAAGAACTCAGGCCTGCGCCTCGACATCACCACCTCGGCAGAGTATCCATCCATGTCGGGAGCCATAGCCCACTTCCTCGAAGAAAACAAGAAAGCCGAAGAGAAGGCCGCCCGCAAGGCCGCTCGCGAAGCAAAGAAGAAATAAGTAGCAGCCACACGCTGCACACTCACCACACTACACAAAGGCGGTGCCCCACAATAATAAAG
>JAUNCU010000197.1 GCA_030526455.1 Bacteroidales bacterium | reverse complement strand
AGTCTACGAGTCAACAAGTCTACGGGTCTACGGGTCAACTAGTTTCTTTTCAATCTTGGTTTTCTTCGTTCATCACTTGGTCGATGGCGGGGTAGAACACTGCGGGTTCGAAGCCTCGTGAGGCGGCGAAGCGCATGAGTGAGGCGCGGGCCTGCATGGGTTCCTTGGCCTTCACGTCGCGCCACTTGGCCTGGAGCAGGCGCTGCAGGGTGCTGAGGTATTCGTTTTCGTCGACTTCAGCCAGCACGGTCTCGATGTCGATCTTCCCTATACCCTTGCTTTTAAGCATGAAAGCCACCTTTATGCGTCCCCATCCGTTGAAGCGCATCTTGTCGCGGCAGTAGGCGCGGGCGTAGCGCTCGTCGTTGAGGTAGTTTTCGCTTTTCAGGCGCTGTATCACGCCTTGAGCGTCGTCGACCGAGAGTCCCCATCCCTGTAGTTTAGTGTAGATGTCGCCTGTGGCTTGCTCGGCGCGTGCACACAAGGTTGCGGCCTTGTTGAAAGCCGCTTCAGGAGAGAGGGGTTTGCGAGGAGTGCGATTCATATTGCTGATAATGGATGTTAGTGCTTTACAAAATTACTGTTAATGCCCCAAAAAAACAAGTGATTTCTTGCCATAGTAAGTGATATTATTCGTAATTTTGCAAAGAGAATATTTTTATCAATCCTATCATATTGAAGATTTCATGAAAAAGTTAGATTTCCTTCTTGCAGAGAGACTCCTGAAAATCAGTGCAATAAAGTTGCAGCCCGATTGCCCTTTCACTTGGGCTAGCGGCTGGAATTCACCCATCTACACCGACAACCGCCTCACGCTTTCTTATCCTGAGGTGCGCAATTTCATCAAGGTGGAACTTTCTCGCCTCATCCTCGAAAACTTCGGCGATGCTGAAGTGGTGGCTGGTGTAGCCACTGGTGCTATCGCACAGGGTGCTCTCGTGGCCGACACGCTGGGCAAACCAATGGTGTACGTGCGTTCGGCTCCAAAGGATCACGGTCTGGAAAACCTCATCGAGGGCAACATCAAGCCTGGCCAGAAAGTGGTGGTGGTGGAAGACCTCGTCTCTACCGGCAAGAGCAGCCTCAAGGCTGTGGAAGCACTGCGCAACGCTGGTGCTGAAGTGCTGGGCATGGTGGCTATCTTCACCTACGAGTTCCCACAGGCTACTGAAGCATTTGAAAAGGCTGGCGTAGAACTCGTTACCCTCAGCGGCTACAGCGCTATGATTAAGGCTGCCGTTGAAACCAACTACATCAAGGCGAGCGACGAAGCCCAACTCCAACTCTGGCGTGAAGATCCAGAAAACTGGACTCCAACTCCCGTAAACGTTGACTAATCACTATTCAGAACAAAACTATAATGGAAACATATAAAAGTGACAAACATGTGATCGAGTGCGATATCGCTACGGTGTATGGCAAACTCTCCGACCCTGAAGTGTTTCGCCGCCATCTCGATGCCAATATCGACAAACTCCCCGAAGAAGCGCGTCAGCACCTGCAGAACCTCAAGTTTGAAGACGGTGGCGTGGTGATTGAATCGCCCATGGGACCTCTGAAACTGGGCATCGTGGAAAAGGTGGAACCCAGCAAAATCGTGTTTGGCGCAGCACAGTCGCCAGTGCCTTTCGGCCTCTCCATCGACTTGAAGGAAGTGGATGCCGACCACACCGAAAGCGTCACCTCTTTGCAACTCGACCTCCCCATCATGCTCCGCGCTATGGTGGGCGGTAAACTCAAAGACGGCGCAAAGAAATTTGGCGAAATGATTGCACGCCTTCCCTACAAGGAACTGTAGCATCACAGCCACCCGATTAACTGTAAACTAACCAAGGGGAAGGAGGCAACTCTTTCCCCTTTCTTCAAGCCATCCCTCTGGCGGTGGCAAAACAAATCAGGAAAAATGATGGATTCAAAAGCGAAAATAGGCCTTGTGCTCGAGGGAGGAGCCTACCGCGGCATGTTCACCTGCGGTGTGCTCGACGTGATGATGGAAAACCACGTGCAGGTGAATGGCGTGGTGGGCGTGAGCGCCGGAGCAGCCTTCGGCGTGAATTACTGCAGCGGGCAGATAGGCCGCGCCCTGCGCTACAACCAGCGCTTTGCCGGCGACCGCCGCTACGGAGGCTTGTATTCGCTCATCACCAGCGGCGACCTCTACAACGCCCACTTCTGCTACCATGTGGTGCCGATCGAGTACGACGTGTTCGACTACGAAAAGTTCCTCGCCAGCGAGGTCGATTTCCACCTCGTGTGCACCGACGTCGTCACCGGCGAGCCCGTCTACCACCTGCTGCGCGACCCCGACATCCACGTGGCGCTGGAGTGGATACGCGCCTCGGCATCGATGCCCATGGTGTCGAATGTGGTGGAAGTGGGCGGCTATCGCCTGCTCGACGGCGGCATGACCGACAGCATCCCGCTAGAGTACTTCCAGCGCCAAGGCTACGAGCGCAACATCGTGGTGCTCACGCAGCCACTCGGCTACGAGAAGCGCCTCACCAAAGCCATGCCACTCATTCGCCTGCTGCTGCGCAAATATCCCAAGATGGTCGACGCCATGGCACGCCGTCACCACATGTATAACGCCCAACTCGAATACGTGGCCGCCCAGGAAAAGGCGGGCAACGCCCTGGTGATACGCCCCGCCGAGCCCCTCACCATAGGCCACACCTGCACCGACCCCGCCCTCATGGCCCACACCCACCAACTAGGCCGCCAACAAGCCCTCGCCCACCTGAAAGAAATCCAAGAATTCGCGAAATAATAATAAGCCCGAAATACGCATCAAAATAGCAAATGCTCCTCGCCAAGAAAAAAAATGGCGGGGAGCATTTGCTATGGAAATCTTAGAGGCTTTAAAAAGAGAGGATTATCTCTAATATCAAACTTCTAACATCTAATTTCTAACGTCTATTTTCTAATCTCTTCACGAGTGATCTTTGTGCTGTCCATTGCTCGCCACACGTAGGCGATGTAGGCCAGGACGAAGGGCACGAGCAGCGACACGGCGCTCATCACCTGCAGGGTGAAGGGGCTTGACGAACTGTTGCGTATGGTGAGCGAACTGTTCACGTCGAGCAGCGAGGGGTAGTAGGCGGTGTCGTTGTAGCCGAGCACCCAGAAGAGGCTGAGCACTACCAACACCACGCCCAGCCCGACGGGCCAGATGCCTTTGCGCCACTGTGCCTTGCTCAGGAGGGTTTTCGCGATGCCACCGAGCACGAGCACCACGCCGGCGAGCAGCACGAGCAGACACCACCACATGTCGATGAAGTTGGTGAGGTATTTATAGTCTACCCACCTTGCCACGCCGTCTTTCACCTCCACGCCGCCAGCGGTGAGGATGAGGCCCGCTGAGGCGAGGAAGAGCACCACGAAGATGGCGCCGTTGATGAGCAGCAGGCGGCACTGCGACTTGTGCAGTTGCTCGTCGTCGATGTTGTTGATGAAGTAGAGCGAAGCCAGCGTGCGTGCCAGGAAGAACACCATCACGCCGAAAGCCACGTTTTTCCAACTCATAATGGCTTCAAGGCCATGGCCGGGTCCCCAGGTGGAGATGGCTGAGGCTTCCACATCGAGTATGCGGTTTTTCACCACGCAGAATTCATTGCCGAAAAACATGCTAGCCACGGCCACGCCCAGCAGCACTGGACCCATCACGCCGTTGATGCAGAGCAGCACGTCGTAGAAGCGGGTGCCATACACGTTGCCTTTCTTGGCGCGGTATTCGTAACTGATGGCCTGCACCACAAAACTGAAGAGAATGAGCATCCACAGCCAGTAGGCGCCGCCGAAACTGGTGGAGTAGAACAGCGGGAAAGAGGCGAAGAATGCGCCGCCGAAGGTCACCAGGGTGGTGAAGGTGAGTTCCCACTTGCGGCCAATGGAACTAATCATGAGCGCGCGTTGCTCAGCGTCGTTTTCGCTGATGAGCATCGACTGGCCGCCCTGCACGAAGAGCAGAAACACCAGCAGGGCTCCCAATACCGAGATGATGAGCCACCAATAGTTTTGAAAAAATTCGTATGTCATAATCTTGTCTTATTTTACGGTGTCGAGGTCTTGTTTTGATTTTTGAGCGATTTGCTTCATGATGATGCTCACGTCGGCGATGAGTAGGGCGGTGAAGATTACGGCAAACACCCAGAAGGTGACTTGCACGTAACTGGCGCTCAAGTCGCTGATGGCCACTTTATTGGGCATAAGGTCCTGGATGGTCCAAGGCTGGCGGCCCACTTCGGCCACAATCCATCCGCAGGCGCTGCAGATGTAGGTGAGCGGAATGGTGATGATGGCGAGCCAGTGCCACAGGCGTGCCCAGCGCGCTTTTTCCAGCAGTTGGCGTTTGTAGGCGAGCACCAGTGCGGCGAGTAGGAAGATGATGAGGAAGCCGCCCACCATCACCATCACGTGGAAGGTGTAGAAGGTGAGCGCCACATTGGGCACGGCTTCTTCAGGGGTGTCGAGGTAGCCGTAGCCGAAGTAGCGGAAGTTTTCCTCAATCGCCTTGCTGGCCTCGGCCATGGCGGGCTTGTCGTCCTTCTTCAGAGCCACGTTGTAGGCGCCGATGGCTTCCTTGGCGAGTTTGCCGCGCTCCATGCGTTCGGCGTAACTCACGGTGTTCAGTTCCTTGCCGTCGCGGTCTTTCGAGATGCCGTCGATGATGTCGTTGATGCCAGGCACAAACGATTGCGCATCGTGGTTGGCGAGCAGTGAGAGGCCGTAGGGGATGCCTATTTTCATCAGGAATGGATCTTCATCGTTGGTCACCGTCTTGGCGGGGTTGAGGATACCGAAAGCCACGATTTCCTGGCCATTCTGTCCGCGGTACACACCTTCCATGGCGGCGAGTTTCATAGGCTGGCGCTCGGCCACGGTCACTGCCGAGGTGTCGCCCGAGATAGTGGTGAGCACGATGCCGATGAAGCCTACCCACGCGCCCACTTTGAGGCTGCGGAAGCAGTGCTCCACATTGCGGTGGCGAAGCAGCATCCAGCCCGATACGCCCACCACAAACACGCCCGCCAG
>JAUNCU010000196.1 GCA_030526455.1 Bacteroidales bacterium | reverse complement strand
ACAAGAAAAAGAAACTCGTAATCAACAAACTTGACAGCCTAGGACAGTCCCCTTTAGCGAATTTTGCTTCTTTTTGGTGTGCTGCAAGTGCCCTTCCTGGAAGGGTGGTGGTAATCTTGGTTATTTTGCCTGTGGGAGGCGCAACTTGTCGGGCTTGGTGGCGATGGGGAGGCGGTATACGCCGTCGGCGCCTCGGCTGATGTAGTAGTTCTTGGCGATGTCGTCGTTGATGATCACGCCTCGCACAATACTCTTGATGCGAGAAAAGTTTTGGTTCAGTTTTTTTGAGTCGAGCATCGCATCCACCGTCTGCTCCAGGTAATTCCTGCCGGGATGCACTTCCTGGTAGATGTTGATAAGTTCGTCTCGATGCTTTACTAAATCCTTCAGTTTGCAGCCTTCGGGGTGAGCAAGAAACCAGATGTAAAGCGTTCGGCTGGCAGCGCTCATCTTCAGTTCCATTTCATCGTATTCAGGCAACACGATTTTGCGGTCGCGGTTCACCACCAGCATGGGCGTAGCATTCACGATATACTTGCCGCGCAGCAAAGTGGCGAAGAGGTCGGTAGGGTCGGCATGATACTTTTGTATAAAGTCAAAAATCAGCGCCCTAATGAGTTGCAGGTCCTGGTCGCGCTCGCGCGCCTTTTTATCTATATACTCCTTCTCCTCATCGGCTTCCTCTTTATACAGGATTTCATATTCCGGCTTTGGTGCCTTCACTGCACTTGGCCTGCTTTTGCTATGCATCGAGAAAGAAGACTTGCTTTCGCGCACCCTTTCAGCCAGCGTCATGAACCCCGTCGTTTCGGGCAACGAGTTGCCCAGCCATCCCGTCTCATCTTCACTCCAGTGGTAAAGCGCGTAGTTTTCATGGCTCACTTCTTCTGGCACAACGAGGTCAAACACATCGTCCACGTCGTCGGGGTCGCTTTCCATCGAGGTGAGGCGCGAGCGGAATTCTTCCAGCGCCCTATCCAGGAATTCGATGTTATTCACGGCGTAGGCCAGCACCGAGAGGCGGCCAATATTGCCGGCATTCACCTTGCGGGCGGCTATCGTCATGTCGCGGCCAGGGAAATCGGGGAGAACAATCGTCTCTACAGTCATCCCGCTCAGCCAAGCGCGATTCTCCTCCGAGCGCACACTCGACTGCAGCAGTTCCTTATAAGCCAAAGCCTTGTTAGCCTCAGCAGCAACCACATACACCTTACCATATTCCAAGCCTTCAAGCAAACAGGGATCAACAAAATCACTCATAAAAAAATCAAAGAAAAAAGGGTTTATGAATTTACAGTATCAACATACAACACATGCAACAACCATGCCAAAACCACCCACTTTACGCATAAAAAAGAAAAAAATGCAAAGGCTCCACCCGAAGAAAATGTAAAATGTTACGGAGTTTACAAATATTCTCCGTAGATTTTTACACATATTCAAAAAAACTTATTACCTTTGCGCCAACATATGCCTACCATCAACAAGAAATACATTTTCAACACCGCGGAACAGCAAGGTGGTTTCATCACCGCACGCGAAGCCGATACGCGCGGCGAATATGAGCAACTGCGAAAAGCGGTTGCCGAAGGGGAGATGATTCGTGTACGCAAAGGCGTGTACGCGCTCCCAGAAGCACTTGCCAGCAACATGGTCGACGTGGAGCGAATCGTTCCGCGAGGGGTTCTTTGCCTGTATAGCGCATTCCTGCATTATGACCTTTCCACCCAAGTCCCAGCAGCCTTGTGCGTGGCCATTGAAGCAAAACGAAAGGTTCAAATCCCCGAGTATCCCCTCATCGACCTCTATTACTGGAAAAAGGAATATCTCCAATTGGGAGTAGTGAAGCAAAACATCACAGGCCATTCGGTGCTCATCACCGATGTAGAGCGCACCGTGTGCGATGCTGTGAAATACCGTAACAAAATCGGCCTCGACGTGTGTGGAGAAGTTATCAACAATTATCTCAAGAGAGAAAATCGAAATATTTCATTGCTCAACGAATATGCGCAAAAACTCAGAGTGAAGCGCATCCTATCAATGTATTTGGAAACCCGACTATGAAAAAGGATTTAGGAAAATCAATAAAAGCACGACTGCTTAACCTGGCTAAAGAGGAGAAACAGGAGTATATGAAGGTGCTAGTAAGGTATTTGCACGAGCGCCTGCTATATCGCATCTCTGCGAGCCCTTTTAGCAAAAGGTGACAGTCCCCTTTTGCTAAAACCAGCCCAACCATCAGGCGGCCACCCACCGCCGTCGGAGACGGCTTATCATGGTTAACTCCATGCAAGCGAGTGAATTGTGCAACAATTCGCGAGCGCGGCTTGGAGATAAGGAGCCACAAAGAAAAGAGCCTCGGAGAGGGTCGGTTATGGTAGGCACCCGAGTTTTCCATACAGCCACGCCTGCCCATAATAGCGACCGTGGCCCGCCACACATGCAAGTGCAGCAGGCCACGGCTGTTATGGGATATCTTCTCTCAACGCGGGCGCTTATTCCTCATCCTCTTTCTTGAAGAAGTTGCGGCTGGCTTCTCTTCTTTTCTCCATGATTTCTTCGTCGGAGAGCGATTTGTTGGCCATCATTTCCGATTCGGCCCTAAAGAAGCGCATGGAGCAGCAATTCATCGTCCTCGACATCATGCGCATGCCTTGCTGGCTTTTGTCGAATTTCATATGGTTATCGATATTCAGACTGAAGGCCACCGCCTCCACATCGTGGTCGGCGCCCACGTAGGCAAACATCCAGCCCGCTTGCTTGCACGCCTCGATGAGCGCCTTCACCGACGCTTGGGTGAATTCGCGAGAGGAGTTCTCGTAGCCGTCGGTGATGATGGTCACTGCCACGCTGGCGGCGGGGTCGCCTTTCACGGCCGTCTGGAGGCGCGAGCAGGTGATGCCAATGGCGTCGTAGAGCGGCGTGGTGCAGCAGGGCACATAGGCGTCGATACTGATGTCGGTCACCTCATCGATGGGTGTGTTTTCATAAATCATCTTCTGTTCGCAGCCGCAGAAGGCGAGCAGCGTCACGAAGTGCTCCTGGCCTTCGTTGCTACGGCGGGCGCTACGGATGGCGCCGAATGTTTCGTTCACACTGTCGACAGCCGCCTTGCGGATGCTGTTCATCGATCCACTCTTGTCGAGGATCACTACGTTGTACACTTTGCTATTCATTTTCGTGTTTGGTGTTTTAGATGTTATTTCTTTATATGGTTAACTAAGATTAGTCGTCTCCTTGGGCGAACGAGAACGCTTTTCATCTCGTTCACATTGCAAATTTAGCAACGATTACGTCACGGTGCCGATTTCTGCAACGTTGCAATTTCAAAAATTTGTGTAATTCACAGAAATGGCGTAACTTTGCACCCGAAATTAAAACTACATAACAACCAAGGTGGAAAAATTTGGCTGCTTGCAACCACTTGAAAAAATGCTAAAACTGCGAATCATCCCTCTACATTCACAGCCTCATTAGCGTTTTTTCCACCATAAAAATGATGGAAAAAATGAATTACTTATTCTCATCTGAATCAGTATCTGAAGGGCATCCCGACAAGGTTGCCGACCAGATTAGCGACGCTATTCTCGACCAATTTCTCGCTTTCGACCCCGAGTCGAAGGTGGCGTGTGAAACCCTCGTGACCACCGGCCAGGTGGTGCTTGCCGGCGAAGTGAAGTCGCAGGCCTACATCGACCTGCCTGAAGTGGCGCGCAAGACGATCAAGAAAATTGGCTACGACAAGAGTGAATACCAATTCGACGCCGACTCTTGCGGTGTGCTCACCGCCATCCACGAGCAGTCGGGCGACATCAACCGCGGCGTGGACCGCAGCGAAAAGGAAGCGCAGGGCGCCGGCGACCAGGGCATGATGTTTGGCTACGCCTGCACCGAAACACCTAGTTACCTGCCACTGACGCTCGACCTCGCCCACCTGCTGCTCATCAAACTCGCAAAACTGCGCAAGGGCCACGTGATTCCTTATCTCCGCCCCGACGCCAAGAGCCAGGTGACTGTGGAATACGACGGCGACACTAACAAGCCAGTGCGCGTGCACACCATCGTGATCAGCACCCAGCACGACGACTTCGTCAACGCCAAGAAGGAAGGCATCAGCCAGGAAGAAGCCGATAAGCGCATGCACGACCGCATCTACGGCGACGTGAAGAATGTGCTCCTCCCCACCCTCATCGCCGACCTGCCCGCCGAAACTCAGGCGCTCTTCGACGACGACCTCATCCTGCTCGTGAACCCCACCGGCAAATTCGTGATCGGCGGCCCTCACGGCGACACCGGTCTCACCGGCCGCAAAATCATCGTCGACACCTACGGCGGACGCGGCGCACACGGCGGCGGCGCTTTCTCGGGCAAAGACCCCAGCAAGGTCGACCGCAGCGCGGCCTACGCTGCACGCCACATCGCAAAGAATGCAGTGGCTGCCGGCATCGCCGACGAAATGCTCGTGCAAATCAGTTACGCCATCGGTCAGGCCGAGCCCGTCAACTTCTTCGTGAACACCTACGGCACCAGCAAGGTGAACGTGAGCGACGCCGAAATCGCCGAAAAACTGGCGGCCATCTTCCCACTCACCCCATTCGCCATCGAGCAGCGCCTCAAGTTGCGCCAGCCCATCTACGAAGAAACCGCAGCCTACGGCCATATGGGACGCAAGTCGAAGATCGTAACCAAGCACTTCGCTTCAAAATACGAACGCAAGGAATTCTCCCTCGACGTAGAACTCTTCACCTGGGAAAAACTCGACTACGTCGACCAAATCAAAGCCGCATTCAACCTGTAAAAAAATACACGAATATTTCATATAGCCCATAACTGAATAGGTTGCCGCCCCACACAAAAAAGGACGGCAACCTTTTTTTATATATACCCCAAAGGTTTTTTCGTCTGTCGCGCGGGTGTATCAAAATGCACAATGTGGTAGGGACGCGACACATCGCGTCCGCGCCTGGCGAATGGTATTATGTTGATGCCCCCCAGCCTGTCCGAAAACTCAAAAATGCGGCAAGATTATAGCGAAAAACAC
>JAUNCU010000195.1 GCA_030526455.1 Bacteroidales bacterium | reverse complement strand
TCTCTACCATGGTGTCCATTTCTGGGTGACGCGATGACGAAGTCAGGAAAAAATAGTCGTGCCTCCTTTTGGGGCACGACTTTCTTTTTTCTCCTGTGTAGTGGAGATGGGTTGAAATCTCAGTGCTTGAGATTAGCCTTCTTGGATTGAGCCGTTAGGGCATGCTTCAACGCAAGAACCGCAGCTAATGCAAGTATCTGGATCGATTTCATACTTGTCACCTTCGCTGATTGCGCCAGTAGGGCAAACAGATGCGCAAGTTCCACATGCTACACAAGTGTCATCAATTACGTATGCCATTGTCGTAAAAAAAATTTGATAGTGAATAATTAAGTTTAAACTCACTGCAAAAGTAATGATTTAATTTGATATAGCATCTACTGAATGCGATAAATTTTGCTTTAATTTTAATTTATGTCCTTTTTCTCTAATTTTATGTCCTGTATTTCGCATCGGTGATGGTGGTTTTTAAACTAAGTAGTACCTTTGCAGTCCTTTTAGCGAAACGGTTTATAAAATAGATATATAGAGTATGAGAAATTATTGTTACTTTGCAGCGGCGGCTGCTGCCTTGATGTGTGCTTCATGCAAGAGCACCTCGGCGCTTTCCAACCAGGCTTATACGCTCACCGAACTCAATGGCACCGAACTGAAGAAGGTGGAGGCCACTCCTAGCATCTCGTTCACCGGCAATCGTGTGAACGCTACCGTGGGCTGCAACCAGATTTTTGCAGAATACAAGGTGGAGAAGAATGGCAAGATCGCTTTCAGCATGCCCGGTATGACCCGCATGATGTGCCATGAAGAGATGCGTGAGCAGGAATTCGTGGTGGCTTTCAACAAGGTGGCTGGCTACCAACTTTCGGCCGACGGCTCAGAGGTGAGTTTCCTCGATGCCCAGGGCAAAGTTCTCTTCAAGGCAAAGAAATAAGAGCGGCTATCACTGAGAGAGTGACGGGCTGCATTCTTAAAAAAACTTAATGTTTGAATTGCTCAGTGCTTAAATTAGGTGTTTCGTTTGGAAATGCCCGATTTAAGCACTATTTTTGTGTGATTTTTGTGAAAAGCCCGATTGCTCATGCGCATGAGGGATGACCCGGAATCGCGCCGTGACACATTCTTTTTTACCAAACCCCAAAAAATTATGCAAGACTGGAGAGAAAAACTGGGTGCGGCCTTCAATGTAGAAGTGCCCACCGACGAAGAAATCAAGCAAGCCCAAATTCCCGTTCAAGAGCCCGCTGGCGATGCACTTGCCCAGCAGGGTAAGCAGATGGTGAATGTGCTGCTCGACAAGAAGGGCCGCAATGGCAAGAAGGTGACGCTCGTGACCGACCTGCTTTGCGACGACGAGGCGCTCAAGGAACTTGCTGCCCAACTGAAGCGCCACTGCGGCGTGGGCGGATCGGCTCGCGGCGGCGAAATCCTCATCCAGGGCGACTTCCGCGAGAAGGTTGTGGCGCTGCTTCAGCAGAAAGGTTTCAAGGCCCGCGTGATTTGAATCTCCGGGGTGTGTGAATCCACAATTTCTCATCTTTCTACCATTACAATAAATTACACAGACATATTTCACCTCTACATCTTGACGACATGCACACAACGAAGTCTACCAGCAATGGAGCAGGTGTTGCCGTTCAGGCAGGCACGAAGAATCTCCAAGTGATTAAGGCTTCGGCTGGCGCGGGCAAGACGTTTACCCTCGCCAAACTCTACATTGAGCGGCTGCTGTGGGACCAAAATGGCAATTTGCGTAAGCACCACGGCAATTATCACCAGCACATCCTCGCCATCACCTTCACCAACAAGGCCACTGCCGAGATGAAGGAACGCATCATCATTCGCTTGCACGAACTTGCGCAAGGCAAATGCACGGCTTATCAAGGCGAGTTCCTGAAGAAGTATCCCGGCACCACGCTCAACGAATTGAAAGCGGCGGCGAAGGCTGCTTTGGAAGACATCCTCTTCGACTACACCGCCTTCAACGTGAGCACCATCGACTCGTTTTTCCAGACGGTGCTGCGCACATTCGTCTACGAACTCGACCGCGAATACGACTACGAACTTCAACTCGACTCAACGTATGCAACCCGCCAGGCCGTGCAGAACTTGATGAATACAGTGGGCACGGGCGATAAGAATGAGCAACTCATCAGCAAATGGGTGAAAGAATATCTGGAGTATAAACTTGACGACAGCAGCGACTGGAACGTATTTGGTGGCACGATGATTACTTCGTTGGTCGACTTCGCCAAAGAGTTGGGCAATGAAGACTTGATGAAGCACCACGACGAGATTCGCGATTATCTTTCCGACGTGGGTTCGGGTGAAGGCGTGTCGCGCTTGGGCCAATTCAAGAAAGCGCTGGTGGATGCGAAGATTGCGAGAGAAAATCAAGAATCTAACTTTAAGAATGTCCTTCTTGCTCTTTTCAATAAACATGGCGTGAGTATCGATTGCTTGACCCGCTCAGCGACTTTGCGTAAAGTATTGGTCCAATTCACTAAAGCATCGTTAGGTAGCAGCGTAAAGACGATTTCCAGTTATGTGGAAAATGAAGCAACGTTGGCTGGAAATTTTGCAGCACCAGCGCGTAGAAATAATCCAAGCATCGAAGGGAAATTGGTTCCTGCTATCCAGGAGAAAATTAAGGATCTCGTGAAATTGTGGAGCGACATGGACTTCCTTAAGGACATCATTGCCAATCTTTGGAAACTGGGCTTGCTGGGCAAGATTGATGAATACATGGAGAAGTACCGCAAGGATAACAACCTGATTCTTATCTCCGACACTGCCGACCTTATTGCTAAGGTGCTCGAAAGTGGTGTGCCCTTCCTCTATGAGCGCATGGGTGTGTGGCTCAATCATTTTATGATCGATGAGTTTCAGGACACCAGCCACAAGCAGTACGACAATTTCAAGCCACTGCTTTTGAACAGCCTTGCGCAGGGCTATCTCAACCTCACCATCGGTGATGAGAAGCAGTGCATCTACCGCTTCCGCAATAGTGACCCCGAACTGTTTCAAAGCATCTTGCAAAAAGAGTTCTCCGGCCATTATGATGGTTCGTTTAATCTCGACACCAATTTCCGCAGTTCGGAGTTGGTGGTGGAATTCAACAATAAATTTTTCCGCAATGTGTTGAAACACGATGAAATTGGCCAGAAATTTGCGAAACTCCAGCAAACCTACGAGCATCTGGAACAGAAAACCTCTTCCGCCGCTCAAGAGAGCGCGGTGAAAGGCTTTGTGAAGTTGAAGGCTGTATATGGAAAACCGACTGGTAAGGAAAAAAATAAACCATACTTCTATAAGGAGGGTGAAGAAAAATATTATGGCAAGGAAGGTGTGCTCAAGGCGTTGCCTGCCTACATTCTTGAACAGCACGAGCGCTTTAAGTACCCCTTTGGCAAAATCCTTGTGCTGGTGAACACCAATGCCGAAGGCAATGATGTGGTGGAATCAATTCTGGAGCACAACCAGAAGCATCCCGAACGCCTTATCAGCATCGTGTCGGCAGAATCGCTGCTGCTGCGCAATTCGGCTGCGGTGCGCATGATTATCAGCGTGCTTCGTTTCCTCAATTCTACACAATTCACCCAGGACGAAGACTCGGGTGAATCTATCGACCACAGCAACGAAACACTCGAGCAGAAGATGCAGCGCAAGCGCTTGAGAGAGCAACTCTACTACCACACGCTTCATGAATATGGCAAGGCACTGGCTGCCGATACCGAAGGCAAGAGCGCAGGCACACTGCTGGCTGAAGTGTTCGGCCGCGCCGACGAGTTGCGCAGCAAGCCTGTGGACGAGCAAATTGCCATTTTCACAGAGAAGATGAAGGCGCTGCTGCCCGATGCGAATAGCGAGCAAAGCAACCTCGTGGCTGTGATCGACAAAATCGTGCTTGAATACCTTCAGCCCATCGGCCTCAACCAGGGTGCCGAAACTTCGTTTATCCTCGCGCTGCAGGGCTACGTGCTCGAATTCTGTTCGCAGCGCAGCAACGGCGGCACCATCTACGAGTTCCTCAAGTGGTGGGATGTGAAGGAAGATAAACTTGCCATTGCGGCGGGCCAGAATGCCGACGCCGTGGAGGTGATGACCGTGCATAAGGCAAAGGGCCTTGAGCGCCCCTGCGTGATTGTGCCATTTGCCAACTGGGAGATGGTGAAGACTGACTCACTCACTTGGCTGCCTCGCGAACAATGGATCAGCCCAGAATTCTCACAGACCGACAACAAAGAAAACGGAAAGCCATTCTTTGGCATTGCCGATAAGGATATTGTGCCTCCGCTCGTGCCTGTGGGTGGTACAAAACTCACTAAGTATGTGGGCGACTTGGTGTTCAGCAACCAATTGCGCGAGGATTGCCTCATCGATAGCCTCAACAAGACCTATGTGGCATTCACCCGCCCACGCCAGGCGCTGCACATCTTTGCGGAGTATTCTAATCAGCCAAAGTACAACACCATCAACGACTTCCTCTTCGCCTGTTTCCCTAAGAAGGAAGCGCAATTTGAAGAGGTGATGAGTAAGCAAGAAGGCTCTGAAAAATATCTCGACTTCTATTCTCTGGGCAAGGAAGAAAAGTATGAGGGCGCTAGTGAACAAGCATCGGCCGAAGAAGTGGAAATGGTGCCCGACTACACCGTGACTCCGCTCGATGGCAAACTCAAGGTGAAGTTGCCTGAGTTGATGACCGAGAGCCAGGAAAGCGGTAAGCAAATGCACCGCGTGATGAGCCGTGTGCACACTGCTGCCGACATCGACAGGGTGCTGCGCTATGCCGAGCGCCGTGGCATCCTCACCGATGAGGGTGGTCACTACTGGACGAAGACGCATGCCGAAGAATTCCTGCGCCGCGTCGTCGCCGACGAGGCCACTGCCGCGAGGTTTGCCAAGGGCTGCAAGGTGATGAACGAGCGCTCCATCTACATTCCAGCCGAGGGTTCGCACGACGCCAGCCACATGCGCCCCGACCGCATCGTGCACATGCCCGATGGCCGCATCGTGGTGATCGACTACAAATTTGGCGACACCCCAGTCGACGAGCAGCACGAAGGCTACGTGAGCCAGGTGCAAGGCTACTGCCGCATCCTCAGCAAAATGTGGCAGAAGCCAGTGGAAGGCTATCTGCTCTATGCCAAGGAATTTAAGGTGGAGAAGGTGGATTGAATTAGAAGTTAAGAAGTTAAGGAGTTTTTTTAGAAGTTAAGAAGTTAAGGAG
>JAUNCU010000194.1 GCA_030526455.1 Bacteroidales bacterium | reverse complement strand
CTACGTTTTGATACACCCCTGCTCTGTGCGGTGGGGGGGTGGGGGTGTTGAAATGTTTTCTACAAAGTGTGTGTTTTTTTGGTGATTAAGAAATTATTCTTAACTTTGCATGATGAAAAAGTATATTGCAATTGCTATAGGTTTTCGGTAAGGATGAAAGATGGCATTTTTTTCTTTACAATTAACGAAATTGAGTCATTTGCATGTTATAAATGGATATTAAATGTTACGACTGGCGTGTCCCGACTCCGCTTGGCGGTTTTGCGACTGTCGTACAGGTTGTTAAATATGTGTTCTCACCGGGAATGAGGGCCTAATTTACAAAATTCTATGTGTTAGTTTAATTTTCTGAAAAGGAAAACAAGGTATTTTCTATTACTATTCCTTCTCCTTGTTACAGGCGTTGCAGCCCAGGCTGTGACCTATGAAGTGTCGAGTGAGAAACTTGACCTTGCCAATTTCTCTGGCACTACGAAAGTGGTGCTCTACAACGTGAAACTCGACAAGATTATTGGCTACACAGGCTCTGCTGAACAGCAAAAAACTGGCACCGCCATCGACAACGAAACTGAGTACGACACTTATGTGTTTACCCTCACGAAGAATGGAACAGGTTTAGATGCTACTTTCACGCTGAAGAATACCAATAACTATGGTATCTATTACAACGGTTCCAAAGTTTTTTCGTGGTCAAATTCTCAGTTATCTGACTTGACTTACACCCAGTATGGCTATATCAAGGCAGGTACTGCTTACATGGCCCACGACGGTTCTTCAATTGGTTATTATGGCTCGGGTTATATGACTTCTAACTACCAATGATACTTCTACGAAGTATCTGAAGTTGGTCCCACCATCTCTTCACCTCAAACTGGCTCAACCGTTGATCTTGGCAAGGCCGACAAGGGTGTTGCTATGACCAAGACTGTGAATGTGAAGGGTGCGCTGCTCACTGGCGACCTTACGCTTGCTACCTCTGGCGAAGGCTTCTCTGTGAGCCCCACTACGCTCACCGCAGCCCAGGCTAACGCTGGCGCTGACGTGACCGTGACTTTCAACGGCAATGCTTACGGCACCTTCACTGGCTCGCTCACCATCACTGGCGCAGCCGATGGCGTGAGCAGCGTGGTGTCGCTCACCGCTCAGCGCGCTAACCCCGACGATGATGCTCCCACTGTCTACAATCAGTTGGTAACCTGGACCGACAACGACGGCTACCAGGAAGTGGGCTACGCCGGCCTCGGCAACTACAACGAAATGCTTGCCCTCGCTTGCGTGAACTACGCTGGCGGCGAAACTCCTGTGATCAACTATCGCCTCTTTGGCCAGACTGCAAAATACGTGCGTGCGATGCGCTTCTTCGCTCGCAAGCGCGACGCGGGCCACGACTATGCTGATAAAGATGGCAACGCTGCCCCCGAAAACACTTTCGCACACATCTACGACTATCGCGACCCTGAAAAGAACAATGGCGCCATCCTGCTCGGTTTCACCACCACTGTGCCAGAAGCCGGCACCAACGCCTCCTTCACCAGCAACCGTAAACTCTCCGCTGGCGAATATGTGTTCTACCTCGCGGTGGATATGAAGACCGAAGACGAAATTGGCGGTATCGACCAACTTCCGCTCATCGGTGGCAACAAGGCCAACTACACTCGCATCGGCGGTAAGATTCAGTCGATAGGCTGCGGCAGCACCACCTACACCATCAACACCGTGAACAATTACTCGGCCGACGGTGGTGGTCGCGTGATTCTGCCTAAATACCAACTCGTGTTCGTGCCCAAGAATAAAGCCCACACCAACGATGTGGACTACTCCAACTACTACCGCATCCCAGCCATCTGTACTTCAGCAAACGGTACGATCGTGGCGCTGAGCGATGCCCGCAAGGAACACATTCACGATGTGAGTAACGATATCGACATCGTGAGCCGCTTCTCTACCGACAACGGTAAGACATGGAGCAACTACATGGTGCTCTTCGAAGGTGTGAGAAAAACCTCTACCGACGGTTGCGAAGGCGACGAAGGTTATGGCGACGCCAGCATCGCAGCGTTCCGCGACGGTACCGTTGTGGCTGCAGCCGTTAACGGCTACGGCTTGAACAACACCGCTTCAAAGCCCGCCACCAATATCGTGTGGAAGGTGAGCCGCGACAACGGCCGCTCTTGGGGTGAACAGAAGCAGATGCCTTACGAAATGTATGGCAACCTGCGTGGCTGTATCACTCCTGGCTTGATGTGCGTGCCTGCATCGGGCGTGCTCCAAGGTAAGGCTGTGGCAGCGCTCCGCTCATGGTATCTGCCCAACCCCACTGGTACGCAGGCCAGCCAATGCCGCGTTTATCTCGTGGTATTCGACCCCGATAAGAACGAATTTGCCAACGTGCTCGACGCCAGCGGCAATAAACTCTACGTGTCGGACGACTACGGCTACGACGAAGCCAACGTTACACAACTTGCCGACAACACATTCCTGCTCTCTATTCGCGACTCTTATAGCAGCGACAGCCGCTCATTCTACACCATCGCAGTGTCGAAGAATGCCGATGGCACTTTCCGTGGTGTGCCCACAAAGGCTACCAGCAACAATTTGTCGGCTTTGGTACCTGCTAACGGCGCCATCACCACCTATAAGGGCAAGAACGGCAACTACGTGCTTCACTGCTTGCCAAAGGACCGTGTGAACCGCTATAGCAATAAGTCTCGTTCGAGCCTCACCCTCTACACTGCTCCTAAGCAGGCTGGCAACACCATCAACTGGACTCCACGCTTCTCGCTCTCCGATCCATTCGACAATGTGACCGCTAGCAAGCAAGACGACCCCGAAGGTGGCCTCTCCGAAACCGCACAGTATAGTTCGATGACCGAGCAAGGCGACAACTCTATCGCCGTGTTCTTCGAGGCTTATCCTTACGCCTTCTTCCACTACGACCAGAAGGTGGATACCGACACCTATTCGGCACAGCACCAAGGCGACTGGGTGATGGCTCAATACTACGCCAACCTCCGCATCGGCGACATCGTTCCCGGTGAAGAGCCGCTCGAGCGCCAGGCCATCAATGCTCCCGTGATCGACCCACGCTCGAAGACCTACGACTCCAACCAGCCCGAGCGTCCAGCCATCACGATTACTCAAGACAACTACGTTAAGCACCCCGACCTCTACAACACCACCGACAAGAAGGTGCGCACCTACTACTACTTCTCGCTCTTCAACAGCGATGGTGAACTGGTGGTGAAGGGTGATGCTGATGCATATTTCACTGAAGAATCGAAGTCGTTCACCTGGGCTGAGGTGCTTGCATCTATCGGCTACACCGATGTTGACCCCGTGAGTGGCACCGACGGCTGGAGCGTGCACGCCGCAGCCATCTGCCGCCCTGAGAACGATGCTAACACCGTTTCGCTCATCGACGCCACCACCTACACCTTCAACACCCCCGTGCGCAACATCCTCGTTGTGGGTGTGCCCACTACCGGTGCTGCCAACATCAATATGGCTAGCGATGGTGGTTACGTGAGTGCTCGCCAGTGGCTCACCGTGGGTGTGGGCAAGGAAGTGACCCTCTCCGCGCCTGCCAACTATCCTTATGAATTCGTGGGCTTCTACTATAAGTATCAAGAAGCGAAATACGACAGCGAAGGCGATGTGAAACTCTCTGAAGTGCTCAACTTCAAGGAAACTTCAGGCATCCGCCACCACATCGTGTTTAACGCTCCCGCCGATGGCGACTTCGATAAGGCTAACAACATCCTCCCCGACAACTACAACA
Source organism: Bacteroidales bacterium (assembly GCA_030526455.1). GTDB lineage: Bacteria > Bacteroidota > Bacteroidia > Bacteroidales > Muribaculaceae > Sodaliphilus. Next base: position 1,466 of record JAUNCU010000194.1, on the reverse strand, counting down.
ACGAAGGCAAGCAGGGTATCGTGATCTACGCCGTATACGACGTGACTGCAGGTTTCACCTCGCGTGTGAACACCCAGTACAACAACGGCATGAATCAAGTTACCGGCGATTTCGAAAGCCAGTTCTCTTACTGGATTCCAAAGATGGGTTCGGATGAAGACGTGGAGCGCATCGTCAACGCCAAGGGCGGCGACCTGCTCGATCCCGACCTCGTGATCCCAACCTTCGTGGATCAGGAAAACACCTTCACCGATGGTACCGGTACTGGCGCTGGCCACGGCCTCACCTATCCTAAGAGCCTCAACTACGGTCTCGACGCTTATGTGACCCTCGTGCCCGACGCTCACACCGCCGAAAACCTCAACGCCGTGGTGCGTGTGAAGGTGGGTGGCGAATACAGGCCCGAATACTATGTGGTGAACGGCTATACTCACCCCATCACCAGTGCCATGCTTGAAAGTGGCAATGGCTGCTTGGGCTACTTCCACTGGTATGACTTCGTGGACGGCGAAATCTGCCCAATGGCTGTGGGTATGAGAAGTTACCAGGTGGGCTGGCCCGACAAGGACAGCGCTAAGCGCCGCTCAAGCATCCATGGCGATGCCGACGGCAAGGCTTGGTACGACGTGGAAACCGACATGGCATTTGAGAAAATCTTCGCAAAGGGCGCACAGACCAACGAAGAAGTGCATGTGGACATCTACCTCGTGAACAACGAAGTGACCCACGTGAGTCAACTCAACGACCACTCTACCTATGTGGCTAAGGTGACCCACACCATCGTCCAAGACCCTGAAGTGGTGACAGGCGTAACCGAAGTCACTGGCTCAAAGACCGTGGCAAAGGTGACTTACTACAACATGCTCGGCGTGCCATCAGCCCGTCCACACGACGGCGTAAACGTGCTGGTAACCACCTACACCGACGGCACCACCTCATCAGCAAAAGTGCTGAAGTAAGCCCCGCGCCTCGTGCCTCTTGCCCCACACAGATCTCACGGATCTCACGGATTGATTAGGGCTCACACAGATTCAACGAGATTAAACAGAATAATTCGTTTAATTCTTCGCAAGCGAAGCGGCAAGCCGATGACGCTTAATTCGTTGAACACAGCCCCACACGGATCTCACGGATTTTTTTGAGGCGACTCTTGCCCCATCAAAACGACGACAACACAAATCTCTACACATAGAATGCGAGTTCCCGCAGCGGCCCAAAAGGCTCCTGCGGGAACTTTTTTATCCCCATCCGAGTGGCAGTGTTCACGAATTAAGCGAATTAAAAATCTGTGTGATCCGTGAGATCTGTGTGGGGCAGTGTTCACGAATTAAGCGAATTTTTAAATTAAACGAATTAAAAATCTGTGTGATCCGTGAGATCTGTGTGGGGTAGTGTTCACGAATTAATCGAATTAAGCGAATTTTTAAATTAAGCGAATTAAAAATCTGTGTGATCTGTGAGATCTG
>JAUNCU010000193.1 GCA_030526455.1 Bacteroidales bacterium | reverse complement strand
TTTGAGCGCCGCACCGGATATTTGTCAATTTTTCGCAAAAACCACCAAAATTTTTCACATAATCAGCTGTTATTCAACGTGATAAATAAAGATATTTTGGTTTAATCGAGATGTGTTAAATATTGTGAACCACGATTTGGTTGCGTAAATTCTTGCGATTTATAAGAAAAACCGAGGATTTTCCTTACTAATGACTATACAAGAAGCGCTTGATACTACGCTTTGGAGTTTTTTCAAACTCGTTTGCGATAAGTTCAATTCTGGTGATGCGCTCATACGGAGCCACGAGTTTGTTGAGTTCGGCACGAATTTCCTCCATTTTCTCTGGAAGTTGGTCGCGTGTCACGCCCATGGCGTCCATGGTGTCGTAGTCGGGATACACGAGGCCCACGAGTTTTCCTTCGCGCTCTACCACGAGGCTTTCGTTCACGAAGATCATGTTGTTGAGTTTCGCTTCTATTTCTTCGGGATAGATGTTCTGGCCGTTGGCGCCCAGGAGCATGGTCTTGAGGCGTCCGCGGATGAAGATGGTGCCGTCGGCGCTGAGCGTACCCATATCGCCCGTGTGGAGCCAGCCGTCGTCGTGGAGCACCTTGTCGGTGGCTTCATTGTTGTGGTAGTAGCCTTGCATCACGTTTTCGCCGCGCACGCATATTTCGCCGGGGATGTTTTCGGGGTCTTCGCTGTCGATGCGGCATTCCATCAGGCCAGGCAGGACGCGGCCGGCGCTGTGGGGCACGAATTCGCGCCATGGCGTGTGGCTCACCAGCGGAGCACACTCGGTCATGCCGTAGCCCACCGAGAATGGGAAACGTATCTTGTAGAGAAAGTCTTCCACTTCGGCGTTGAACGGCGCGCCGCCCACGATGATTTCCTCAAAGCATCCGCCAAAGGCCTCGATGAGTTTCTTGCGAATTTGGTCGTAGATTTTCTCGTTGAGATAAGGCACAGCGAGCGCCCAGCGGAGCATGCCCTTGCTGATCATGGGCACAATCATCTTGGCGTAGATTTTTTCGAGCACCAGTGGCACGAGAATCACCAGATTGGGCTTCACCTCGCCCATGGCCTTCACAATCACCTTAGGCGAAGGGATGCGGCCCAGCAGGGTGATGTGGCCACCGATGGCGAGGGGCGCGAGCATATCGAAGGCGCAGCCGTAGGCGTGGGCGAGCGGCAGGAACGAGAGGTGGCGCGAGCCGCGGAAACAGAGGCCCGAGTTGATGCCGTACACGATATTGCCACACAGGTTGTTGCCCGTGATCATCACACCCTTGCTGAAACCGGTGGTGCCTGAGGTGTAGTTGATGTCCATGAGGCGGTCGCCCGGCACTTCGGGATACTTCACATCGTCGATGGTGTAGCCACCGGGATAAGCGGCGGCAAATTTCTCGTCGAGCGTGGCGAGCACGTCGGCCACCACTTCGCCCTCCTTCTGCTCGTAGAGCGAACGGTCGTCGAGCGAGAGGGCTGCGCGCACGAGGCGCATATTGTCGAAATCGAGGCTTTCCCAGTTGCTCTTGCTGGCAAAGAGGAGTTTGGCCTCGCTATGGTTCACGATGTGCTGGGCATCGTTGGGGTTGAAGTCTTGGAGGATGGGCACAATCACGGCGCCATAGGTGATGGTGGCAAGGAAGAGCGTCACCCAGGTGGGGTTGTTCTTGCCGATGATGGCGATGTGGTCGCCCTGCTGGATGCCGATTTCCTTGTAGAAAAGGTGGAGGCGTGCGATGTTGCGCGCGAAGTCGGCGTAAGAGATGGTCTCTTTGGTGTTATAGTCGGTCAAGCAAGGGCTGTCCCAGTTTTCTTTGAAACTCTGCTCAAAAATCTTGACGGTATTTTCTTTCAGCATAATAATCAATAGTTTAAATTGTGAATGCAACTGCAAAGTTACTCAATAATTCCCACATTAGGCACAAAATGCGCCCGATTTATGCACCGGCTGCGTGCCATCACAGCACCGATGGCTCTTCGGCGGGGATGTGGGTGCTGAGCACGCGCCAGGCTTTGGGGTAAAGGTTGTTGGCGCGGTTGCCCAGGTTGTTGGCAAAGCCGATGGGGCGGCCGCGGTGGGTGAGCAGCACGTAGCCACGGGGAGCGCCGGGCAGCACGATGGCTTCGCCGCGCATGTAGGCCATGGCGGTGGCGTAGTCGACCTCGGCGCTGGGGAAGGCTTCGGGGCAGAGGGCTTCGGAGAGCGCCAGCGAGTGGCTCGGCACACAGTTCTTGCCCTTGATGGTGCCCAGCGTGACGCCAGCGTGGAGCACGTGCAAATCGGCCAGGACGGGCATCAGTGGGGCGATGTCGGCAGGGAGTGCCACCACGTCTTCACCCTCCACGCTCAAGGCGTAGCGCTTTGCGTCGTGGAGCCATGCGTCCACACCGCGAGGCACGGGCGCGGGTTTCGCCTTGGCGTTTTTGCCGCCTTTGGCCTTCTTGATGCGCAACTCGGCTCGAGGCTCGTCGGCGGGTTTGCGCAGCACCGCCATGAAGAGGCCTTCGCCAGCGGTGCGATGTGGCATAAAGCGGTAGCAGTGGTGTGGGCTGTCGATGGCGGGATGGATGCGCCACGAGGCATCCACGGGAATTTCCACCGATTCGGCGCCGTAGTCATTCACCAGATGCTCCACCATGCGCTCATTTTCCTCGCGATTATAGGTGCAGGTGCTGTAGATGAGCAGGCCACCGGGGCGCAGGGCGTTCCAGATGTCGTGGATGATGCTGCGCTGCAATGCGGCGCACTGCTGCACCAGCGCGGGCGTCCACTGCTCGCGGGCTTCCTCGTCTTTGCGCATCATGCCTTCGCCGCTGCAGGGCACGTCGGCCGCCACCACATCGAAGAAATGGGTGAGGCGCCCGAGGTCCTTGGGGGCGTTGCTAGTGACGATGCATCGTGCACTCCCCCACTTCACTATATTTTCGCGCAACACGCGGGCGCGCGCGGGCATGATTTCGTTGGCCACCACCAGCGACTGCTCGGGCAGTGCCGAGATGGCGGTGGTGGTTTTTCCGCCCGGAGCGGCGCAGAGGTCGAGGTAGCGCACGGGCTCGTTCACCAGGTGGCGCAGCACGTGGTGGATAAACATCGAAGAGGCGTCTTGCACATAGTAGCGGCCCGTCTGGAAATCGACGTCGAAGGTGAAGGGCATGCGCTCGGGCAGGTAGCGCCCCAGCGGACACCAAGGCACGCGCTCCTGGGCGGGAGCCTCGAGGGCGATGCCGCGGCGGCCGTTCACGCGTATCGACACCGAGGGCGCCGTGGTGGTGATGGCCTCAACGAGCGCATCGCATTCTTCGGGCAGAATGGTGCGCATCTGGGCGATAAAATCAGCAGAAAGTGTCATTGTTTCGATTTGTTTCTGCAAAAATACGCATTTTCCGCCACTTGCCGTTTATCTCGGGGGAAAATATAGCGCAGGCTTTGATATGTTATGCATTTTCACTACCTTTGCCCCGATAAAAATGAATAAATTTCACATAACCAAATGAAACGATACATTTCCACACTGGCACTCGTGCTGTGCCTTGCGCTGGCATCTAACGCCCGCACCTTCTACCGCGGCGACGTGAACACCGACTTGAGTCTCGACGTGAGCGACGCGACCACGCTTATCAACCACATCCTGGGCCTGGAAGCGCCCGGATTCGATGCCGGATGCGCCGACATCAACGGCGATGGCGACATCAACGTGAGCGATGTGACCGAACTCATCAACCTCATTCTCTCGGGCCACGAGTTGAAGACCGCCCACGACTATGTGTGGGACTACGACGCCTTCCCCGAAATTCACTTCAACATCAAGGTTGACGACTGGAACGCGCTGCTCGCCGCCTACGACGCCGACCCCAACACGAAGCAATACATCGTGGCGCAAGCCACCTATCTGAAAAATGGCGACCGCACGGTGATCGACTCCATAGGTCTGCGCCTGCGTGGCAACACCTCGCGCCGCCGCCCTGAAGCGGGCGCAAAGGGACGCATGCACAACCCTAACTACACCGACTGGCAACACGTGCACTTCGGCGTGAAATTCGACAAATTCATCGACGACGACGAACACACCCTGCTGGGCATCAAGAAACTCACGCTCAAGTGGCTGAAAGACGACCCCACCTACGTGCGCGAGATGTACTGCTACGACCTCTTCCGCCGCTACGGCGTGTGGACGGGCTGCGACGACACCTACTGCCGCATCTATCTCCACATTGAGGGCGACAAGAAGGAGGTGTACTATGGCGTGTATGAGATGATTGAGCCTATCGACAAGGCTTTCCTGAAGCGCCGCAAGTCGCAATTCGTGAGCAACAAGGGCTTCCTCTGGAAGGGCGAACAGGCGAAGGCGGGCCTCAACGACACCAACGCCGACATCTACTTCGACGACGACCGCGACCACACCTACTGCCTCGAGAACAACGAAGACCAATTTGAGGCCGCCAAGGCGCAACTGGTGGACTTCATGCTCAAACTCAATGGCAAGGGCGACGAGAGTTTCTACAAGTGGATCAACGAGGTGTGCGATGTGGACCTGCTGCTGCGCACCTATGCCGTGAACGTGGCTGTGGGCATGTGGGACGACTACTGGAACAATGCCAACAACTACTACATCTACTTCAACTCCACCGACCTCTACAACTACAAATTCTTCTTCATCCCCTACGACTACGACAACACCCTCGGCACCTCGGCTGAGTGCGGTGTGCAGAGCGACGCCGGCCGACACGACCCGCTCAACTGGGGCAAGAAGGAATATCCGCTCATACGCCGACTGCTCGCCTTCCCCGACTTCAAGGCGAAATACATCGGCTACCTGAAGGAACTGGCTGCCGACGACGGTCTCTTCGGCCTGCACGCCAGCAAGGCCCGCATCATCGAGTGGCAGAACAAGATCAAAGACTACGTGGCCAACGACACGGGCGAAGACATGACCATCTACGACCAACCCGCCTCGTGGGGCAACCACAGCGAATACCGCCTCCTCGACGAAGGCGAAAACAACTTCTTCAAAGTAAAAGCCGCCACCATCAACGCCCTGCCATAATGGGAGAGAATTTGGCAGTGGATGCCAAAACGCAGAACAAGGAGGGCAAAACATAGAGCAAGGGGGTGTGTCAAAATTCACAAATACGCCCAAAATCGGGAAATTCATGGTAGGGACGCGATACATCGCATCCGCATTAGGCGTTGGTAATCAAAATAATAGTGTAAAATCCCAGGCGCGGACGCCAGGTATAGCGTCCCAACAAGAAAATGGGTTCTGCAA
>JAUNCU010000192.1 GCA_030526455.1 Bacteroidales bacterium | reverse complement strand
GCGCCGACGAACTGGTGTATCTCGACATCACCGCCTCCTACGAGGGGCGCGAAACCTTCGTCGACCTCGTTCGCCGCGTGGCTGAGCGCGTGAGCATTCCGTTCACCGTGGGCGGCGGCATTAGCACCGTCGACGACGTGGCTCGCCTGCTGGGCGCCGGAGCCGACAAGATTTCGATCAATTCATCGGCACTGCGCCGCCCCGAATTGATCTCCGAAATCTCGGCCGCGTATGGCAACCAGGTGTGTGTGGTGGCTATCGACGCCCGCCTCGAAGACAATGGCGAGTGGATCTGCTACGTGAAAGGCGGCCATGAGCCCACCGAGCGAAGGCTCGTGGAGTGGGCACATGAAGCCCAGGAACGCGGTGCGGGCGAAATTCTATTCACCAGCATGAACCACGACGGCGTTAAGCAGGGCTTTGCCAACGAGGCGCTGCTTGCTCTGCACGAGGCGCTGAGCATTCCCGTGATCGCTTCGGGCGGCTGTGGCGCGATGGCGCATTTCAAGGATGCCTTCACCCTGGGCCAGGCCGATGCAGCGCTGGCAGCCAGCGTGTTCCACTTCGGAGAAATAGGCATTGGCGAACTGAAGCAGTATTTAAGAAAAGAAAATATTAACGTAAGAATATAACCGACGAAATGAATATAGATTTCGATAAACTGGGCGGACTCATCCCCGCCGTGGTGCAAGATGCACACACCAAAAATGTGCTGATGGTGGGCTTTATGAACAAGGAAGCCCTCGACGTCACGCTCGAAACCAAGAAGGTGACTTTCTGGAGTCGCACGCGTAATAAATTGTGGACCAAGGGTGAAGAAAGTGGCCATTTCCTCGACCTCGTGAGTCTGGAGGTGGACTGCGATCGCGACACCGTGCTCGTGCACGCAGTGCCAAATGGCCCCGTGTGCCACACCGGTAGCGCCACTTGCTTCTGTGACGACAATAGCCTTGGAATCAGTTTCTTGAGTCATCTTCAAGACTTCATCGACCGCCGTCGCGAAGAGATGCCCGAGGGCAGTTACACCACATCGCTCTTCAAGGCCGGCGTTAATCGCATGGCGCAGAAGGTGGGTGAAGAAGCGCTCGAAACCGCTCTCGAAGCAGCCAACGGCACCCCAGGCCGCATGATTTATGAGGCCAGCGACATGCTCTACCACCTCATCGTGCTCCTCTCGTCGAAAGGCTTGCGCATCGAAGACGTGGTGGCCGACCTCGAAAGCCGTCACGGCAAAACTAAAGAACAATACAATAAACATCAGAAATAGAGATTATTGGAAGTTAAGAAGTTATCGGGAGTTAAGAAGTTAAGACGATAGTTTCGCCTGCAGTTTCTTTGCATTTCCTATCATTGGTGATATTGCTAAATCCTTTGGGATGGTATGCTATTGTCATAACTTCTTAACTTCATAACTCCTAAATAAAAATACCCTATGTATCGCTTTCCATTGCAGAAATTTCAGGAGACACCCACTCCTTTCTACTTCTACGACTTGAAGTTGCTCAACAAGACACTCGACGAGATTGAGCGTCAAATTAAGGGCTATCCCTATAAAGTGCACTATGCCGTGAAAGCCAACGGCAACAAGACCATTCTCGAAGAAATCGCTAAGCGCGGCATCGGTGTCGACCTCGTGAGCGGTGGCGAAATTCAGGCCGCCCTCGGCGCCGGATTCCAGGCCAGCGGCATGGTGTATTCGGGCGTGGGCAAGACCGACCCCGAAATTAACCTCGGCCTCGACAACGACATCTTCTGCTTCAACGTGGAGTCGGTGCCCGAACTCGAGGTGATCAACGAACTGGCGAGTAAGAAGGGCAAAATCGCCCACATCTCCATTCGCGTGAACCCCGACATCGACGCCCACACCCATCGCTACATCACCACCGGCACGGCTGAAGACAAATTTGGCATCAACATCGAGATGCTTTCCACCGCCGTGAAGAAAGCACTCTCGCTGCCCAACATCCACCTGCGCGGCCTCCACTTCCACGTGGGTTCGCAAATCACCGACATGAAGCCCTACAGCATGCTCTGCGAAAGCGTGAACGGCCTGCTCGAATACTTCGACCGCCACGACATCCACTTCGAGATGATCAACGTGGGCGGCGGCCTCGGCATCGACTACAACAAGCCCGACGTGAACGCCATCCCCGATTTTGAGCACTTCTTCGACACCTTCAAGCGCCGCCTCAAACTGCGCAAAGGACAGGAACTGCACTTCGAACTCGGCCGCTCCATCGTGGCACAGTGTGGCTCGCTCATCGCCCGCGTAGTGTTTGTGAAGGAGAACCGCAACAAGAAATTCGTGATTCTCGACGCCGGCATGACCGACCTCATTCGCCCCGCCCTCTACGAAGCCCACCACGTGATTCAAAACATCTCATCGTGCGACACCGCCAGCGACGTCTACGACGTGGTAGGCCCCATCTGCGAGTCGAGCGACGTGTTTGGCCGCGACGAAAAACTCCCCATCTCCAAGCGCGGCGACCTCTTCGCCATCCGCTCGGCGGGAGCCTACGGCGAAACCATGGCCTCGCGCTACAACATGCGCCAACTCCCCAAATCACACTTCCAGCGCTAACGCGAAGAGGGAAAACAGCCGTGAAATAGCCATTCTTTTTCGTTAATGTAGCGAAAAAGAATGGTTAAGCGCAAAAAATTTTGGAAACGAGCAAAAAAGTTATTAACTTTGCACTCGCAAAAGTATCGGGCACGCTCTAGGCAGCCACAGAGTAAAACTCTTTTAGCGAAAAAGGCATTCCCTCCCGCCCGACAACGATTGCAGCAAAACACAGTTCTCGCCCCGCGCCTCAGCGCGCAGAGCAGAGAAGAATCTGGTTCGGTAGCTCAGCTGAATAGAGCAACAGCCTTCTAAGCTGTGGGTCCTGGGTTTGAGTCCCAGCCGAATCACTAAGAAGGTAAAGGTGTGAAAATCAGCCAATTAGGCAATGATTTTCCACCTTTTTTCAGGTAAATTGCTGTTAAATTTGCTTAAAAAAAAAGGCAAAAAGCGCACATTTTTAACTTTATTTGCACAAAACTGCACAAACACAGCAAAAAAAACTGCAAATCGCGCAAAACTGCAGAAAAACTGCGCGAAAACTGCAAATTCGGTGTCCTAAAAATCGTGTGTATTGCCGACGTTTTTAAGTCATGGCAACAACAAGATTCTACCTTGACACGCGTGTCAAGAGCTCAGCGAGTTTATTTCCGCTCAAACTTGCGATTAACCACAAAAGTCGTACCGCGATGCTTACCACCGACATCCGCCTGAGTGATGTCCAGTGGGACCCCTGTAAAGACAAGGTGGTGCTGCATCCCAAGAAAAGCCAGTTCAATCTTTACATCACTACATTCAAGCGCCAGGTTGATTCGGTGATAGAAAGCCTCTCAACCAAGGATATGTCTGCCTCCGACATCAAGAAGAGGGTAGAGCAGGCGCTGGATCCCGAGGAGGAGGAAGAGGAGAATGCGGTGGACCGCACTACGCGCTTCGCCTACCGCTTTCTGCAATTCGCTCATTCAAAGAGCAAAAGCACTTGTGGCGTGTATATGCAGACCTATCGCCGCATGGTAGCCTTCATGGGCGAGGATGCGTTGAATGAGATGCAGTTTGAGGACGTGACGAAGAACTGGCTCGTATCGTTCGAGAACTTCATGGCAGAGACTGCCGGCAAGAATGCGCGAAACATTCATTTGCGCAATATCCGTGCGGTGGTGAATGATGCTATCGACGATGAAATCACTTCCACGTATGCCTTCAGGCGCTTCAAGATACGCCCTGAGGCCACCAAGAAAAGGAGCCTCCCCGTTGAAAAGCTGCGAATGCTCTTCAACTTCCAGCCCGAAGCGTACGCGCAGAAATACCTTGACATGTTTAAGCTGATTTTCATGCTGATAGGCATCAACGTGGCCGACCTTGCCAATCTCAAGCGCATAGAGGATGGGCGCATAGAATATCGCCGCAAGAAAACGCACCGCCTCTATAGTGTAAAGGTTGAACCTGAGGCACTTGAACTCATTGATAGGCTGGCAGGGGAGAACTGGCTTGTCTATATTCGCGACAAGTACAATGACCACAATGAATACACCCGCCGCATCAATCGCGAGTTGAAGAAGTTGGGCGAAGTGAAGCGCAGCGGACTGGGTGGTAAGAAGACGAGAAAGCCTTTGTTCCCCGAACTGACCACCTATTGGGCTCGGCATTCTTGGGCTACTATTGCTGCTTCGCTGGATATTCCCAAGGATGTGATTGCGCATGCGCTTGGGCATGGCGGGAACACTGTTACCGACATCTATATCGACTTTGATCAGAGCAAGGTTGACGAGGCCAACAGGAAGGTGCTTGACTGGGTGCTCTACGGCAAGAAATAGTGTTTCCCTCTGCGTTTCCTAAGGTGTTTCCTTTTGTGTTGCTTTTAGTGTTTCCTTTTGTGTTGCCTTAGGTGTTTCCCCAAGTGTTACCACAAGTGTTTCAAAAAAGAAATACCCTCTCCACAAGCCCTGTGAGCGTGTTTCCTGCTCACGGGGCTTTTCCCGTTTTGATGAAAACGGGTGTGAAGGGGGTGTTTCCTTAGGTGTTTCCTTTTTACTCGATTATCTTGCGGAAGGTGCCTTTTAGGAGCTGCGACATGCCGGCCTCGGCGGTGAATGTAGCAGTGATTTTTTCGGCGAGGTAGCGCTTGCCGTTGATGTGGAAAACGGCGCGCACGTCAGGGATGCTGTCGGCGAGGAAGGAGAAGGTGTAGGTCTGGCGCGTATCGATGCGGTGGGTGGAGAAGCGCATCATCCCGTTGGGGCGGTTGATGCGCAGCGAGTAGTGCGGCCGGAATATCGTTCCGTCATGTCGCACGATCACGCTGTCGGTGTAGGGGTGCGGATTCATTCCGCCCGCTTCCAGCGCTCCATCCCAGAACGCCACGAAAATTTTGGAATAGTATTCCGTTGACTTCTCCTGCTCGCCGTTCTCCAGCTCCTGAACGATATAGGGCTGGATTAGTTCGCCCTCCTCACTCTCGGCGACGTCATCGTCGTCCACTCGTGTCCCGTCGGGATTGGGTTCGGCATAGGATGAGAAGGAGAGGAACATGCAGTTGCCCCTGTCCTCGTCCAGCTCGTCAATCCTGACGGGCACGAAATCGAGTTCGATGGAGGGAGCATCCTCGCCCACGAAAACCTCGCCGAACTGGTTCACAGGCTGGAGGCAGCAGTGATATTCGTTGATTTTGAACCGTTGTTCGGAAATGTACTGATTTCCGTCAACGATTTCCACCACCTCCCTTGTTTCG
>JAUNCU010000191.1 GCA_030526455.1 Bacteroidales bacterium | reverse complement strand
GGCTGGTTCTAGCACTCGCGCGAAGCGGGTGAAGCCTTGGTCGGTGAAGTGGTAGTTGTCCACGGTGTTGTCGTAGTCGGTGCCTATGATTTCGTCGCCGTAGAAATAGTGGATATTCTTTTCGCCGCGGGCTTCGAGTTGCTCAAAGAGGCTGCGATACACGGCGTTTTTCTCGCGTATGTCGTCGCCCACTTTCTGGTCGAGGCGGCAAATGGGGAAGATGGGGCTTTCCACGAAGAGGATGGGCACCTCGGGACGCATCTTCCGCAGAATGTCGACGAAGGCGATGAGGCGGTCTTTCAGAATCTGTGAAGTGCAATTAGGCAGGCAGTCGATGATGTAGAGGCCGGCCTCGATTTTTCCCATCACCTCAGCAAATTCAGGATGCAACTGTGCGCCGCCGCTGAAGCCGAAGTTGATGATTTCGCGCTGCAGGTGGCGCTGCATGATGGCGGTGTGCACCATGCCGGGGCGGCTGGCGCAGCCACCTTCGCCTATGCTGGTGCTGTAACTCACGATGGGGCGCTTGCGATTGATCACGGCGCGAGGCTGCGTGATGACTGATGCCGAGTCGACGCCTATCTCCAGGCTGTCGAGCCCGTCGTAGAGTGGCAGGAAGAGCATGTATTCGCGCTGGCGCTTCTCCATATTGCTCATGAGCGTGCGCTGAAACTGGCGCTTATCGTAGGCGGGGCGCCCCGACTGCACAAATTCCCACTCGCCATTGTCGGCGAGCATGTAGAGGTCCACACCGTGGATGCCGGTGTAGGTCATGTGGTTCATCTTGAAAGTGGTGGCGGTCACGTATTTCACGCCTATCTCGGTGGCGTCGCTCGCGAAGCGCACCGCCATGCCGGCGGGGCAGTTGCCCCAGCGCCAGAGGTTGTCGTTGGTTTTCTCCTTCAGCGAGTCGGGCAGTCGCACCCATGCGTTGCGCTGCTGTGGCTCCACAGGGCAACCCAGCAGCGGATAGTTGCGCGCGTCGTAGTATTTCAGTTCCTTTTTCTGTGCGAATGCCGTGCAGCACACCAGTGCCACAGCGGCCAAAGCGGTGATACGATTCATGTCGAGGTATAGTGTTTTTTGTAAATTTCCAACAAAGATAATCATTTTGCGCGGGTGTTTCGCAATCGTTTGCATTGTTTTTTACTAGAGTGGGGTGGGGGATAATGGGATGTGTTTCATAATTTTTTTGTATATTTGCCATAAGTTGACCCTCTATGCATAAATGTGCCATGTGGTTCTTCTAATTAACCCGTAAATAATTAAAAACTACTATACTTTTACTAATGAATGTAACTAAGACTGTGGCCTCTTCGCCACGTGGCGAAATCGCCATCTATAAGATCACCAATGCCGCTGGGGCATGGGTGGAACTCTCGGCTCTGGGAGCGGGCATCAATGCCGTTGTCGTTCCCGATAAAGAAGGAAATCTCGAAAACGTGGCCCTCGGCTATGCCGACGCCGCTTCCTACATCGGCGACGGCCCTTGCATGGGCAAAATCCCTGGCCGATATGCCAATCGCATCGCAGCGGGCAAATTTACGCTCGACGGCGTTGACTATCAACTCGAAATCAACAATGGCCCCAACGCCCTGCATGGCGGTAGCGAAGGCTTTTTCAACAAGATTTGGGACAGTGAAGCCACCGACTGTGGCGTGGTGTTCTCCCTCGTGAGCCCCGATGGCGAAGCCGGCTACCCTGGCACGCTGAAGGTGACCGCCGAATACACCTGGACCGACGCCTGCGAATTGCGCCTCGTCATCAAGGCCACCACCGACAAGAAAACCGTCATCAATCTCACCAACCATGCTTATTTCAACCTCCGTGGCGAGGCTTCAGGCAGCGTGCTGGGCCAGAAACTCATGCTCAACTGCTCCCACTTCCTCGTGACCGACGAAAACCTCACCCCCACAGGCGAAATCGCTCCCGTGGCGGGCACACCCATGGACTTCACCACAGCGAAAACGCTGGGCGAAGACATCCGCAAGCCTTTCCCCGCGCTCGCCTATGGCAAGGGCTACGACAACTGCTACGCCATCGATGGCGCACAGAAGGGAGAAATCACGCTTGCTGCCGTGCTCGAAGACGAAGCCACCGGCCGCGTGCTCGAGGTGAGCACCACCCAGCCCGCCGTGCAAATCTACACCGGCAACTGGCTCTCGGGCTGCCCCGCCACCCGCAGCGGCAACCGCACCTACTTCGACTACGACGGCGTGGCCATCGAGTGCCAAGGCATGCCCGACGCGCCCAACCACCCCAATTTCCCCAGCCAGGTGCTCGACAAGGGTGAGCAATATGAGCACACCATCTCATTCCTCTTCAAGACTAAATAACATCTAAAACATTAATACATTATGCTTAAGACAAAACCTGATTTAAGTTTCACGAAACTGTTCAACATCAGTTTCGGTTTCTTCGGGGTGCAAATTGCCTACGCGCTGCAGAGCGCCAACATTAGCCGCATCTTTGCCACCCTTGGTGCCGACCCTCACGACTTGAGTTTCTTCTGGATTCTCCCACCGCTGATGGGTATGCTCGTGCAGCCTCTCGTGGGCTACTTTAGCGACAAGACCTGGTGTCGTTTCGGCCGCCGCATCCCTTATCTCTTCGTGGGCGCATTTGTGGCAGTGCTCGTGATGTGCTTGCTCCCTAATGCCGGCTCCTTTGGCCTGGCAGTGAGCGGCGCGATGGTGTTTGGCTTGATTGCCCTCATGTTTCTCGACACCAGCATCAACATGGCCATGCAGCCCTTCAAGATGATGGTGGGCGACCTCGTGAACGAAAAGCAGAAAACCAAGGCCTACAGTATCCAGTCGTTCCTCTGTAACGCCGGTTCCATCGTGGGCTACGTGTTCCCCTTGCTCTTCACCGCCATCGGCATCCAGAACATTGCGCCTAAGGGACAGGTGCCCGACTCTGTAATCTGGTCGTTCTACATCGGCGCCGCCATCCTCATCGGCTGTGTGGTTTACACCATGATGAACGTGCGCGAAATGCCACCCGAAGAGTTTGCCCAGTATCAAATCAAGGAAGAGGTGAGCGAAACCGGCAAGGCCAAGACCAAAGAGCCAGAAGGCGCGTGGAGCGTATTCTTCCAGGTGGGTATCGTGCAATTCTTCTGCTGGGCTGCCTTCCTCTACATGTGGACCTACACCAACGGCTCCATCGCCGAAACCGTGTGGAACACCAAAGACACCGCCAGCGCCGCTTACCAAGAGGCTGGCAACTGGGTGGGCGTGATCTTCGCCGTGCAGGCTGTGGGTAGCGTGATCTGGGCAGTGGTATTGCCACAGTTCAAGAGCACCAAACTCGCCTATGCGCTCAGCCTCGTGATTGGCGCGGCAGGTTTCGCACTCGTGCCATTCTGCACCAATCAGTACATGCTCTTCGTGCCCTACTTCCTTATCGGTTGTGCTTGGGCAGCGATGCTCGCCATGCCATTCACCTTCGTGACCAACGCCTTCGAAGGCAGTTCACGCATGGGCACCGTGCTCGGCTTGTTTAACTGCACCATCTGCTTGCCTCAAATCGTGGCAGCAGCCACCGGTGGCGTGGTAATGAGCCTCGTGGGCAGTTCACAGCCCAATATGCTCATGCTCGCCGGCGCATTCCTCGTAATCGCCGCAGCATGCGTCTTCGTCATCAAGACCAAGAAAGCATAAGCCCCGCCCCCCTAACAGGCTTATAGCCCCACAAAATAACGCAAAAAGGCTCCGAAGCAATCCCGCTCCGGAGCCTTTTGTGCTAGTTATTACCCACCTGGAGAAATGTGTTCAGTGGTGCTATTCGAATAAATCGTCCATTTTTACCTCCGATTGTACGATGCCGCTGTGCTTGTTTCTGGCCACTCCGTAGGTGGTGATGAACGTGTGGTGCAGTGCTTTCTTGGTTTTCGTGACGGTGCGAAACAGGGCTGCTCTTTCGCGCAGGTGGTGCTCATAGTTGGCATCGATCACATATTCGCTCGCCACATGCTTGATTTCACACACGTTGATCACGTCGTCGGCACGGTCGATGAGCAAATCCACTTGTCCGCCCTTCCATGAGGTGCCGTTTTTGTCGACGAAAGGCTTGCACGACCACGAGCAGATGTTGCCAACCACGCCACCTATGCTCAGCGCTTTTTTGATTTGGGCGATATGGTGCAGGCACACTTGCTCAAAGGCGTAGCCGCCCCATGTGTGGGTTTTTCCTTTTCCTGAAATCTTGCTCCAGTATTCTTCATCGATGCCATTGTCGATGGCCACAAATCTCAGGTAGAAGAGCGAAAACAAGTCGGTGAGTTGGTAATGCGCCTCTTGTGCTTTTTTGCCAATGGCATTATATTTCCTCACGAAGTCGCAACTGATTAGATTGTCGAGCACCTCGCTCAGAAAGCCGCCTTTCGCTATGCGAAGTTCGGCGTTGATCTCGCTCCGTGTCATGCCTTTCATTTTTGTGGCTAATGTTTCCACCACTTTTCTGTAGATTTCGGCTTCCTTAAATAGTGAGCGAAACAGGAAATTGAATTCCATGCGCAGCGGTGCGCCTTGCTTGAAAAACAGTTCGTCCACATTCTTCGTCAGCGGATAATCCTTCACGAGCATATCGAGATAATAGGGGATGCCACCAAATATCATGTAGGTTTCCAGGATTTGGCGTCGGGAGAGTTCCATCCCTTTCACTTCATTGACAAACTGCTCGGTTTCTCCAAGGGTGAACGGCTTTAGCCAAATCGAGCGGCACACCCGGCCGTAGAGACCGCCGCGGTCGCCTATGAATTTCGATAGCATCCAAGTGGTGGCCGATCCGCAAACGATGATTTTAACATTGCATTTCATCGATGCCCATGTGTTCCAGAACAGCCCGAAGGCGGCAATAAAATTGCTTTTTGGGGTATCCATCCAGGGCAGTTCGTCGAAGAAAAGGATAATCTTTTCTTTTTTCAATGTGTCGAGATGGGCTTGCAAGGCATGGAACGCCTCAAACCAATTGCTCAGTTTTTTGCAGGTCATTCCGCTGTAGCGTTCCAGTTCGCTTTGGAATTGCGTAAGCAGCACGGCTCGCGTCACATTGTGCATGCCTGTGAAAGCGAAGTCGAAACGCTCGTCAAACATTCGCTTCACGAGAAATGTTTTTCCCACACGTCGCCTGCCATACACCGCTATCATCTCGGCCTTGGGACTGTCGATGTAGCGCTTGATGATTTTCTGTTCCTCGGTTCTGCCGATCAATCGGTTGCCTTCCATAATTGTTGCTCTATTTTGTTGTGTGGCAAAGTTAGCAATAATTTCGAGGAAATCAAGCGATACTTGCGCACTTTCTCTGATTTTTCGATAGAAAGTGCGTAACTATAGCCGATACTTGCGCACTTTCTC
>JAUNCU010000190.1 GCA_030526455.1 Bacteroidales bacterium | reverse complement strand
CTTAACTTCTAAAACGAATCTTCTTAACTCCTAAAAAGGCTCTTCTGAAAAAAAATGCTTACCTTTGCACATTATATATAAATGAATCACGAAATGAACATTAAGTCTGCCGAATTTGAAATCAGCAATGCCGACGTGAAGAAGTGCCCTGAGGGCATGAAGCCTGAGTATGCCTTCATTGGTCGCTCAAATGTGGGCAAATCGTCGCTCATCAATATGCTCACCAACCGCAATGGCTTGGCGAAGACCTCTTCCACTCCGGGTAAAACCCTGCTTATCAACCATTTCATCATCAACAATGAGTGGTATATCGTCGACCTTCCTGGCTATGGCTATGCGCGCCGTGGCAAGGACAGCCGTGAGCAACTCTCGAAGATGATTCGCTCCTACATCCTTCAGCGCGAGCAGATGACCAACCTCTTCGTGCTGGTCGACAGCCGCCACAAGCCCCAGAAAATCGACCTTGAGTTTATGGAATGGCTGGGCGAAAACGGTGTGCCGTTTAGCATCGTGTTCACAAAGATGGACAAACTCGGTCGCGAGGCGGGTATGCGCAATGTGGACGACTACAAGCGCCAACTGCTGGAGCAGTGGGAAGAACTGCCCCCCATCTTCATCACCTCGAGCGAAGACCGCCGCGGCCGTGAAGAATTGCTCGACTACATTCAGCAAATCAACGACGAAATCGCCAACGGCGGCGCTGCCGAAGCATAAGGCGAGGACCTGTGGCGCCGAAACACAAGCCCCAGAAACGCTAATTTCTGTTTTCCTCGCTTCTCACTTCTCAAAATTATTGTTATCTTTGTGAAATGTTTTGCCGAAACGGCAAAACGCTCACATAACTCAACGCTTAAACTATAACTGAAAATATTATGTTTATCATTGGCATCGCCGGCGGTACCGGATCGGGTAAGACAACCGTAGTGAAGAAAATTATGCAACGCCTTCCTAAGGGCGAAGTGGGCATCATCAGCCAAGACAATTACTATAAGGACTCTAGCCACGTGCCTGCTGAGGAGCGTCAGAACATCAACTTCGACGAGCCCGCAGCATTCGACTGGACACTGCTCCTGGAGCACCTGAAGATGCTCAAGGCTGGCAAATCGATTGAAATGCCCACCTATTCTTACCTCACCTGCTCACGCCAGGAAGAGACCATCCCTATGGGTCCCCACGAAGTGGTGCTCATTGAGGGCATCCTCGTGTTTAGCGACCCTCGCCTGCGCAAGATGATGGACATCAAGGTGTTTGTCGACGCCGAGGCCGACGACCGCCTCATTCGCGTGATTTCGCGCGACTGCATAGAGCGCGGACGCACCCCACAAATGGTGATCGACCGCTACGAGCGCGTGCTCAAGCCCATGCACAATCTCCACATTGAGCCCGCAAAGAAGTTTGCCGACATCATCGTGCCTCAGGGCGGACACAACGAGGTGGCCATCAACCTCCTCACCGACTACATCAAGAGCCGCTTGAAGAAGTAAACGCCTCCAAGCGCCATATTTTCAAAAAATAAGGATTCATCCCCCCCTACTCTACATCGAATGAAGTTACCCTGGATAAAGACATCAAAACCAGCGCCACAAGTCGCTGCCGTCAACGAAGAAGCACCACTAGCGCAAGAAGCCAACCCACAGGCCGACGCTCCACAGCCCGAGGCGCCTAAGCGCAGCAGCAAGGAGATAGTGGAAGCGCTCGACAAGGCGGGTGAAGCCGGCGAACTGGTGCTGAGCACCGACAACCTGGTGAAGAAATACCGCCAGCGCGTGGTGGCCAACCACGTGTCGATCAACGTGCGCCAGGGCGAAATCGTGGGGCTGCTCGGTCCTAACGGTGCGGGCAAAACCACCACGTTCTACATGACCACCGGTCTGGTGACGCCCAATGAAGGACGCGTTTACCTCAACGATGTGGAAATCACAAAACTCCCCGTATATAAGCGCGCTAAGTTGGGCATCGGCTATCTGCCACAGGAGGCGTCGGTGTTTCGCACCCTCACCGTGGAAGACAACCTGCGACTGGTGCTGGAGATGACCAACACCACGCCCGAATACCAGCGCAACAAACTCGAGGAACTGCTCAACGAATTCCACCTGCAGAAGGTGCGTAAAAACCTAGGTAACCGCCTCTCGGGTGGCGAACGCCGCCGCTGCGAAATTGCGCGATGCCTCGCCATCAACCCTCGCTTCATCATGCTCGATGAGCCGTTTGCGGGCGTCGACCCTATCGCGGTGGAAGACATCCAGAGCATCGTCTACAAACTGAAGGAGAAGAACATCGGCATCCTCATCACCGACCACAACGCGCCCGAAACACTCAGTATCACCGACCGCGCCTACCTGCTCTTCGAGGGTAAAATCCTCTTCCAGGGCTCGAGCGAGGAACTGGCTGAAAATCCCGTGGTGCGCGAGAAGTATCTAGGCCGCAACTTCATCTTCCGTCGCAAGAAATTCGATTGATTGCCCCCCACCGACCAAAAAGAAACCAAATGGACGCACTTCACTCCATGTGCGTCCACTTTATATTAAAAACCACCACCCTTCTACATACGCCTCATTATGAAACATCTACTCCCCGCATTTGCCACCGCTCTGGCATTGGCCATGCCTAGTGCCATCGCCGCCAACGACGCCCCACAGCCCATGGTGGAACTGGGCAACGGCGTTAAGACGTTCTACCCCAACCGCATGGGTTATCCCGCCACGGCTTCGCTGGCCGACGTGCTTCAGGCGTCGCCCGAAATGGTGTATGACCGCAACGGCGAACTCAGCCCCAACTTCGTACTCAAGGTCGACGGCAACGACTACGTGCAGAATGCACACCTCTATCTGCAGCAAACATCGGTGCGCGAGGTGCAGAGCGTGGCTATCATCACCGACGCCTCGGTGGGGCCCGGCAAGCAGGGCATCCAGGGTGTGATAGAAGTGACCACGCGCATGTGTGAGGAGGGTATCTCGGGCTATTCCAATGCCGCTGCCAGCACGCGCGGACATTATTCGCTGGCCAGCAATATGGGATGGCGAAAGGGTAACTGGCAAATTTCGGGCACGCTCTCGGCCATGCACCACCGCAGCACCACCGACGAGTGCCAGTATGCCAGCAACAATGGCACCGAAACGCTCTCGCAAACGATCCACACCAAGGCCACCACGCCTTCGCAATTCGCCCGACTGAAAACCGACTACAACGACGGCCGCGACCGTTTCAACCTGAGTCTGGTGCAATCCTATCGCCCCGGCAAATACACCATCACCACCACACAAGGCACCAGCGAAAGCGTGCAGAAGAAAAACGACCAAGTGCTGCAGATGAAGGCCTCCACCAGTTACGGCCACACCTTCTCGCCCGCGTTCAACCTGGGCATGGGATGCGGCATAGAGTGGGTGAACAAGCCCGCTTCTTCCACCGTCGAAGCCTCTTCCTCCACCGGCGCCCCCTACACCGAGCGTTTCCCTAACCACAGCATCGTGGTCGACCCTTCGGTGAATTTCAACTACCACCCCTTCGACGGCTTCTCGGTGGCATTCAACACGGGCACCTCGTTTAAGCGCATCAAGCAAGGCTGGCACGAGAGCGACCCTATGTCGTATGCCTTCGTGCTGAAGGTGCAGGAGGTGAATCCGGTGCTCCAACTCAGTTACAACTGCGGCCAACACTGGACCTTCGCCGCGGGCGAACGACTGATGTACCGCAACTACGACGTGAGCGAAACCAGCAAGTATCAGCCCGCGTGGCAGAGCGACTACCTCTACGGCATGACCAACGCCCGCGTCACCTTCCGCCCCACCATGGCCCACAGCCTCCAGGCAGGCTACAGCCGACGCGTGAAAATTCCCGATGTGGAGCAACTCTACCCCTACTTCCTCCTCATCGTGCCCAGCAATCACAACAACTACAGCGGCAACAGCGACCTCCAGCCCGTTATCTACAATGTGTTCGACCTCAGTTACGTCTACACCAGCCCCCGCCTATCGGCATCGGCTGGCATCAGATACTACGATGTGAAGAATCAACTCGAGAACGTCTACGATCGCTCCATCTACATGGGCGGCCTCAACAAGCCGGGCTACATCGTGAACTACTACAAGTGGCAAAACGTGGGCAAGGCGCGCAGTTACGAACTCTCCACCTCGCTGGTGGCCAACTACGACTGGATCGCATTCACCGCCGGATTCAACATGGTGAGCGAAAAACTCACCTCCATCCCCGACGACGACATGGCCTACTCATGGGCAATGCGACTCTGCCCCGTAATCAAGTTGCCCAAGGGATTCACCATCTCTAGCGAAGTGAGTTACTTCAGCCGCAAGGAGAGCCTCTACAGCGGCACCGACCCCATGTGGCAAACACAACTGCGCGTAGGAAAATCGGCAGGACGATTCGACTTCTGCATCCAGTGGGACCGCGTGGCAGGAGGCAACATCCGCACCTACACCCTCAACAAAACCCCAGGACAAGTAGTAGTAACCAACCGACACAACCAGCAACTAATCTTCAGCGCAGCCATCAACTACTAAAAATCTCATCCCGATTTATAATTATCATTATCCCCACATAAAACATGGGGCACGAATTTACTTCGTGCCCCATGTTTTATATGCGCATGTGTAATGACTTTATTTCTCGATGCGGATGGTGTCGTCTTTGAATGGGATGATTTCGCCATACATGGTCATGGTGCCGCTGTAGAAGGTGGGCGAAACGTAGGCGGTGGCGCTGTCGCTGTTGTGGGGGATGGAGATTTGCACATCCACGTCGCCCGATGTGCCTCTCACGTGGAAACGCAGATACACATTGCCCTTCTTGTCGATTTCCACATCTATGTCGCCCACGCGGCCCGAGCAGGTGAAGCCGCCAAGGCCGTTGAAGCCCATGGAGCCGTCGTTGAAGGCAGTCTGCACGATAGCGCCATCGTTCTGGAGGAGGATGAAATTGGTGGCAGTGCTCAGGCCATATTCAGTGGGGCCACCGCCGAAGTACACCCCATCCACCTGCATGAGGAAGTGGCGATCGTTGATAGCGCCCATAAGTTTATTGAAGCGCACCGAGTCCACGTAAGCCTTAAATTCCTTCTTCTGCTCCTTGGTGAGTTCCACCTGAGCCTTCTTATCATCGTTAGCCATAGCGCTAGTGCAAAATGCAAGCGCAGCCATCATTAAAATCATTACTCTTTTCATAATCGATCAAAATTTTTTAGTGATGAATAAAATGAAATACAGCGCAAATATATCACAAATTTCACTTTTAACGCACCATGATAGGAATTTTTAATGCCATTTTCACTAATTTTGCATTTCAAAGAGAAAATTGTTTAACCAAACAACATCCACTTCAACTAGTTGACTCGTTGACTCGTTGACTTGTAGACTTGT
>JAUNCU010000189.1 GCA_030526455.1 Bacteroidales bacterium | reverse complement strand
CCCCCACAATAAATTCGTGTAATTCGTGATAAAAATCCACACAATTAAATTCGCGAAATCCACCACCTCACACTGGTATACACAAAAAGCGAATGGCTGGCAATCTGTTGATTACCAGCCATTAATGGTGCCCAAGAAAGGACTCGAACCTTCACGCCTTGCGACATACGCACCTGAAACGTACGCGTCTACCATTCCGCCACTTGGGCTTTTCGTGGGTGCAAAGTTAGTAATAATTTTTGATTCCACAATATTTTTGGCCAAAAAAAAATGAAGAATGATGCGTCGGCGGGGCACGAAAGCGGCGAAAAGGATGGGCAGAATGAGCGATTTTGACGGTGGGCAATTTGATTATGTGGCTTTCTTTCGGTAAATTTGCACATTAGAATAAATAACAAAGCAAAACATATGAAAAAATCCCTTTTCCTTATCCTTGGCCTGGCTCTGGCACTGATGGCGAGCGCCGGCACACGCGAGGATTTCAAGGCCAACTACAAGCAGGTGGCCAACAACTACTACGCTTATCCCGACCAGAACCTGCCCGCGCTCAGCGCTGCGCCCGAGGGGTACACCCCTTTCTACATCAACCACTACGGACGCCACGGCAGCCGTTGGCTCATCTCGCCCAAGCAGTACCACCTGGCGGTGGAAACCCTTGAGAAGGCCGACTCGGTGGGCAAACTCTCGGCTCGCGGCAAGAACGCGCTGGCGAAGTTTAAGGAAGTGGAAGCCGCTGCCTTCAAGCGCCTGGGCGAACTGAGCGACATCGGCGCCGAGCAGCACCAGCGCATCGCCACCCGCATGTATCACAACTTCCCTGAGGTGTTTGCGGGCGATGCCGAAATCGACGCTAAATCGACCGTGGTGATTCGCTGCATTCTCTCAATGCAGAACGCCGTGACCACACTCAAGGGCATCAACCCCGCCCTTCGCATCACCACCGACGCCTCGGAGCACGACATGTACTTCATGAACTACGACGACCCCGTGGCTAAGCAACTGCGCAAACAGGCCTTCAAAGACGACTCGAAGGCGCTGAAGGACAAGTACCTCAACCCCAAACGCCTCTTCAAGACACTCTTCACCGACTCGAAATGGGCGATAAAGAATGTGGCCGACCCACAGGATTTCATGACCAACCTGCTCGACCTGGTGGGCAACATGCAGAGCCACCACCAGTTTGAGAACGTGGACCTCTACAACCTCTTCAGCGAGGAAGACCGCTTCAACATATGGGCCTACAACAACGCCCGCTGGTATCTCTGGGCTGGCTACTCGCCTCTCACCCAAAACCGCGTGCCCTACATGGAGGCCAACCTGCTGCGCAACTTCATCACCACTGCCGACAAGGCCATCCTCGGCGGCAAGAACTGCGCCACTCTGCGCTTCGGCCACGAGAGCGTAGTGCTGCCACTGGTGTGCCTCATGGGCCTCAACGGCATGGACTACAGCACCAGCGACCTCTTCTCGCTCGAAGACCGCTTCCAGAGTTACAAGGTGTTCCCCATGGCCGCCAACGTGCAGTGGATCTTCTACCGCAAGCCCGGCGCACCCGTGCTGGTGAAATTCCTCCTCAACGAGCACGAAGCCACCTTCCCCGCCAAGGTAAAGCCCCTCAGCGGCCCCTACTACAAGTGGGACGAAGTGAAGGCCTACCTCGAAGCCATCCTAGCCGCCGAACCCCAAATCACCCTCCCCGAAAAGAATTAAGAAACCATCGCACCATCATTAAACTATTATTTTGTAATTTTGTCAGTTCATTGATGAACTAATGAAACAAATAGTGATATGAGAAAGATATTTTTTGTGCTTGTGGCTGCGCTCGTGAGCCTTGCGGCGATGGCTGAAGGCCATGCCTCCTACAAGGAGAAGGAACACGACTTTGGCTACATCAAGGAGGAGAAGGGCGCTGTGAGCCACACTTTTGAACTCACCAACACGGGCGATAAGCCGCTGGTGATTATGCAAGTGGTGACTTCTTGCGGCTGCACTCGCCCTGAATTCCCCACTAAGCCCATCAAGCCGGGCAAGACGGCGAAAATCAAGGTTACGTTCAACCCCGCCGGCCGCTCGGGCGCCTTTATGAAGCCTATCAAGGTGAGAACCAGCGGCGACGAAGGTCGCACCACGCTCAACATACGCGGCACGATTATCCCAAAGAAATGATGATGATGCGCCGCTACATATCACTCGCGCTTCTGCTCTGCGCCGCCACCATGGCGATGGCGCAGGGTGTGCCTTCGTGGATGGAAACCACCCACGACTTCGGCACTTTTCGCGACTCGCTGAAGACGGTCACTACCGAGATGAAGGTGGTGAACACGGGCGACTCGGCGCTGATGATCACCCGCGTGCAGACCAACTGCGGCTGCACCGTGGCCGAATACACCCGCGATGCCATCCAGCCGGGCGACACGGGCTGCGTGACGGTGACCTACAGCGCACGCAACATCCCGGGGCCGTTTGAGAAAAAGGTTTACGTCTACACCACCGGCAAGCCTCGCAAGAGCACGCTCACGGTGAAAGGCAGCGTGATTGGTTCGCCCGCCACGGTGGCCGAGCGCTACCCCTTCGGCTTCGGTCCCATCAGGCTCAACTCTGCGAGTATGCCGCTGGGCGAAATTCTGAAGGGAAAGTCGCGCACGGCCTACATTAGCGGCTACAACACCGCCAGCGACACGATGCTGCTGAGCGCGAAGATTGACTCAAAATACATCTCCTGCAACGTGCTCCCCGACACCGTGCCACCAGGCGGCATCTTCATCGCCTCGGTCTACTGCTCGGCAGCGGGCGCTCCGCAGTGGGGTTTCAATACCGACTCGGTGCGTCTCACCGCCCGCGGCATGCACAGCGGCGAGGTGCACAGCGGCCAGTTCAACGTGATGCTGCAGGTGAAGGAGGATTTTTCACGCCTCACCGACAAGCAGCGCCGCAACGCGCCCGTGATAGCAGTATCGACCGACAAAGTCGACTTCGAAACGCTCGCGCCCAACGAACCCGTACAGCGCACCTTCACCATCACCAACCGTGGCAACGACGTGTTGCGCCTGCGCCGCCTCTTCATCCCCGAGGGTGAAGGCCTCAGCGCCAGCGCCGACCGCTACGAGTTGAAGAAGGGCCAGTCGGCCACGGTGACCGTGACGCTCGACACCCCGGCACGCCACGACAGTGTGGTGAACAGCCGCCTCACCATCATCGCCAACGACCCCTACACGCCACAGACCATCGTGCGCCTGGTGGGGATAGTGATGTAGAAATTAGAAATTAGACATATATAATATATATAAGACCCAATAAAAAATATGAGCAACATTCAGCATAACGATGAGCACCCTTTGATTGAGCATCCCGAAAATGATGCACAATACACTGGGCTGCAAGTGAACGCGGGCATTGAAATGCCTCCTATGGTGAACCCCTACCTGAAAAAGCGTAAACAGCGCCCTCAACTTTCCGTGAACGACTATGTGGAGGGTATTCGCAAAGGTAACCTCTCAGTGCTCGGCCAGGCCGTGACGCTGGTGGAAAGCCTCATCCCTGAGCACCAGGTGATAGCGCAGGAGGTGATTGAAAAATGCTTGCCTTACACAGGCGATAGCCGCCGCATAGGTATCACAGGCGTGCCCGGCGCGGGCAAGAGTACGTCGATCGACATGTTTGGCCTCCACGTGCTCGACCAAGATCCCGCCAACAAACTCGCCGTGCTGGCCATCGACCCCAGTAGCGAGCGCTCAAAAGGCTCCATCCTGGGCGACAAGACTCGCATGGAGAAACTCTCGGTTCACCCCAAGGCATTCATTCGCCCTTCACCCTCGGCTGGTTCGCTGGGCGGTGTGGCGCGCAAGACCCGCGAAACCATCGTGCTCTGTGAAGCCGCTGGCTACAACAACATCTTCGTCGAAACCGTGGGCGTGGGCCAAAGCGAAACCGCCGTTCACTCGATGGTGGACTTCTTCCTCCTGATCCAACTTGCCGGCACCGGCGACGAGTTGCAGGGCATCAAGCGCGGCATCATGGAGATGGCCGACGGCATCTGCATCAACAAGTGCGACGGCGACAACGTGGACCGCGCCAACCTGGCCGCCAACCAGTTCCGCAACGCCCTGCACCTCTTCCCCATGCCACCAAGCGGCGTGGCACCACAGGTAACCACCTACTCGGGCTACTATGGCTACAACATCGACAAGGTGTGGGAGATGATCGACGCCTACTTCGACGCCGTGCGCAGCAGTGGCTACTTTGAGGAAAAACGCCGCCAGCAGGAGAAATACTGGATGTATGAAACCATCAACGAGCACCTCAAAAACCACTTCTACAGCAATCCCGAAATCGACCGATTGCTCAAAATCAAGCAAGACATGGTGCTCGACAGCAAGCAGTCGTCGTTTATCGCCGCATCAGATGTGCTCAAATATTACTTCGATTCTTTAACCAAACAATAAATCGCTACACCGAATTATGAAAAAGGTATATCAATTCATCGCATTCGCCCTCGTGGCCATCATCGTGAGCAGTTGCTCCATCACACGCGAGGTGGAAAAGAACGCCGCGCCCATCGCTTTCACCGAAATGCACAACTATTTCGTGAACAACACGTTCTCCACCAAGAAAATCTATCGCAAGGCTATCAATAGCGAAAGCGAATTCCGCACCATCTTTGGCGAAGCAGCCGTGATGGGCGCCAACGGCCAACCCACGCCCATCAACTGGAAACGCCAATTCGTGCTCGCAGTGGTGGCTCCCGAAACCGACACCCAAACACAGATGTATCCGCTGAGCGTGCTCCAAAACGGCAACGCCATCATCTTCAACTACAAGGTGGACAAGGGCAGCAAGATGTCGTACACCATGTGCCCCTACGTGGCCGTAGTGCTCGACCGCCCCAGCACCAACGCACAATTGGAAATCTACTGGAACGAAAAATAATACCCCTCGCATGGAACAGAAATATTGCTACACTCATCCCCGCCCTGCCGTGACGGTCGACTGCGTGGTGCTCTCGCCCGAAGGCGGACAGATGCAGGTGCTCCTCATTGAGCGCGCCATGGAACCCTACAAGGGACAATGGGCATTCCCCGGCGGATTTATGAACATCGACGAAAGCGCCGAAGCGGCAGCGCGCCGCGAATTGCGCGAAGAAACCGGCATCGCCGTGGGCCAGATGATGCAAGTGGGCACATACACCCGCCCCGACCGCGACCCTCGCGACCGCGTGATCTCTATCGCCTACGTGGCCTACTTCGACAAGCGCCCCGAAGCCGTGGCAGCCGACGACGCCGCCAAGGCACAATGGTTCCCCGTAACCCAACTCCCACCGCTGGCCTTCGACCACGCCGAAATCCTGCGCGACGTACAAGAACTCATCAGCCCAGAATAGCCGAGGCGCTA
>JAUNCU010000188.1 GCA_030526455.1 Bacteroidales bacterium | reverse complement strand
CCATAGTGTGGTCGCATCCCGATGGGATGCAAATTTGTACACGACCAGTTGCAGGCATTTGCCCGAACAAGTTCGAGCGAGCTAAAGGTTCGCCGTGATTCCACTCCGCTTCGCTCCGTTACATCACGGCTGCATACCTGCCTACACACATCCAATCCCTCTGGGATTGCGCCGCCTCTCCCTCTAATTTTTCCCCTGTGTTTTTCCTCTGGGCCTAAAGGGGGCCTTTTATCTATTTTTGGAGGATGGATTATGCTTCTTCGTAGATGATGCAGCCGGGCTCGGAGGGGTGGTCGAGGACTTTGGCTGTGGGGGCTTGCGAGCGCAGGAGCCATGACACCATGATGTCGCCGCCCGCTGCTGCCACGAAGAGGATGCCGAATGCCATCCACCCCACGCTGCACAGCGCCACGCCTGCCACCAGCGGCACGATGCCGAGCACAACGAGCGGAGCAAGCGCGCCCATCAAGTAGTGGCGCACGACAAGCGGCTCGGAGCAGTGGCAGTAGGGCATGAGTTCTTTGATCTTCACGCCGAAACTGATGCTTTTCCAGCCTCCGGGCACAAGCACTGCCCACACGATGCCGTGAATCAATTCATGCACCACGATGCCCACCAGCAGCGCCACAAAAATCAGTGCCGAGCCGAGCAGCACTTCGCCTGAGGTGGCGGAGCCATCGGATGCGGGCAGCAGTGTGTGCATCACCATCTTGCCCGAAAACGCGTCGCCCCAAATGAGTTTCGCTGCCGCCACGGTGGCAAGGGCGGTGACGGCCAGCAAAGCCACGCCGAAGTAGTTAGCCTTCTTGATATCAATGGTCAATTTTCTTTCTTTCATTTCCATAGCGTAAGGATTATTCTTTGTTGTCTTCAATCATTTTGATGAGCGCATTGATGTTGCGCGTCTGCTTGCGGTAGAGCGATGTGGTGACTACCAATCCCACGCAGCCGCCGATGAGGCCGAACACGATCACAATCCAGCGGGCAAACTCCTCGGTATCGGGGTGCAACTCGCGGAAGAACGGGCTGCCGTAGATTTCCACGCCCCACCACACGAGCATCGGTATCACCACCGCCACACCTATGGCGAAGGCATTGCGATTGCTCTTCTTCATGCTCACGAGCGTGCGCAGCGCCTCGGTGAAATTCTTGCTCGAGAGGTCGTTGTTCTTGATGCGGTGGGCATTGTAGAAGTCGAAGCCCGAGTCGCAGAGCACGAGCACCGAAGTGACCACGCAGCAGAGGATGGAGAAGTGGTACATATAGTAGAACAGCGCTGGCACGAAGATGGCGGCAAGCACGCCGGCCACCAGCATCCAGGTGCCGAAACTGCTGATGCGTTCCTTATTTTCGATAATATCCTTCTTCAGGCGTTCTTCGTCGACCTGAATGCGCTGGTCGAGTTGCTGCTTGAGTTCAGCCATTTGCTGTCGCATTTCCTCGAATTCCATATCCATGAGTGATTTATTGTTTTCCATTTTGGGTCATTTGTTTAAGTTGTTCCTTGATTCTGAAAAGTTTCACCGACACATTCTTGGGCGAAATACCCATCACGTCGCCTATTTCTTCATACGACATGCCCTCGAGCCACAGCATCACCATGGAGCGGTCGAATGGGTTGAGGGCGTGAATGCGCTCATAGAGTTTCTTCACGTTGGGGCTCTGCGCCACCGAGGCGTCTTGCATCACATTTTCGTGGGCCACGGTGAGGGCGCATTCGGTAGCCTTCTTGCGCTTATTCTTGCGGTCGATGCTGATGCACGAATTCATCGTCACGCGCCACACCCAGGTTTTGCTCACCTGGCGCACACCCTGGAAGCCCTTCCACAAGTGGATGAGCGCCTCCTGAACCAAGTCGTCGGTTTCATCGGGGTCGTCGGCAAACATCATGCACACGGTGTAGACGGTGCTCTTGTATTCCTTCACCAGCCGGGTGAATTCTATTTCTAATTGTTCCATTGAGGTAAAAAAAGTTTCTGTTTCAATTTGTCGCTTACACCATAATAAACGCACACCACCCCCAATTTACTACACCACCACCCCACTTTTTTTTGAGGAAAGCGTAAAAAAAGCCCAACCAAAGGTCGAGCATATCATCTTAGGCTGCAAGGAAGTCTTATGCCACCTTGCCAGTTTTTAATTCTTCTTCCAGAAAGGTGTACACATAACCAGAACTTTGGTAATAAAGACCTGTTTCCACATCCTGAATAAGGGCAAAGGTGTCGGAGTTATACAGCACTCCAAGCGCCTCCTGCATGGAGTAATGCCATTCGTCCATCAAGATCTCTACAAGTTCTGCACAAAGTTCTTCTTGCAAGATGTTTATTTGTTCTGGGTTAAGTCGCATATTCTTGTGAGTTTTGCTATTGCTTTTTCGTTGGCGAAGTAATACTGGAATGTAATCCCTTCTTTATACTTCAATTCATCGACCAATTGATCAATAGTGAGGAAGCCCGCTTCATATCTACGCAGTTGAAACGATACGCCATCATCGGCTATCGGGCCATATACAATATCATAGTCATGCCAGGGGTGAGGTTGTTTCCTGTCTCGATTGCGAAGAATAAACTTAACCCAGTCAACACAGTAGTCATCCCATATCTTCACGCTGAGTTCGTCCCCTTTCATAACTGCTTCGTCGAACTCAAAGGTTGTGACAATGGGCGTGCCAATGCCTCGCTTTTGTCTGACGCGCTGCTTTGCCATGTCTAATGCCTGGTTGTAGTCAGCAGAGAGATAAAACCCTTTGCCGAAATCCTTGAATGGCTTCGATTTCTCAAGGTCGATTTTTTCGATCAAAATATCAGAACCATGGAATAACTTCATCTCAATTGTCCTCCGTTGTTATAACACACCTCTGCAAGAATTTCCACATTGTCTTCAAAGGATTGGGTGTGAAGAACATTGTAGAACTCCATCAAATGCGACATTCCTTTGAAGCGGACAAGATAATTGTAGGCCTGCTTCTGAGTAATGCCATACGAACTTGCAAACTCCGCCACAAGTGCAATGATGAATTTCAATATATTGGCTTCACGTTTCGACATAGTTGATCTTTTTCTACATTTTGAATGCTTGAGCACATCCATCGCAAAGTTACGATTTTTTTCTTAAATTTAATCACATAAAGCCGTTAATCGTGAAATTTGGTGATCGATGCAAAAATCAATTATTCTACTTGCAAGAACGATGTTTTGGAAAGGGCGAGTGGAATCGGCAGGCGGCGAGTTATTTTGAAAATGGGCGTGGGAAGCATCAGTATCCATACCGTAGCAGTGGGATGCGGGGCGAGAGGATGCGGAAGGCGAAGGTGGTGGCTAGGCTGAGGGCTACTACCACGAAGTAGATAGCCAGGGGCGAGAGCGGGGTGCTCGCGAGCGCCCAGATGAAGATGAAATGGGAGAAATAGGTGACGGTGCTGAAATTGCGCAGCAGCGCGTAAGGGAGATTCATGGCGGTTTCGTGCTTGAGCACCCACACCACGATAGCGGCTGTGGTGGGCACAAGCATAAAGTAGCAGTCGGCGAAGCGGGCCTCGTGGTAAGCCACTTCCATCCACGCCAGAGCCACGCACAGGGCGAGCGCCACGGTGGTGGTCCACCCCTTCAGGCGAGCAATCGCCGCCTCGTGCTCGGCAATGAGGCGTCCCATGGCGCAGAACGCGAGGGCTGCAAAGGCGCTGTTGTGGTAATAGCCCAGCGCCTTGAGCGCAGCATCGGTGGCATGCTGAGCGCCTTCGGGCAGATAGGCGTAATAGTTGGTGGTGGCCACGATGGGAATGTAGCAGCCTATGCCTATGGTCAGCACCGCCCACGTATTGAGCCGCTTGCACAGCCAGTAGACCAGCGGAATGCCTATGATCAGCGCCATGATAAACCACGAGCCGGAGAAGGTGGAATTGAGCAGGAAATTGCGCGCAAAGATGGCCAAGGCTTTTCCCAGCGGCCATTCGGGATGGCTCAGGAAGGCGCCGTCGATGGTGATATAGGCCTCCACCACCAGCCAGAAGGCATATAGCGCCCCCATGCGCTTGAGGTAGCGCAGCAGTTGCTCGCGGCCGGGTTTTTTCTTGAAAAAGAAGAACGCGCTCACCACGAAAAACACGGGCACAGCCATGCGCGAAAAGAGGTTGATCGGCAGCGGCTGCCCCCCGTCGTGGGCGGGGAATGCGTGAATGGCAACCACCAGCAGGGCGGCCACCACTTTAAGAAGATCGATGGAATGATAGGTGCGGGACAGTGGCGAAAGCGAAGGATTCATCGAAGAAGGCTGCATGCGTGAGAGCGATGGCATTTTTTTCTTACACTTCAAAATGCGCGCCGGGGTCGAAACCCTTGCACACGCCGTCTTTCACATAGCCCACCTGATTAGTATGCATCACGGTGTTGCCCACGCGCATGCCATTAGCGGCATTGTAGTGAGTGTGGCCAAACACCCAGTGGTCGATATCGCTCTGCTCAATGTAGTCCTCCATGGGCACGATAAACGCCTCGGTAAGGCCATTGGAAGCAAAAGCGGGATCCTCCATATCCACAGGGCAATGATGGGTCACCACCACTTTCTTTTTCGCGGTCGACTCGCTCAGCGCCTTCGTGAGCCAGTCTACACACATCTTGTGCAATTTCTTGTAGTCGCGGGCAAGCAGGAATCGGTGACCGTGCTGAATGCGGTAGCAATCGTTCATGCATCGCTGCACCTCCATCTCGCTATCCTTCGACACATTGGTCCAGAGCGTGGTGAAGAAAAACTCCACATCATCCACCGGAATGCTGTGATTGTTGCAGAAAATCACGTTGTCGCGCAGCGGGAAGAAGAAGTCGCGCATCGTGTTGAGTATGTCGGTACGGTTATAGTATTCATGATTGCCGGGCACGAGGAATGTGTATCGGTAATTCTTTGAACACCAATCGATAAACGGATGCGTTTCCAGAAAATCGCTGCCAAAAATGAGCATGTCGCCACTAAGCACGAGTATGTCGCCCGTCACTTGCAGTGGATTTTCCGAAAGCCAACGAGAATTGTCGGGGAACTCCAGATGAATATCACTTGCAAACTGCACTTTCATGGGTGCAAAGGTACTCTATATCAATAAATATTCAAAAAAAATTCAACAGTTTTTCCCATCCATTTTTGTCCATTTTTTCCACGCCCATCCGCCGCCCACACCCCCGCCACAGGCATATCCACAAGCCTCATAACGCATTACCACCCCAAGCCAAGGTGGCATTTTCCTCGCATCACCCACACCCACGCCAAGGCTGCCCCCCATGCCATCAGCCCCGCCACAGGCATATCCACAAGCCCCATAACGCATTACCACCCCACGGCAAGTGGTATTTTCCTCGCATCATCCACACCCACGCCAAGGCCGCACACCCCCCCCGCCACCAGCCACGGAAAAAAACGCTAGGAAACCACCAGCCACGACAAAAAAACGCCAGGCGA
>JAUNCU010000004.1:15835-34048 GCA_030526455.1 Bacteroidales bacterium | reverse complement strand
AAATCATCTTTGAATTGGGAATATCAGTACAGCTAACCAACCCTAAGAGCTTGGCCCACCCCCACCCCGGCGCGCCCGGGCCCGCCCCCGCCCGGCGCGGCCCCCCCACCCCCCCCGCCCCCCCGGCGCGCCCCCACTCCGGGCCCCGGGCGGGTGGTTATCTTCTTGGCTTATTTTTGTGGAAGAAGGAGAGGAAATAGGGTGGGAATGGGGTTTCGAAGTGGAGGGGCTCTCCTGTGCGGGGCTGGTAGAAGGCGAGGCGGAAGGCGTGGAGGCAGAGGCGGCGGGCGCCGTCTACGTGGCTGCCATATTTGTAGTCGCCCACGATGGGGTGATGGAGCACTTGCATGTGCACGCGAATCTGGTTTTTGCGGCCGGTGTGGAGGTGGAGTTCGAGCAGCGCGAATGCGTCGTTTTGCTCAAGCAGTCGCCAGTCGGTGCTGGCCCACTTTCCGCCATTGTTGGTGCGGCTGCTCACGATTTTCATGCTGGGCGTGTCCTTCAGCCAACTTTCAATGTGTCCTTCCTCCTTGTCCATGGAGCCTTCAACCACTGCCACGTAGCGGCGGTCGATCACCGTTTTGCGCCAGTCGGCGGTCATGAGTTGCTGCACTTCGGTGCTCTTGGCATAGACCATGAGTCCAGAGGTGCGGGTGTCGAGACGGTGCACCACATGGGCGTGGCATCGCTGGCGTGTTTCCACGAAGTAGCGGTCGAGCAAGTCCTTCATGTTGAGGCTGTTTCGGCCTACACCCATCGACAGCACCTCGTCGGCCTTGTCGACCACAATCACATCGTCGTCTTCGTAAACCACGGTGAAATACTGGCTGAAGTCGAAACGGGTGCGTGTGCCGCCTGGGTGCTTGCTGATTTCCACCAGCGCCTCGGGATGCACGATGAAGTCGTGACGCGTCTGCACAGCCTTGTCGACAAGCACACCGCCCCCTGCCAAGATAGCCTTAGCCTTGCTGCGGCTGATGCCGTCGAGTTTTTTCATGATGAACTCGAGCAACGGCATTTCCTCGCGAGCGAGAAACTGGGTGTACTTGGCATCAACACGGGGCACATGGCCGCCGGATGAGCGTTTGGGCTTATTTGGTGTGCGACGGATCATTTTTTTACAGACTAAGAGACAAAAAGACTAATAGACAACAAGACTTATAGTCAACAAGTCAACGAGTTTATGACTCTGTTGCTGTTTTTCCCTTTTTCTTTTTTTATCCTTCGAAGAAGCGGCGGAAGCGGTCGAAGATGCGGTTCTTCGTTGATTCCGATGGCTTGATGTTGGATGAGTTTTTGAGGGCCTCGAATGCTTTGCGTTCTTCGGCGCTGAGTTCTTCGGGGATGTATACGGTAACGTTCACGAGCAGGTCGCCTGTGCCGTAACTGTCGGGCGAGGGCAAGCCTTTGCCACGCAGGCGCAGAATTTTGCCGGGCTGTGTGCCGGGCTCGATGGTGACGCGCACGCGGCCGTCGACGGTGGGCACTTCTACCTTACCGCCAAACACGGCAGTGGGGATGTCGAGCATGAGGTTGTAGATGAGGTCGTTGCCATCGCGGTGCAATTGCTCGTGGCGCTCTTCTTCAATCACGATGAGCAGGTCGCCAGGGATGCCGCCACCAGGGGCGTCGTTGCCCTTGCCGCTCATCTTGAGCGTCATGCCTTCGCCCACACCGGCGGGGATATTGATGGTGATTACATCATCCTTCTTCACCAAGCCTTGGCCGCCGCACTCGGGGCAGCGCTCCTTGATGATTTTGCCCTTGCCGCCGCACTTGTGACACTCGCTCTGAGTCTGCATAGTGCCGAGGATGGTGCGCTGCATGCGAATTTCCACGCCGCTGCCATTACAGTTGGGGCAAGTTTCGAGTTCGGTGCCATTCTTTGCGCCCGTGCCCGAGCAAGCGTCGCACGACACCATGCGTGGAATTTTCAATTTCTTCTCCACGCCATGTGCCACATCCTTGAGGCTGAGGCGCACACGCACGCGCAGGTCGGTGCCACGCTGCACGCGTCGGCCACCGCCGCGACCTCCACCGAAGCCGCCTCCAAAACCGAATCCGCTAAAGATGTCGCCAAATTGCGAGAAGATGTCGTCCATCGACATGCCGCCGCCAAAGCCACCGAAGCCGCCTTGTTCGCCAGCGAAACCAAACTGGTCGTAGCGAGCGCGCTTGTCTTTGTTGGAGAGCACATCGTAGGCCTCGGCTGCTTCCTTGAATTTTTCTTCAGCAGCCTTCTTTTCCTCGTCGGACTTGCCTTGCTGGCGGTCGGGGTGATATTTGATGGCCAACTTTCGGTAGGCCTTCTTCAACTCGTCGTCGGTAGCGTTCTTCTGAACGCCAAGCACTTCATAATAGTCTCTTTTTTCTGCCATTTTTGCTGAATGATTTTTGAAAAAATATTATTGACCCACAACCACCTTAGCGTGGCGAAGCACTTTGTCGTTGATGGTGTAACCCTTCTGCACGGTGTCGATCACCTTGCCCTTCATGCTCTCTTCTGGAGCGGGGAAAGTGGTTACGGCCTCGTAGACGTCGGCATCGAAGTCCATGCCAGTAGATTCCATGGCCTTCACTTGCTGCGACTCGAGATATTTCACGAATTTGTTGTAGATGAGCATCACGCCGTCTTTCAGACTCTCGATGTCGGCGCTTTGCTCGAGTGCACCGAGTGCGCGTTCGAAGTCGTCGACCACGGGCAGCAATTCGCGCATCGCCTTTTCGCCGCCGTTCTTGATGAGGTCGGCCTTCTCCTTGAGCGTGCGCTTGCGGAAGTTGTCGAATTCGGCCATAAGGAAGAGGTATTCCTTCTGCGCTTTTTCAAGTTCTTCTTTCGCGCTGGCAAGTTGGTCTTCAACCGAGATTTCCTCAGCAGGTGCGTCGGCTTCTGATTCGACCTCAGGAGCGGCATTCTTCAATTCATCGTTTAACTGTTCTTCGTCTTTGTTGCACATATTTCGTAGGAATTTGAATTTCATTACACATTGTTTATCTATTATCAATAGCAAAAAGGATGCCAACGCGTGTGGGCACCCTTTTCAACTGCTTTTATGGGGCGTGATGCATTACAGATGCATGACATAATGGCTATATTCCTCGAATTGCTTCGCGGCAGTTTCTGCCAATTCGGCACTGTCGTAGATGCCGAAAATGGAAGAACCAGAGCCCGACATGGCGGCATATTGCGCACCGGAGTCGAGCAGCGCCTGCTTGATGGCGGCGAGCGAAGGATACTGGGCGAAGACACTGCGCTCGAAGTCGTTCACCAACTGCGCCTGCCAGCCTTCTATGCCTTCCACCAGGATGCTGGGGATGGGCTTCGCTGCGGGAGCGGGAGTCACCTGGGCGTAGGCCGCCTTGGTGGGAACCGACACGTCGGGCTTCACCAGCAGCAGATGCTTGCCGTGAAGATTCACCTCCACAGGGCCAAATTCGTCGCCAATGCCAGTGGCCATCATGGGCTTATTGTAGATGAAGAACGGGCAGTCGGCGCCAATCTTTGCCGCCATCGCCGCCAGTTGCTCGTTGCTGAGGCCGAGGGCGAACATCTCGTTGAGCATCTTCATGCAGAACGAAGCGTCGCTCGAACCGCCGCCCAGCCCAGCGCCGTCGGGGATGCATTTCACCAGATAGATGTCGACGGCAGGAAGATTGTAGGCCTCCTGCAAAAGGCGGTAGGCCTTCATCACCAGATTTTTCTCGGGTGGACAATCCACAGCGCGGCCGTAGCAAGTGAGCGTGGTTTCGGTGCCTTTAGCGGGCACGATTTCCAGCGTGTCGGCCAGCGGGATGGGGTAGAACACGGTTTCGATATCGTGGTAGCCGTCAGCGCGGCGGTTCACGATGTTCAAGCCGAGGTTGATTTTAGCGTTAGGGAATGTGATCATATGCTTAAAGAGAGTGTAGTGTGATGCTTACAGGATGGGCCCCAGCAGGCGCGACATCGACTCCAGGGCACGCTGGCGCAGCGGTCGCTTCACCCATTGTTCAATGGTCATGAGCGTGCAACTGCTGTGGGCGTCGGCGTGGAAAATGGCCTTCATCTTCTCGCAGAACGGCTTGCCATAGACGATGGCGTTGCACTCAAAATTGTGCTCGAAACTGCGGAAGTCGAAGTTGGTGGAGCCCGTGCTCACCAGTTCGTCGTCGATGATCACGCATTTAGCGTGGAGCATTCGCTCGGTGTAGAGATACACCTTGATGCCCGAAAGGAGGCATTCCTTCACGTAGGAGAGCGAGGAGTATTTGAGGATTTTGCTGTCGGGGTAAAGCGGAATCATGATGCGCACATCCACGCCCGAAAGCGCGGCCGCCTGTAGCGCGCTCATCATGCCCTCTTCGGGGAGGAAGTAGGGTGTCTGGATATAGATGCACTTCTTGGCGAGGGAGATGGCGCGCAGCATCACCATCGACATGGCGTTGAGTGGCTGTGTGGGGCCGCTGCTCACGATTTGTATGCCTGCATTGTCGGCGGTGGCACTGCTGTGGGGGTATTCGGCCAGCGGCTGCTCCAGGAGCATGCGCTTCATGAAATTCCAGTCGATAGCAAACGACATCTGCAGGCCCTTCACGGCATTGCCCACGATGCGCAAGTGGGTGTCGCGCCAGGCGTGGTAGCCCTTCTCGCCCGTCACGTAGCGGTCGGCGATGTTCATGCCCCCGATGTAGCCCACCTTGCCGTCGATAATCACCACCTTGCGGTGGTTGCGCCAGTTGAGGCGGTTGGCGAGTTGCGGGAAGGTTACCCTCAGGAAGGGATATGCCTCCACGCCCTCTTTACGCATGCGCTTGAAAAACGCCGATGCGATGCTCCACGAGCCCACATGGTCGTAGATTACCCTCACCTTCACGCCCTCGTGGGCCTTGCTGATGAGGATGTCGGCCAGTTCTTTGCCAATGTTGTCGGCCGAGAAGATGTAGTACTGGAAATTGATGTATTCTTTCGCGGCCAGCAGGTCGGCCTTGAGTTGGTTGAATTTTTCGGCACCCTCGGTGTAGACGTCGATGGTGTTACCAGGCAGGAAGTGAGGCTCCACGATGGCATTCACCAGATTGATGATCTGCTTGCTCGACTCAGAGAGGTGGAGCAAGGAAGGGTCGACGGTGTCGAGCGAGGTTTCGGAGCGCAGTTTCAGTCGGTTGTTGCGCGAAATCATTATCACGCTTTTGAGGCTTCGGCCGAAGAAGAGGTAGATGAGGATGCCCACCACCGGCAGCAGAATGAGCACGGTGACCCACGCGAGCGAGCGCACGGGGTTGCGGTTTTCCGACACCACCACCACAATGCATCCTATGGTGGTGAGAGCATAGAGCACCATCACCGCGTAGAACACAGCGCTTGCATAGGGGAAAAGTTCGGCTAAAAGCATGAGATGGTCTTGTGATGTATTAGTTTGTTGAAAAACTTAGCATTTCTTGTGGGGAATGTGCGTCCCCCGTTGTTAAAACAAAAAAGGCTATCACTACCTCTCCACCTTGTTGCGAGGGTGGCGCAGGCATCATGATAGCGTTAGCATTGTGGCTGGGGGGCTTGCTGTGGCTTATTTCACCACCACCTTGCGCGACCACTGGTTGTTGAAGCGCACGATGTAGAAGCCCTTAGGCATGTCGACCGTCACGTGGCAGTCGGCGTTCACCTTCACCGATTTGAGAAGTTGGCCCGTAATGGCGTAGATGTTGAAAGTGGCATCGCTGCTTCCGGCATTGAACTGGATGGTGCCAACGCCTCCTTTCACCGATGCAACATTTGCGACACTCTCAGCCACAGCGGGTGCTGGCTCGGGCGCTGCCCACGCTCCAGACATACCACAAGCGGCAATCATAAGTAATATTGCGAGTATCTTCTTCATATCAAATACAAAATTATAAAGAAAAAATAAAAAAAACAATTTTTCTACACAATTTTTTATGAAATAGCGCGTTAAGCGTGAGATTTTTTTGGGGAAAGCGGAGGAGACTGTCCGAAAACACGGGATGTTACCATAACCGACCCTCTCCGAGGCTCTTTTCTTTGTGGCCCCCTATCTCCAAGCCGCGCTCGCAAATTGCTACGCAATTCACTCGCTTGCATGGAGTTAACCATAATAAGCCGTCTCCGACGGCGGAGGGTGGCCGCCTGGTGTTTTTCGCTATAATCTTGCCGCATTTTTGGGTTTTCGGACAGGCTGGGGGGTAAGAGGGAGGCTGCATTTGCCAGAGATAGCCGGAGCCTCCGGAATTTCCGGAACCTCCGGCGCCCCCGGTGGGGTGGAGGAATGCCAGTGGTGCCTTTTCGTGGAGGGCTGGTGCTGGACGGCTTTAAAAAAGAGAGAAGCCGCGCAACTTCATCGCTGCACGGCTTCCCCTATCTAAAAGCAGAATCTAATATGTGCTGATTATATTAGAGGTTGATCAGGTTGATCGATACGCCATAGTAACCACGGTTGGCCTGTGGGTTCCACATTGCGGTGCCGGTGATAGGCATGCTGTGGTTGCCCACTTTGAGTTTGTAGGTCACGTTGAGGCGCACGTCGTTGATGCCACCTTCGTCGCCGTAGAAGGTTTCACGCTTCTTGCCTTCTTCGTTCATAGTGGGCTTGAAAGCGAAGTTGCCTGCTACCGATGGAGTAACCACGAACTTGTCGTCTTCATACACCTTGTAGGCAGCCTGAACGAAAGTAGAGTAGCGTTGAGTATCTTTTGCTTCCTTCACGGTGCCACGGTCGCTACCGCTGATGATGGTAGCCCAGGTGAGTGTCAAGGGCACTTTTTCACCGAAGTTGTAGGAGAGGCTCAAGTCTTGGAAACGACCAGTGGTGCGGCAGTTGTAGTTGAAGCACTTAGCGGCTTCGCCTTCAGCGTTGGTGAAGTTCCAGATATCCCAGAGGGCTACGCTGAAGCCACCGATGCTATACGACACGA
Organism: Bacteroidales bacterium; assembly: GCA_030526455.1. Classification (GTDB taxonomy): domain Bacteria; phylum Bacteroidota; class Bacteroidia; order Bacteroidales; family Muribaculaceae; genus Sodaliphilus. Next base: position 27,145 of record JAUNCU010000004.1, on the reverse strand, counting down.
AGTAGTCGAATTCTTTGTACTTGTCGCGGTTGAGACCCATACCGCCCCATACACCGATGTTGAAGTGGTTAGCCTTGTCGCTGAACGAGAATTGGCTAGTAACGTCGACGCCCGACGATACTTCAAGACCACGCCAGAGGTGAGAGGTTTCGAGACCGGCGTTGAAGTGGATTTGTGCGCTTGCGCCGAGGGCAGCAGCACCACAAATGAGTGACAAAATGAATTTTCTCATATTGGTAAATCAAAAATTTTGGTTATTAAAAAGTGATTTTTATGAAAAATACTGGTTGTAGCAGCAAGCGAGAGCACCGAAGAGCAGTGCAGCGCAGATAGCACCTGCGATAGGAGCCACTACAGGAATCCAACTGTAACCCCAGTCGCTGCCGCCTTTACCCTTGATAGGAAGGATAGCGTGAGCGATACGTGGAGAAAGGTCGCGAGCAGCGTTCATTGCGTAACCAGTGGTTGCGCCGAGCGACATACCGAGAGCGATGATCACGTAAGTGATGGGCACGAGACCGGTTTGGCCGCCGAAGAATGGGTTGATCACGAGGATAGCGAACATGAGCATGAATGTAGCCACGAATTCGCCGAAGAAGTTGATAGGAGTGTTCTTGATTGCAGGAGCGGTACAGAATACGCCCAGTTTGGTAGCCTTGTCTTCAGTAGCGTCGAAGTGATCCTTGTAGAAAATGTAGACGATGATAGCACCTACGAGACCACCGAGCATTTGAGCCACGATGTAACCTGGCACGAGAGCCCAGTCGAAGTTGCCTGCTACGGCCAGACCGATAGAAACTGCGGGGTTGAGGTGACCGCCTGAAGGACCAGCCACGAGCGCACCCATCATCACTGCGAGACCCCAGCCGAGGGTGATAACTACCCAACCAGCGCCTTGTGCTTTACTTTTGTTGAGAGAACATGCGCAGCATACGCCGTCGCCGAAGAGGACGAGCACGAGAGTGCCAATGAATTCAAGAATATAATTTTCCATAATAATAAGTTGAAATGTTTGTGATTAGTTTTTTGCTTGTTTAATGAAATATGAAAAAACCTTGCGGGCAATCGTGTTGCCCACAAGGGTTGACCCAAATTTTGGTTATTTCTTAGAGAGTGTGCGACCCATAGCGTCGGCCCAGCCTTCCTTAGCGGCTGCGATGGCTTCGCTCTGGGTAGGCTCAAACTTGCGTTCTACCTGCCATTGTTGCTTGATTTCGTCGAGGTCTTTCCAGAAACCTACTGCCAAACCAGCGAGGTAAGCAGCACCGAGAGCGGTGGTTTCGGTGATCACTGGGCGAACCACGTTCACGCCGAGGAGGTCGGCCTGATATTGCATGAGCAAGTTGTTGCGAGAAGCACCACCGTCGACCTTGAGTTCGGTGAGAGGTGCACCGAGGTCCTTAGCCATTGCTTCGGCGATGTCGAGTGTCTGGAATGCGATACCGTCGAGAGCAGCGCGTGCGATATGAGCAGCGGTAGTACCACGGGTGATACCTACGATAGTGCCGCGAGCATAAGCGTCCCAGTGAGGAGCAGCCAGACCGGTGAGAGCGGGCACGAAGTAAACGCCTTCGCTGCTAGGAACTGTAGAAGCGAGTTCTTCCACTTCGCTCGAACTCTTGATGATGCCGAGACCATCGCGGAGCCATTGCACTACAGAGCCACCCACGTAGATAGAGCCTTCGAGAGCGTAGTTCACAGTGTCGCCAATCTTCCACGCGATGGTGGTGAGGAGGTTGTTTTGCGAAACTACAGGCTTGTCGCCGGTGTTGAGCATTACGAAGCAGCCAGTGCCGTAGGTGTTCTTGATAGCACCTGGTTCGGTACACATTTGTCCGAAGAGGGCAGCCTGCTGGTCGCCAGCGATACCGCTGATGGGCACTTCGTGAGCAAAGATAGTGGTCTTGGTGTAGCCATAAACTTCAGAACTTGACTTCACTTCAGGGAGCATGTTGGCGGGGATGTCGAGCAATTCGAGCAGTTCTTCGTCCCACTTGAGGTCCTTGATGTTGAAGAGCATGGTGCGCGATGCGTTGGTAACGTCGGTTACGTGTACTGAGCCCTTGGTGAGTTGCCAAACGAGCCAAGTGTCCACATTACCAAAGCGGAGTTTGCCTTGTGCAGCGAGTTCGCGTGCGCCTTCCACATTGTCGAGGATCCATTTAATCTTGGTGCCGCTGAAGTAAGCGTCGATGATCAAACCAGTTTTTTCTCTTACTTTGTCGACGAGACCTTGAGCCTTCAGCGAGTCGCAGAATTCTGCGGTGCGGCGGTCTTGCCAAACGATAGCGTTGTAGATGGGTTCGCCAGTTTCAGCGTTCCACACGATAGTGGTTTCGCGCTGGTTGGTGATACCGATGCCGGCGATATCCTTACCGTTGATGCCGAAATGAGTGATGGCTTCAGCGATAACAGATGCTTGAGAACTCCAAATTTCGTTAGGATTGTGTTCTACCCATCCTGGTTGAGGGAAAATCTGGGTGAATTCCTTTTGTGCTACTGAGCAAATCTTACCATCGTGGTCGAATACGATTGCTCTTGAACTAGTTGTTCCTTGGTCAAGTGCTAAAATGTACTGTGCCATAATCTTTGTTTAAGGGTTAAAATTTTGGTTTAAAATGATATAACTAATGTATAGTTGTTTGTTAGTAGTTTTATAAAATGTATTCCAAAATACTGAGTAGTGATGTCAACTATTTTGGTTAATTAAATAGCGCTATGCTACGCTACTCGAATATTTGGTTTTTAGTTGTTGCAAATTTAAGGAAAAATGTGGAAAAATCATCAACAGATTCTATAAAAAAAGTTAAAACACCGAATACGTAAAGTTTTATTATTCAACGGTTTATATCCTTTACTCCGATAAATATTCAGCGTTCGCGAATTGTAAGTAAAATGCTCGATGTGTGCCGAAAAATGCGCTTATTTTGCTGTGTTTCAGATGGTATAAAGAATTTTTTCTTTAATAAAAAGGCGCGCCGTGCGATGGGCGCGCCTCGTATATTTAGGTGTGATGGGTGCTTATTTATACACTTTGTGCTGTGCGGCGAGCAAAGTGTTTTTCATCAGCGAGCAAATGGTCATCGGCCCCACGCCGCCGGGCACTGGAGTGATGAAACTGCACATGGGCGCCACCTCGTCGAAGTCGACGTCGCCATGGAGTTTGAAGCCGCTCTTAGTGGTGGTGGATGGCAGTCGGGTGGTGCCCACATCGATCACCACCACGCCCTTCTTCACCATGTTGGCCTTCACGAATCCGGGCTGACCGATGGCAGCGATGAGGATGTCGGCGCGTCGGCACTGGCGAGGGAGGTCTTCGGTGGCGCTGTGGCACACGGTGACGGTGCAGTTGCCAGGGTTGTCCTTCTGCAGGAGCATTTGTGCCACGGGCTTGCCCACGATGTTGCTTCGGCCCAGCACCACGCAGTGCTTGCCGCTGGTTTCGATGCCGTAGCGCTCGAGCAGGGTGAGGATGCCTTGAGGCGTGGCCGAGCGGAAGCAGGGCAGCCCGATCGACATGCGTCCCACGTTGATAGGGTGGAAGCCGTCCACATCCTTCTTGTAGTCGATGGCTTCAATCACCTTTTGCTCGTCGATGTGTCGGGGCAGGGGGAGTTGCACGATAAAGCCGTCCACGTCGGCGTCGTGGTTGAGGCCGTCGATGGCGTTGAGGAGTTCTTCCTCAGTCACGTCGTCTTCAAAGCGGAGCAGCGTAGACTTGAATCCGCATTCGGCACAGGCCTTCACCTTGTGTGCCACATAGGTTTCGCTGCCGCCGTCGTGACCCACGAGAATGGCGGCCAGGTGTGGCTGCTTCTCGCCACGGGCAATCATTTGCTTCACTTCTTCGGCAATTTCTTGCTTGATTTCCATTGCCGTTTCTTTACCGTCGATGAGTACCATAATCTTTATTTAGTCTAAATTTTGTATAGTGGGGGAGGCTAGTGGGGCTAGTTTTTTTCTAGTGGCACTAGTGATTCTAGTGGTGCTAGAGGCACTTAGGGCTTTACTTTTTGGTGGCTTTACGGGCTGCTTCACGCTCTTTGCGCTCTTGCTCTTTTTGCTTAGCGCGCTCTTTGCGTTCGCGTTCCTTTTGCTTGGCTCGCTCCTCGCGCTCTTTTTCTTTGCGCTTGGCGGCCTCCTTGCGTTCGCGCTCCTTCTGCTTACGGGCCTCTTCCTTGGCCTTTGCGGCTTCTTTGCGCTCACGCTCTTTCTGCTTAGCGGCGTCTTCTTTTGCCTTGATGGCAGCCTTGGCTTCGTCTTCGCGCCTGCGCTGATCGGCCTTGATGGCTTCCTCGCGTTCTTTTTCGGCGCGCTTGATCGAATCCTGGCGCTCCTTCTCGGCTTTTTCAGCCGCCTTGCGTTCGGCCTTGATGCGGCGTTCGGCCTCCTTCTCGGCGAGTTTGGCCGAGTCGGCACGATATTTCTCAAGGTTCTTCAACTTGAGTTGCTCAAGTTTCTGAGCATTCTTGATAGAATCCTGCTGATGCTTTTCAGCCTCCTTGGCGGCCTTGATGCGTTCCTTCTCAGCCTTTTCTTCAGCCTTCTTGCGCTCTTTCTCGGCCTTCTCTTCGGCAGCCTTACGCTCTTTTTCGGCCTTAGCCTTGTCGGCTTCCGATGGTTCGGCTGGAGCCTCAACGGCGGGCTGCTGTGGAGCGGGCGTTTCTTCCACCTTCTTCTCGGCGGGCGTTTCTACCGGCTTCTTGCGCTGAACGGGGCGAGGCTCAACGGGCTTGGTGCCGTCGTCGATCACGAGGTCGGGGTTCTCGGGCTTCACAGTCACCTGAGGTTCGTCCTTCTTAGGCGTAGTATCCTTCTTCGCCGATGGTTCGGCTGGTGCGGGCGTTTCGGCGGGCTCAGTCTCGGCGGGTGCCTTTTCTGTGGTCTTGCCTGGGCGAACGCTCTTGCCTGGCTTTTCAGCCACGGTGGCATCGTCGGTAGCAGTGTCGGGCACCTTGGCTTCCACTTCCTTCTCGTTTTCGGCGTCGAGGTAGCGGAAGTAGTCTTCAAATGAGCGACCCTCGTTGAGCAGCAGATTGAAGTTCTCCTCGCTGATGAGCACGGGGTGGATGAGGCCGATGTATTGCTTGAAGTCGGCCGCGGCATCGAATACGGTGCGGTAACTGAGCAGTTCGCCATAGTTGGCAAATCCCTTCACCACCAGCAGACCCATGCTGCCGAAGGTCATCTTCTCCAGGTCGTAGTCGCGCACATTGAACGAGCGGAAATTGTGGCGCGCCAACTGGTAAAGCAGGATGTTGGCGTTGATGCTGTCGTTGCTGAATACGAGCACAAACACCTGTGGCTTGTCGGCCGATGCCTTGATGTCGGTAAACTGCTTGTCGGTGACGTGGCGCGAGGTGTCGTTGGAGAGTGCAAACGAGGTCCACTGCATGCCGCGGGCATTGCTGCCGCCGCCGGCGAGTGGTCGGCCCGCCTTCACCTGCTTCATGATGGCCGAAGCGGTGGGAGTGATATCGGTTTCGGGATAGCGCTCGAGCATCTCCTTGAGCACTTCCTTGAACTTGTCGTAATTCTTCTGCGTCACATACGAGAGCGCGTCGATGAACATAAACTTAGGCATCAACTTTGAGAGCGGATACTTGCGCATCATCTCGGCGTAGGCCTCGTGCACGGCCTCGTTGTTGTTGTTCAGATAGTTGTCGTAGGTTTCGGCGTAGAGTTTCTCCTGCACGGCGTTCATCTGCTTGAGGTTGTCGAGGTAGGCGGGATCCTTCATCGCCATACCGTATTTCGACTCGGCGAAGTCGCTCAGAATGAGCGCGCGCCATTTCTCAGCCTCTGCAATCTGGTCGGTGCGCATGCACAGCAGGTAGAGGTTGTAGTACACGTCGAGGCGGTAGATATTGTCGGGATAGCGCTCGAGCAGCGTCTGGAATTCGTGGTCGGCAGCGCTGAAGTCCTCGAGTTTGTCTTTCAGAATCAAGCCCATGTTGTAGAGGCCTTCCTGAATCACATCGTTCGACGTCTGAATCTGCTCGGGCGTGGAAGGAATCTGCTTCAGGTAGTATTCCTCGAAGTGAGGATCGTCGGCCCGCTTGAGCGAGTCGCGCTGAGCCTGGGTGAGCGTGGTGTCGGCTTTTGCTCCGCCGCCCTGCGCGGTAGAGTCGTTGACCGCCGCAGTGGCTTCATCTTCAAAGGAGAAGGTGTTCTTGTTGCGTCGGCGCCAGTTGTCCTCCAGTTTGCGGTTACCCCACTGTTGCTGGAAGGCGGTCTTACCCGCATTCTTGGTGGCGGTGTTGTAGAAGTACCACGATTTGTCGTTGTTGAGTGTGAAGGCCGTGGGCGCATTCTTGTTGGCGGGCGTCTGGCTGCCCTGTGCGCTTTGGCCGGCCAAATATTCTTCACGGGCGGCATTTTCAGCCTCCTCTTTTTCTTTCTTCTTGAGGTCGTCGATAATCTTCTTAATCACCTTTTTCTGCTCCTCGAGCGGCATTTTCGACAGGCGCAGGAGCGAGTCTTGCAGCGTCACGTTGCCGGCATACACGGCGAGTTCGTCGAGCACGTCGCTGCGCTTTTTCAGTTCGCGATAGTTGGGATAGGCATCGCTGATGAGCGGTATGGCCTCGGAATAGCAAGGCTGGGCGAGGTCGTATTTGTGCTGGGCGAAATAGATGCCGCCCAGGGCGAGTTGGCTGATGGCTTTGTCGATGCCGTTGCGCGTACTCTTCTCAGCCGCCAGTTTGTAGTTCTCGATGGCGTTCACGGTGTCGAGTCGCGAGAGGTAGAGGTTACCGATGGCGTAGTACACCTGGTCGAGGTATTCCTTGTTGCGGTCGTAGCGGGTCATGTGCTTGAGCGACTTCACTTCGGGCATGATATTGTCGCCCTGATACACGGCGCTCTGCTTGATGCGCGCGTTGAATTTGGTGCGATAGGTGGAGCCGCTGTAACTGCCGGCGCGCTTGAATGCCTCGTAGGCCAGTTGCTTCTCGCCGGCGTCTTCGTAGAGTTGGCCTAGCAGGAAGTTGAGGCGCACTTTTTGCGCTCCGCCAAAGCCTTTGATGGCCTCGGCGAGATATGGGATAGCCTCTTTGTTTTTCTCCGACTTGATGTAGTAGTTGGCGAAGGCGAGATTGGCGAGCGAACGAATGCGCTTATCCTCAATCTTGTCGATATGCACGTGGGCCAGCACATTGTCGGCCTCGGTGGTCCATCCCATGGCGCAGTAACTCAGCGCTTCCCAAATTTGGCATTCCAGCACCAGTTCGGGCTTCCAGGGGAAGTGGCGGCTGATGTAGTGGAAGGTGGCCGACGAGGCGAGGAAGTCGCCTTTCATGTATTCGGCTTTCGCCAGCATATACCACGCGTTGTGGATGAAGGGGTTGTATTCCTCACGCTTGAGGTATTCCTTGAATTTCGGGTCGTTGGCCTTGCCCGATTTCTTGGCGGGCTTTTTCTTGATGGAGTGGAGCGAGATGGCCTTCTGCATCTTCTCGATGGTGCGGTCGAAACTGCCCGATGGCTGTGGTGCCTTGGGCTGTGTGCGGGCTTCGGCGGGATGGATGAAAAGATGCTGTGAGTAGTCGTCCTGGTAGTCGTTTTCGAGCACCTTGATTTGCTCCTCGTAGTTGGTCATACCATTGTAATACACGTTGTAGCGCGTGGTGAACGCTTGCCAGAAGCGCGACAATGGGGTGTTCTTCTTCGTGCCGCACGCACAAAGAATCACGGCAGTGAATGCCAAGAGCATCAGCGGTATGTAACGACCTGTTTTCTTCATGAAGTAATATTATAACGAGGATTTACGCTTTTTATTGCATAATGCGCTCAGGCGCACACCGATGCGCGCCAGCACATAGAGGATGATGAGCAGCAGCACGATGGTCGACGACACGGGCACCGAGAGCACGATGCTCAGCAGCACGCCACCCATGGAGCACGCCAGGCTGATGGCCACCGCCCAGCCCATGAGGGGCAGCAGGCGGGAGGTGCGCAATTCGGCAATCATCTGCGGCATGGTGAAGAGCGACATGAGCAGCATGATGCCTATGAGGCGTATGGTGAGCACGATGCACACCGAGGTGAGCACGGTCATCATCAAGTTGATGGCGCGCACGGGAAGCCCTTGGGTGCGGGCGAAGTTGGGGTCGAAGGCACAACTGCGTATCGCGGGGAAAAAGAGTGCCATCACGCTCAGGAGCACTGCCAGATACACGCCGAAGGCGATCAAGTCGGTGTGGCTGATGGTGAGGATGTTGCCGAAGAGGAAGGAGGAGAGTTCGGGCACGTAGCCGGGGGTGAGGAAGATGAAGATGGTGCCGAGCGCCATACCCAGCGCCCACACCACGCCTATGGCGGAGTCTTCACGCACGCGCTGTCGCTCCGATAGCCATTCCACGCCCAGGGCTGAGGCGATGGCGAAGATGCCCGCCGTCACCACTGGACTGAGGCCGGCGTAGAAGCCGAGGCCGAGGCCGCCGAAACTAGCGTGGGTGATGCCGCCGGTGACAAACACCATGCGGCGGCACACCACATAGGTGCCGATAATGGCCGAGGCGATGCTCACCAGAATGATGCCGATGAGGGCGTGCTGAAAAAAGGAGTAACTGAATATATCTAACATAATGCTGTGTCGTTAATTGTTTGATGGCGTGCGCTCGCTGTAGAGCATGATGAATTCTTCGCGAATGGCACGCGGGAGGATGATGCCTCGCTTCTTGATGCTTTGCTCCCACGGCAGCAGGTCGGGGCGCTGCAGGGTGTAGAGCACGTCGCGAAACTGCTCTTCCTCTTCGGCGCTATAGGAGTCGGCATCGCGGCCGCGGAACTGGTCGAGTTCTTCGTCGTCGTAGTATTCCGCGTCTTTGCCTATGCCCGCCAGGAGCATGTCGCTGGGGCACACTTCGTTGGTGGAGCAGCAGTCGTCGGTGCAAACGTCGGTCTGGGGCTGATGCACGGGCTCGGGTTCTTCGCCTTTTTTGCGGTCGCGCAGGTCGAAGAGGTAGAGCACTACGCCCACCACTACCATGGCGATGAATATGTACATTGCTGGTATCATACTTCTTCTATTTGAAAGCCCACCTCACGCAGGTGCTGCCAGAATTCGGGATACGACTTGCTCACCACCTGGGCATCGTCGACCACCATGCCGGGGAAGCGGATGGCGGCGGGGGCGAATGCCATGGCCATGCGGTGGTCGTGATAGGTGGCGATGTGGATATCGGCGGCAGGGGCGCAGGTCTCGAAGTGCCAACTGATGGCGTCGTCGCCCTCCACTTTCACCACGTAGCCGAGTTTGCGCAACTCTACGCGCAGCGCCTCCAGGCGGTCGGTCTCCTTGATGCGCAGGGTGCGCAGACCGGTGAGGCGGAACGGACGGCCCATGAGGCAGAGCATCACCACGAGCGTCTGGGCGATGTCGGGGGTGCCGCTCAGGTCGGCAAAGGTGGAGCAGCAGCAGTTGCAACCGCCGTCGCTGCGCAGGTCGAGGTAGCGGCCACACCAGTTGCCCGTCACGCCCATCTGCGCCATCACCTCGGTGATGCGGCTGTCGCCTTGCAGGCTGGCGGGTTCCAGTCCCTTGAGCGTGATGCGCGACTTTGGCAAGATGGCTTGCATGGCCCACCAGTAACTGGCGGCGCTCCAGTCGGCCTCCACGGTGAAGTCGAGTGCTGTGTATTGGCCCGCGGGCACGCTGATCACCTGCCCTTCCCACGAGGCCTCCACGCCGTAGCGCGCCATCAGGGCTAGGGTCATGTCGATGTAGGGGCGCGACATGATTTCGCCCTCTATCTGCAGGCGCAGGCCGCCTATCACGGGGGCGATGAGCAGCAGGGCGGTGATGTATTGCGAACTCACGCTGCCACTGATGGCAAGGTCGCCGCCACGCAGGCGTTTGCCCGTGATTTTCAGTGGCGGAAAACCCTCTTCGCCCGCATATTCAATCTCGGCGCCCAGCGCGCGCAAGGCATCCACCAGCACCTTGATGGGGCGCTGACGCATGCGCTCGGTGCCGTCGATGGTCACGGTGCGCCCTTCGCGAGTGGCGAAATAGGCGGTGAGGAAGCGCATAGCGGTGCCAGCGGCGCCTATGTTGACCTCGGTGGCATCGCCCTGAGCCAGCGCGGCGAGCACGGCGTCGGTATCGTCGCACTTGGCGAGATTCGAGAGCGTGCCAGGCGAGGGGCAGAGCGCATTGAGCAGCAGCACACGATTGCTGATACTCTTCGACGCAGGCAAATCGATTTCGCCCTCTATCCTATGTGGAGCAGTGATGCGATAGTTCATAATCTTCGTAACAATTTGGCATACCCTCATGCAGGGCACACATTAAACTACAAAGTTACAAATCTTTTTTCAGAAGTAAGAGATTAGAAGTTAGAATTTAGAGGTTTTTCTTTGCCACGAGCAGCGGATGATGCTCGCACGGGGGCGATGATGTAGCGGTGGGGCTTAGCGGCGGATGGCTTTGGTGAGGGCTTTGCGGCCTAGCAGGGAGAGGAGGATGGCGGCTTTGTTGCGTGGGCGCACGTTGCCATCGAATAAGCACGAGCGACGCAAACGCTTGATGCCGAGCCAACTGCGCTTGATGATGGGCGCCACACTTTGGTCGCCGTCGGGGGCCAGGCGCAGCATGTTGCAGTAGGCGCTGAGCAGGCGGCTCTGGATGGCTTTGAGGTGCTGTGGGAATGCCGTTGGGGCTTGACGTTCAAGATCCTCGAGGATGTCGAGCACGTGGGCTCGGCGGGGATTGAAGGTGGCGAGGATGCTGCCAGGGCGCTGGCGATAGTAGTAGAGGCGCTGAGGAGTGAATGCCACGGCGCTAACGCGCTGCATCACTGGCATAAGCACGCCAAGGTCTTCGTAGAGCATCCCTTCGGGGAAACGCACGTCGCCGAACACAGCGGCATCGTAGAGTCTTCCCCATGCCGAATGGGTGAGACCGCGGCGCTGGTAGAGGATGTGGCTGGTGGCTTCGTCGGGAGTGTAGGACGTGAACGGCTGCGGGCCGTCGGCTACGGGAATGTCGCCTTCGGCATAGTCATGCCACCCGCAGAGCACTGCCTGTGCCCCACTCTCGCGGCGAATGCGAAGCAGTGATTCCACAAACTGCGGCGCGATAAAGTCGTCGCTGTCCACAAAAGTAACGCACTGACCAGTAATCACTTCGAGCGCGGTGTTGCGAGCCGCACTCAACCCGCCATTGGGCTGGTGAATCACGCGAAAACGGCTGTCGTGCTTGGCAAATTCTTCGGCTATGCGTCCGCTGCCGTCGGTGCTGCCGTCGTCGACCACAATCACCTCCAGCGAGGCATAAGTTTGCCCGGCAATGCTCAGCAAGCACTG
>JAUNCU010000004.1:0-15809 GCA_030526455.1 Bacteroidales bacterium | reverse complement strand
AAGTTAGAAATCAGACTAATACAGCATGTGCATTTCTTATCTAATCTCTAACTTCTAATCTCTTATTTCTCAAAAAAGTCTCACTTCACCTTCCATTCGAAGCCTTCTTTTGTGTCTTTTACGTCGAAGCCGGCTTCGTTCATCTTGTTGCGGATGAGGTCGGAAGTTGCCCAGTCCTTGTTGGCCTTGGCTGTTTTGCGGATGTCGAGGAGCAGGTCGATGGCCTTGCGGTAAGGCTCGAGGTTCACGCTGCCGGCGTCGCCAGCCGAGTCGTCGCGCATGCCGAGCACGTCGAAGAGGTAGGTTTGGAACACGCTCTTCAGTTCGTCGATGTCGGCTTGCGTCATGGTGGCGTTGCCATCGTTCACCTGGTTGATCACCTTGCAGGCGTCGAAGAGGGTGGCAATCACGTTAGGCGTGTTCAAGTCGTCGTTCATCGCTTCGGCACAGCGCTGGCGATAGTTGTCGAGGCTCACCGAGGTGGCGTCGCTGGCCTTGAGGTCGCAGAGGCGATGCCATCCGTCCATGATGCGCTCGTAGGCCTTCTCGGCAGCCTTGAGGGCGTCGTTGGAGAAGTCCACGGGGCCGCGATAGTGGGCCTGAAGGATGAAGAAGCGAATGGTCATGGGTGTGTAGGCCTGCTGGAGGAGTGGGTGGTCGCCGCTGAAGAACTCAGCAAGGGTGATGAAATTGCCCAGCGATTTACCCATCTTCTTGCCGTCGATGGTGATCATGTTGTTGTGCATCCAGTAGCGCACCATGTCGTCGCCCTGCGATGCCACAGCCTGTGCGATTTCGCATTCATGGTGAGGGAACACGAGGTCCAAGCCACCACCGTGAATGTCGAAGTGCTTGCCCAGGTATTTGCGGCCCATGGCGGTGCACTCGCAGTGCCAACCGGGGAAACCGTCGCTCCAAGGCGAAGGCCAGCGCATGATGTGCTCGGGCGAAGCCTTCTTCCAGAGCGCGAAGTCGGCCTGGTTGCGCTTTTCGCCCACGCCGTCGAGTTCGCGGCTGGCGTTGATCACGTCGTCGAGATTGCGGCCCGAGAGCACGCCGTAGCGGTGGTCTTTGTTATATTTTTCGATGTCGAAATACACGCTGCCATTGCTTTCGTAGGCGTAGCCGTTGGCCATGATTTCCTTCACAAGTTCTTCTTGCTCAATGATGTGGCCAGTGGCGTGAGGTTCGATGCTGGGAGGAAGCACGTTCAGTTTGTCCATAGCCGCGTGGTAGCGGTTGGTGTAGTATTGTGCCACTTCCATAGGCTCGAGTTGCTCCAGGCGTGCCTTCTTTGCGATTTTGTCTTCGCCTTCGTCGGCGTCGTGTTCCAGGTGGCCCACATCGGTGATGTTGCGCACGTAGCGCACCTTGTAGCCCAGCGACTGGAGGTAGCGGAACAGCACGTCGAAGGTGATGGCTGGGCGAGTGTGGCCCAGGTGTGGGTCGCCATACACGGTGGGACCGCACACATACATGCCCACCATGCCCTCATTCAGTGGCACAAAGTGCTCCTTGCGGCGGGTGAGCGTGTTATAGATAAATAAAGGATGTTCCATAATTCAGTCTAAAAGTCTAAAAGACAAAGAGTCTAAAAGTAGAAAAGGACAAGAAAGAGGCGAAACTATCGTCTTAACTTCTTAACTCCCAAAAAATCTTCTCGAATAAATTATTACGCCTGTCCCTTTGGCAGTGGGAAGTCGATGATGCCGTCTTGGTTCTGCTGAGCGTTCACGGGCACGTGCTGCTTGATTTCGCCAAAGGTGGCTTCATATTGCGCAACGTTTTGCTGGAGCGCAAACATGAGTTGCTTGGCGTTTTCAGGAGTCATGATCACGCGGCTCTGAACGCGTGCCTTTGGGGTATTGGGAGCGAGCAAAATCATGTCGATGAAGAAATCGTTAGGTCCGTGGGTGATAACGGCAAGGTTAGCGTAGCGGCCCTGCATTTCTTCGTTAGGTACTTCAATTTGAATCTGTTGTTGGTTGTTTTCGTTGTTTGCCATTTTAGTATGATTTTTGAGTTAATAATCTGGTTTTATTTTGTTTTCCCAAACACGTAAGTGCTTTTCTTGGGATAAGTTACGTCGTTGAGGTGCACGCGTATGGCTTTGCAATGCGTGCGGTCGAAGGCGCGCCCCACGTAGAACGACCCGTAGCACGCGCGCCAGAAGTAGGTGCTGTCGGCCGCCATCAGGTCGTGGATGAGGTGCACGTCGATGGTGTCGGCGTCGAGCGTGGCGCGGTCGGCCATCATGTAGAGGGCGCGGGTCTTGGTGGTGTATTCCACCTCGCAGCGCAGGTTGATGTAGTCGCCCGTGCGCCACAGGGCTCCCAGTTTGATGGGATGCTTAGGATACTGGTCCACAGGCTTCACATTCACGCGCAGCGAGTCGCTCGCCACATTGGCGTAGGTGATGCCATATACGGTGATGCGGTGGGCAGCATCGGGCACACTGTAACTGAGCAGCACGCGCTGACCTGGCTTGATTTTCTCGGGCTCGGGCATCAGCGCCAGCATGTCGAGGGGCTCGGAGTCGCCGGGGCCTATGTATTGCCAGCGCGCCATGCCCTGGGCATAGCCGAGATAGGTGACAAAATCGTAGCGACGCTCTTCCGTAGGCTCGTCGTTGCTGCTGCACGCCACGGCGGTGGCAAGCAGGGCAATTAGCAGGGCGATATGTGAGAAGAGGCGCTTGAGCATATACTGTTTTATATATTACACGATAATGTCCGACGAGGTTTCTGGGGTCACGATAAGGCCGTCGCGCATGTGGAGCACGCGGTCGGTGTCGCCAGCGAGGGTCTCGTCGTGGGTCACGATCACGAAAGTTTGCTTCATCTCGTCGCGCAGCGTGAAGAAGAGGCGGTGCAATTCTTGCTTGTTCTGCGTGTCGAGGCTGCCCGAAGGCTCGTCGGCGAGAATCACGGCGGGACGATTGATGAGGGCACGTGCCACCGCCACGCGCTGGCGTTCGCCACCGGAGAGTTGAGCGGGCTTGTGCTCGAAGCGGTCGGAGAGTTTCATGTAGTCGAGCAGTTCCTTTGCGCGGGCAAATGCCTCCGAGCGCTTTTCGCCACCGATGAGGGCGGGCATCGCCACATTCTCGAGGGTGGTGAACTCGGGCAGCAACTGGTGGAACTGAAACACGAAGCCGATGTTGCGATTACGGAAGCGGGCGAGTTCCTTGTCTTTGAGGCTGAGCACGTCGGTGCCACCAAAGAGCACGCTGCCGCTTTCGGGGCGGTCGAGGGTGCCGATAATCTGCAGCAGGGTGGTTTTGCCCGCACCGCTCGGTCCCACGATCGACACGATTTCGCCGTCGCCGATGCTCACGCTCACGCCCTTGAGCACTTCAAGGGAGCCATAGCGCTTGATGATATTTTTTACTTCAATCATTTTTTTGGGTCTACGAGTCAACAAGTCTACAAGTCTACGGGTCAACTGGTTTACTTGCTGGGAAATGAAAAATGCTTCACTTCCCACTCTTAACTTGCAAAGTTACCAAAATCTTCTCATATTACCGCCACTTTATCGACACAAAAAATTGCGGGACTTGGTTTTGCTCATTTCGCGCAAATGATATAACTTTGCAGTTTCTTACGAAACTAACCATTTGGCTATGAAGAAGAAATTATATATTACCCTGGCGCTTTGCGCCTTTGCCCACGCTTTTGCATGGGCTCAGAAAGCCACCGTCACGGCTTCTGAAAGCGGAAAAATCAATGTTGTGGTCACCTCCAACGCCGCCAATGGCTTGCAGAGCCTCGTGGACGGCGCCATCGAGAACTACAACAGTGCCAACGGCACCTCATTCGCCGCGGCCGACGTGGAGTCGCTGAAGGTGGGCGGCAATGTGGTGGCGCTCAATGTGGATTTCACCAAGGGGGCGGTGAGCAGCATCATCGACCTGATTACGGGCGACAACGGCGACGACGCGTCGTACATCTGGAGCAAGATGCGCGGCACGCTCAAGAAACTCGACCTCTCCTCGGCTACTTTCAACGCCCACTTCGCCATGAAGGGCTCAAGCGGCGACACCATTAGGCTCAACGTGCCCATCAACGTGCTGCCTCCCAAGGCTTTCTGGCGCGGCGTGGACATCGACACCGACTTGGCGCCCACTGCCTGCGAACGCCTGAAATATGGCATGAGCGCGCTGGAAGAGGTGGTGCTGCCCTCTTCGCTGATTGGCTTCAACAAGAGCACGATCCAGTCGCTGGGCACGATGCTGAAGGGCCTCATCAGCGACAATGCACTCGCCGAGCAGGTGGTCAAATACATCACCGAGGATAATGCCGACGCATTCCTGGGCATCGGCGACTATGCCTTCGCCCACGCCACCTCGCTCAAATCGGTTTCAATCCCCTACAGCGCACTCACGCCAGTGACTGGCATCGGCGCGAAGGCGTTCTACAACAATAAAGCGCTCACGAGTGTGAAGTTTGAAAAGAGCAACACCATTTTCTCGAAGGGGAAAACGGGCATCAAGACTATCTGCAGCAAGGCTTTCGCCCACAGCGGCCTCACCGAGGTGAACCTGCCTCAGGAGGTGGACAGCATAGCGGAAGGCGCCTTCCAGAATTGCTCGAAACTCGACGCTGTGAATTTTGAAGGCAACGCTTCGGCAGTGCGCTACATTGGCAACTGCGCCTTTATGGGCACCGCCATCAGCGGCATCGAATTTCCCGCCAAGGTGGAGCACATTGGCGAAGAGGCGCTGCGCAACTGCGTGAGCCTCAGCCGTGTGTCGATTCTCGGCACCGATTCGCTGTGGATGGGTGAGAAGGTGTTCTACGGCACGCCCGCAATGAATGGCGGCACTCTCATCTGCAACCGCACCACCCCACCCGTGGCCATCGCGCTCAAGAAGAAGACGCTGCTCGGGGGCTACGACGGCACCTTTGCAGGCCTGGGCAGCAGCAAAACCGCCACTGCCGTACAGCACGGCACCGCCATCACCAATGCCGAAAAACCTGTGAATGAAACCGACGGCACGCTCACTATCGCCGTGCCTGAAGCCGCACTCACTGCCTACCTCGCAGCCGACGGCTGGACCGACCTCCTCGCCGAACCCGCTCCCGCCCCCACCCCAGGCGACGTGAACGACGACGGCATGGTGGACGTGAGCGACGTAACAGCCCTCATCAACAAAATCCTAGGCACCGCCACATTCACCGACCAAGCCTGCGACATCAACGCCGACACCAAAGTGGACGTAAGCGACGTAACAGCCCTCATCAATATCATCCTCGCCAACTAAACACCAAAGCACAGCAAAAAAAACTCCATCATACAGCACACGCCGATTTTCGCCAGAATCAGCGTGTGTTCTTTTTTTATACCCCCACTCAAGGCCTCTGCATAAAAAGACCAATATATTGGCTGATATTTTGGAAAAATCAAAAAAACTTAGTAGTTTTGCACAAAAAGAGTAATATATTATACTTTTATGGACTATAGTAGCATCATCAAAGAGCGAAGAAAATCGGTAGGGATAACGCAAGAAGACCTTGCCGACATGGCTGGCATCAGTTTGAGTTATCTGAAAATGATAGAGCAACGCAAAGCCAACCCCACAATTCAAATCATAGAGCAAGTGCTCGACTGCCTCGGCATGCAACTAAACGTGGCCATCAAGCAACCCCACCTCAATCAAGAATAACCCTCACCACAGATTTAGCAATATGCGACAAGTTATCGTAAATGTGAATCGAGTCCCTGCCGGACTTCTGCAAGAAACCGACCAAGGGAAGTACAAATTTCAGTACTACGACACCTACTTAAACTCCGAGCACACGCTCGCCGTTTCGATCACTTTGCCCAAACGAAAAGAGCCCTACTTTTGCGACTCGCTTTTCCCTTGCTTTTTCAACCTGCTCAGCGAAGGCGCCAACAAAGCCATGCAATGCAGAATCCTGCATATCGACGAAAACGACTACTTCGGATTGCTAATGGCTACTGCGCAGACCGACAGCATAGGAGCGCTAACTTTCACACCCATAGAATGATGAAAACAACAAATCTATTCGACAAAAAGACAGTAGAAACTAGCACAAATATCAGTTATGAGCCCACAACTTTTGCTGATAACGCTAGCCGTGTCTCAATATCGGGCGCGCAGGAAAAACTATTTGCTCTAGTCGACGGAACAAAGTTGCGACTGGCCAACAGTGGAGAGCAGAGCACTCACATCGTGAAGCCCATCCCCTCCAACATGGGGCTCACAAACCGCCGCGACATGCCTGCCAACGAGTTTCTCACCATGCAGATAGCACAGCAAGTGTTTGGAATAAAGACTGCCGCATGCAGTGTTATCTATTTGGCCAACGGTGAAATAGCCTATATCGTGAGAAGATTTGATATGATGGGGGAAAACAAACTTTCGCAAGAAGATTTCTGCTCGCTCTTGAATAAAACCGCCTTCACCCACGGTAGCGATTTCAAATACCAAGGTAGTTATCTAGAAATTGCCAATGCATTACGCACCACCGTGGCACTGTGGCGCATCGACATGGAGCAATTCGTAAGAGTTGTGATTTTCAATTACCTGATGGCCAATGGAGATGCACATCTGAAGAATTTCTCCGTGTTGCAGAACGGGAACGAATATCGCCTCACACCCGCCTACGACCTGCTCAACACATCTCTCCACATAAAAGATAGCGACTTTGCGCTCAGCGGCGAACTCGGATTAAGCGACGAAGAAAAATCGGACGCATATTACCGCACAGGGCATCCCACCATAGCCGATTTTCGCACATTTGCACTGCATTGCGGTCTCACAGAACGCCAAACAGAACAAGCACTTGAGCCTTTCACGAAAGAGCAACCCCAGGTGGAAACCCTTTGCAACGCATCACTGCTTAGCGAAAAATCAAAACGAATATTCCTGCGCTCCTACCACGAACGAATGGCACGATTCACAAGAGAAAAATAAACAGCCTGAGCATTGCCCCCAGCCTGTCCGAAAACTCAAAAATTCGGCAGGACTATAGCGAAAACACCAGGCGTCCACCCGCCGCCGTCGGAGACGGCTTATTATGGTTAACTCCATGCAAGCGAGTGAATTGCGCAGCAATTCGCGAGCGCGGCTTGGAGATAGGGAGCCACTAAGGGAAGAGCCTCGGAGAGGGTCGGTTATGGTAGCAGGTCGAGTTTTCGGACAGCCTCCCCCGAGGCGATATCTCCTCCCCCACCAGAAAACAAAAATCACGGCTGCAGCGTGTAATTGCTGTGGCCGTGACTATTTTTTAGGCACCTTTGAGTAGCGCGGCGTGGGATTACTCCTCTTCCGCCTCTTCTTGGGCTTTTGCTTCTTCTAGGGCTTTGCGCTCGGCTTTGGTGAGGGCGTCGTCGGGGTCGGAAACCACCTGGAACTTCTCGTTCTCGTCCACGAAGTCCTCTTCCCAGTATTCGTCGTCCCACTGGCGCTCGGTTTCTTCCCAAGTCATCTTGCCGCCGGCGTTGTAGTCGTCGTCATCGGTGCGGCGTGCGGGTTTCTCGGCTTCGAAGATGAAGTCGTCTTCCTCCTTCACACGGTGGCTTGCGGCGAGGTCGCGCTGGGTGAGCGTTTCGGGGATGCGGTTGCGCTCGTCGTTGATGGTGCGCCACAGCACATCCTTCAGTTCGGTAAGTCCCTGCTGAGCCACCGACGAGATAAACACCGTGGGCACACCTTCGGGCAGATGCTCGCGCAGCATCTCCTTGAGTTCGTCGTCGATCATGTCGCACTTGGTGATCGCCAGCACACGAGGCTTGTCGGCCAGATCGGGGTTGAATGTGCTCACCTCATTGCACAGGATGGCATATTCCTTGGCGATGTCGTCGGTGTCGGCTGGCACCATGAAGAGCAGCACTGCATTGCGCTCGATGTGGCGCAGGAAGCGGAAACCGAGGCCCTTGCCCTCACTCGCGCCCTCAATGATACCGGGAATGTCGGCCATCACAAACGACTGCTGTCCGCGATAACTCACGATGCCCAGGTTGGGCTCAAGCGTGGTGAAAGGATAGTTGGCAATCTTAGGCTTTGCGGCCGAAATCACCGAGAGCAGCGTACTCTTGCCCGCATTGGGGAAACCCACGAGACCCACATCGGCCAGCACCTTCAGTTCCATGATCACCGCCTTTTCCACACCGTCTTCGCCGCGCTGAGCGTAGCGTGGGGTCTGGTTGGTGGCTGTCTTGAAGTGGGTGTTGCCAAGGCCGCCCTTGCCGCCGCGCAGCAGTTTCACGATTTGGCCGTCTTCGGTCACATCGCAGAGAAACTCGCCAGTTTCGGCATCGTAAACGGCAGTTCCGCAAGGCACCTCAATGGTGCGGTCTTCGCCATCCTTGCCGTGGCACTGGTTTTCGTAGCCGGGAGCGCCATCGGTAGCAAAGATGTGGCGCGTATATTTCAGGTGAATCAGCGTCCACAGGTTACGGTTACCCTTCAGGAAGATGTGTCCGCCACGACCACCGTCGCCGCCGTCGGGACCACCCTTAGGCATATACTTTGCGCGGTGCAGGTGTGCAGAGCCGTGGCCACCGTGACCACTGCGGCACATGATTTTCACATAGTCGATAAAATTTGATTCAGGCATGCTATTCGTTTCTGAAATTTTTCGGACCAAGGAACCGCGCATTCGCCGCCCCTTGATTCCTGGTAATAAAAAATAATACGTTCACTAATGTCGGTCGACCCAGTGGTTTGGCGCCACAAAGTTACAAAAAAGAAATCACCTACCACTACATATTGCCCCGAATTCGCAGTTTTTCTTTCGCGCCGCCCGGCCGTGGTTTTTGGCCTCAGCGCATCGCTGCCCCACCCCGCGGCGCTTTGCCGAAAGCCCGCACTGGAGCGTGGTATTTCTCAAAAAAGGCGTGGTATTTGCGCCAGGGCGTGGTATTTTTGCTTCGGAGAAGAAATACCACGCCCCAAATTTGCGAGGTTTTATGGCAAAATCTAAATTTGCTCACGTAAACCCCGAAGGGCAAAACACTGCATCGATTGCAGTGCTTGGTTACTTCTTCTTTGTTACCGTTGTTGCCACAGATAAAAAGTATTTTTTTGTGCGCTTTCGGCGAATCCCAGGCATCACTCCCAACAACCTTGAAACCTCATATATATATACATATCACGATGCCCCCTTCCCCAATCGCCACACAAAGCCTCTGCCAGCAGAGCAGAAAGCGCACAAGGCACCAACCTGCCCCGCGCCCACACAGGAAAAAGCACAATGTGACATAAAGGGAAAAAGCGCTAAGTGTTCTGAGGCACTGCCTCAGAATAACAGAGTGGCATATCAAAAAAAGGCTGGCCCAATTTTAGATAAAAGGTATCTTTTATCTATTTTCTGCTTTTATTCCTCCTCGTGGAAGAGGGTGGCCCGGTATTGGGCTAGGCTTTTGCCTGTGATTTTGGTGAAGTGCTTGTGGAAATTGCTGCGGTCGTTGTAGCCTGCCATCACGCAGAGTTCGCTGGTGCCTATTTCGGGATGCTCGTGGAGGATGCGTTCGGCCTCCTCGATGCGCAGTTTCATGCGCCAGGTGCGGAACTGCTGGCAAATCACGTCGGAGAAATAATGGCTCAAGTCCACTCGGCTCACGCCCAGTTCCTTGGCTATCTCGGCCACGGTGACGTCGGCATCGGTAAAGCGCTTTTGAGCCACCCACTGGTCGACGGCCGCCTGAATCTCTTCAATATTGATAACTGGCTCTGGCGCCACTTCTTCCTCCGCTACCTGCTCCTGCTCGGCGGCGGGATTGTAGGTCACCTTTTCAAAGAATCGCGAGCGGTCCACGTAGTTCACCATCGCGATGGTCACGCGTATGTAATAGCACACGGCGAGCACGAGAAACACGTTGTAGGCCACAGGCGTGTCGATGGTGGTGAGCACGAGCGACGCCACACCCACCACGAGGGCGCTATAGAACAGGCGGCGCACCCATCGCGTGCGGTCCTCCACATCATCGTCGTAGGCGGCCTCAAGTCGGGTGAGCGCCTCTTTGTGGGCGATGCGGAACCTCGTCACGTAGAAGCCAAATTGGCCAATAATCATCGCTAGGGCAAGCAGTTCGATATAGGTGCCCATTCCCGGCCACAAGTGTTTGAGCGTGTAGCATGTGCCGAATGTGGCGCCCATCAGCAGCAAGTCGCGGCACACTGAGCGCCCTATCTTGCGGTCGATATCGGTGAGGATGATGCAGGTGGCGGTGAACAGCAGCGACTGTATGCTGGTGATCAGCAGCCACATGAGGCGGTCGACTTTCACGGCCTGGTCGGGAAACAGGGAGTCTATCCACCCCGAGGCCGAGAGCGCCAGGCAAGCCAAGCCCGCACAGCGGCAGGCGATGTGGAATTTCTCCATCGACTTGCGGTGGCCGGCGCGAAGATAGAGCAGCACCATGCCCATCGCCATCATCGACGATGCCACAAAAAGTTGCACATAAGTGGAAATGTGTTGAAAATCTTCCATCTTCGCTGTCGTTTTTTTAGAGGCGTAGGGCCTGAAGTGTAAACCAGTGCAAAAATAGAAAATAACCCTCGCTCTCGCAATTTTTTTACCCACATTTTTTGGCCACCCTCGCGCAACGCCCGCCCGCCTTTTTCCCACGTGCGAAAAGATTCTTGCCCGAATGTTTCGTTTTTAGGGCTAAAATCAGTAATTTTACTGCAAATAACTAATCATCGAATCGAACTTTCAAAAAAAAACAACTACATCATGAAGCATTTTCTTTCAATAGCGCTTTGCCTCCTGCTGGTGGCAGGCACTGCGAGCGCTAAGGGCAAAAAGCGACAGGCCGCAGCCAAACCAATCGCCGACTCGGCTTTCGTGGCCGACTATGAAGCCTTGATGGACTCGCTCAAGGTGGTGGGATCCAATGTGGTGGTGGTGAAAAACAACAAGATCGTCTACAGCCACTGCTTCGGCTTGAAGAACCGCGAAATGGGCGAAGAACTCACACCCGACGCCATCTTCCGCATCGCCAGCATCTCTAAATCGTTCACTGCCACTTCTATCATGCAACTGGTGGAGAAAGGCAAACTCGACCTCAAGGCCGACGTGAACAAGTATCTCGACTTCCCGCTGCGCAACCCTCGATTCCCCGACGTGCCCATCACGCTCGAAATGCTCATGAGCCACACCTCGAGCCTCAACGACACCCAGGGCTACTGGACCGACTTCGCACCGCTCAACCCCGCCACTAACCCCGACGGCTACGCCAAGTGCTACAACGACTACCGCCCAGGCACCGGCTACGAATACTGCAACTTTGCCTGGAATGTGATGGCCGCCATCATTGAGAAGGCTAGCGGAATGCGATTCGACCGCTACGTGGTGCAAAACGTGATGAAGCCGCTCGGGCTGAAGGGTAGCCACTGCGTGGACGACCTCGACAGCACGCGCTTCGTTACGCTCTACGCTATGGAAAACGGCGCTTTTGTGCCTCAACCACAGGCCTACGCCCGCCCCGACGTGCTCGACCACTACGAGATGTGCAAGCACACCGCACGCCTCTCGGCTGCCGGCGGCGTGAAAATCACCGCACGCGACCTCGCTAAATACATGCTCATGCACATGAACTACGGCAAGTCGCCACTGGCTAAGCGCCGCGTGATGAGCGAAGCCAGCGCCCGACGCATGCAGACTGTAATTACCGACGATGCCAACGCCTACGTCGACAAAGCCGAAAAAGAACGCGCTGGCCTCGGACTGGTGCGCGCCGAAGAATACACCCCCGGCATCGAACTCGTGGGCCACACTGGCGGCGCCTACGGCCTGCGCAGCGCCATGTTCTTCGACCCCGTGAAGAAATACGGCTTCGTAGTGATTACCAACGGTTCGGCTGGCCGTCAAGTGCTCCAGCGCTCACTCACCCTCATGCACGAGCACTTCATCGGCCCTCTGCCTAAGAAATAAAATGATTGAGGAACAAGATTTTTGTTAATATCGGGATTTTCGTTAGTAACGTTCGTATCGTTACTAGCGAAAATCTTCTTTCTCTACTCGCTTATATAGATATTCCATTATGATTCAAAACCTCTTGCTAGTGGGCTGTGGCAGTTTTGTGGGTGGTGCGCTGCGCTACCTCTGTGGCCAACTGCTTGCGGGACACACACTGATGCACTTCGCCATCGGCACCATGAGTGTGAACCTTGCGGGCTGCTTCCTCTTCGGCCTCATCTACGGCCTGCTTGAGCGCTTCGGGGCGCTGCAAAGCCAGTGGGCACTCGTGCTCACCGTGGGCCTGTGCGGTGGCTTCACCACATTCTCCACCTTTTCAAGCGAAGCCCTCAACCTCCTCCGCTCAGGCGCCATAGCCCCACTGCTAGCCTACGTCCTCACAAGCGTGGTGGGCGGCATCCTCCTGCTCTACGCAGGCCGCCAAATAACCACAACACTTTAATATTCAAACCAATAAACACAAATCACGCCATCAAAGTGCCATCAAAGGGACGGTTCTTTTGATGGCACTACGCCCTAATAAACACATCAACAATCACATCAATAAACACAAAATATGCCATCAAAAGAACCGTCCCTTTGATGGCATATTTTTATGTTGAGGAGCGCCGTTTCAAGAGCAGCGGCTGCTCGTTTTCAGCAAATCTAGAACCTTATTCCAGGGTCACCAGCGTGCCGCAGGGCTCGCCTGAGAGCACCTTGCGCAGGTTGC
This sequence comes from Bacteroidales bacterium, assembly GCA_030526455.1. Classification (GTDB taxonomy): domain Bacteria; phylum Bacteroidota; class Bacteroidia; order Bacteroidales; family Muribaculaceae; genus Sodaliphilus. Next base: position 3,146 of record JAUNCU010000004.1, on the reverse strand, counting down.
CTTTTTCGTCCATGTTAAACACGTGGATAGGCATCTTGTTTTCCTTGCACATGATGGTGGCGGTCATGTCCATCACCTTGAGGTTACGGCTGTAGATTTCGTCGTAGGTGATTTTGTCGAATTTTGTGGCTGTTGGGTCCTTTTCGGGGTCGGCGGTGTAGATGCCGTCCACACGGGTGCCCTTGAGCATGATTTCAGCCTCCACTTCAATGCCACGCAGTGCCGAGCCGGTGTCGGTGGTGAAGAATGGGTTGCCGGTGCCGCACGACATGATGGCCACCTTGCCTTGCTCCATGGCCTCGATGGCGCGCCACTTGCTGTACTGCTCGCCGATGGGGAACATGTTGATGGCGGTGAGCACTTTCGACGGCTGGCCCACGGCGTCGAGTCCCGAACTCAATGCGATAGAATTGATCACGGTGGCAAGCATACCCATCTGGTCGCCTTTCACGCGGTCGAAGCCCTGGGCTGCGCCCTTGAGGCCGCGGAAGATGTTGCCGCCGCCTATCACGATAGCCACCTGCACGCCAGCGTCGACCAGTTCCTTGATTTGTTCACAATAGTCGGCCACACGCTGTGGGTCGATACCGTAGCCTTGCTCACCTTGGAGCGACTCGCCGCTGAGTTTGAGCAGCACACGCTTATAAATTGCCTTCATAACAATAGTTGTTTTCTATGAATTTGGTTGATGGATAAATTTTCGTTTACAAAATTAGTTTCTTTTGGCGCAATCGCCAAAAAAAGGCTGGACAAATCACACATTGTCCAGCCTTGCAATAAATCATATGCTATGAAAAAATCTGCTTTATTTGAATCGGCATTATTTCGAAGCCTTAGCACGCTCGATATACTTGTCGATGTTGATACCCAGAGCGTAGTTGGGGAATTTCTGCTTCATGTCTTCATACACAGCGAGTTCCTCGTCGTATTTCTTGGTGGCGTGGAGCACGGTGGCTTTCTTCTTCATGAACACAGGAGTGAGCGATTCGTTGTCGCCAGCGGCCTTGATGGCCTTGTCGAAGTTAGAGAGCGCCTTGTCGTAGTTTTTCTTGTTCACGTAGCAGTCGGCGAGCAGTGAAAGTGCTGCGGGACCCATGATCTTGCCGTTGAAACTTGAACCTTCAAGCATCTGGATGGCTTCGTCATACTTCTTTTGCTTGTAGAGGATGGTAGCGGCCATCTGCGCAGCGCGGCTTGCGGGTGCGTATGATTCGTTGGCAGCCTTCTTGTAGGCCACGAGGCCAGCAGAGTCGCCCTGCATCATGTATTCCATATCGGCCTTGTTCACCATGTTTTGAGCATCCTTCATGCCATTGTTGCGAACCACGATAAAGATAGCCACGATTGCGAATACTGCAATGATAGCGGCCACACCGCCGTAGATGAGTTTCTTGTTGTTTTCGAGTCGCTGTTCCATCGATGTGAGTTTTTCGTTCACATCGTCAACAGTAGTGCGAGTTTGTTTAATTTCTTGTTTTGCCATATTGTTGTTTTGTTTTTGTCTTATGTTTCAAGACGCAAAATTACGAGTAATTATTGTGATTAAAAAGTAAATCGGGATTTTTTTTTCAAAAAAGGGCCAAAACGTATACTTTATATGTATAAAATGAGTAATTTTGCGCCGAAATTGGGGGATGTTAGGCCTCCCAAATGTTTAATTCACACTTAATTCAACCAAGCACCTATCGTGAAGAAGATACTTTTGCTCATCTGCGCTTTGCCGCTGCTGTGCCGTTGCCAAGGCAGCAGCGCCCCTGCCGACACCGCCACGGCCACCGAGGCCACTGCCGCGCAAGCGACACAGGCGCCGGGCGAGCGCATCGCCACACTGAGCGAAGAAGTGCGCATGCTCATGGAGCAATACGACGCCGAGCACAAGCCCGAGCTCCTGGAGCAGGCCATGAGCATCAACGACAGCATCGAGCAACTCGACACCACGCAGCAAGGCCGCTTCAACACCGCTTTCACCCGCGCGCAGTTGCTCGCCAAAAGCGGACACATGCGCGAGGCAATGCTCATCCAGGAACGCCTGCTCAGCAGCAATCCCAACGACTTCGTGCGGCTCCAGTTCTACGCCGGTAAATACCGCATGGAGGGAAAGACCGACTCGATGCACATCTTCGCCGATCGTGCTCTGGCACAGTGTGATATCATTCTGGCCGACACTACCCTATCGGCTGAAGAAATCGACCAGGCGCTGATGAACAAAATCAACATCTACCAAATCGTCGACAACCGCGCCAAGGCGAAGGAAACCAACGACAAACTCGCCGCGCGACACCTCGACGACCCCGACTACCAACTCACCGACGCTGAATTCAACGAAGAATTCAACGCCGCACGAACCGCGCTCAACCAGTCGGCAGAGGCCTACCGCAACGACGTGAAAAAAAATCCCACGCCCGCAGCAAAGCAATAGTGCGTTTTCAGAAAAATTATTCGTAAATTTGCAACAACATTACTCCTCGGCTTATGGAACTCAGATGCCCGCATTGCGGAAAAATACAGTCACTATCGGCAGCCCAACTTCGAGCAAGCGGGGGAATAGTGATATGCCCACAATGCGTGAGTGAATTCTCCATCGACCTCAGCCAGATGGCCGCCGAGCAAGAGGCAGCCATCGGCACTCCCGTGCAAAACGCGCCCGCGCAAGCCACCGCCGAATGCGAAATCGCCTTCTGCCCCACCTGCGGCAAACACCTGCCCGTGAAAGGGCTCAACTTCTGCCCATTCTGCGGGTCACCCCTCCCCGGCACCGACACCTACGCCCCAGCCCCACAAGCGACAGGAGCGGCAACAGGTGTGCAAGAGGCAACAGCGCAAGGAGCAGCATCGCCAGGCGAAGAAAGCACCACCCAAAAACTCGCAGCCTTGCCATTCATCAAAACCACCCTCGCCCCCACCCCACAACGCGAGCCAGCAGGATGCGTCTTCAAAATAGTGGCATGGATCGTAATCATCGCCCTCCTCACCCTCTTCGCCGCAATGGTCTACTACGGCAACCTCGACTAATTCGCCGCCCCCACCAGCCTATCCGAAAACTAAAAAATACGGCAGGACTATAGCGAAAACGCCAGGCAATCACTAGCCACCGTCGGAGACGGCTTATTATGGTTAACTCCATGCAAGCGAGTGAATTGCGCAGC
>JAUNCU010000187.1 GCA_030526455.1 Bacteroidales bacterium | reverse complement strand
AAGCGGTTTCGTTAGCGTTCTCAGCAGCCTTTTGGCAACTTGCGAGGGCCAATACAGCCACAAACATGAACAATACTTTTTTCATTTTGTTTAAAGTTTTTAGTTTCGTGCCCCCTGTTGGCCCAAGCCAGGTGGCGCTTATTCATAAAATGGTGAAGTGCGCGGGCCAAATCTTGCGATTCGCACTATGATTTGATTTTGCAAATGTAGCGAAAAGAATTGAAGTTGCAAATAAAGTGACGAAAAAAAACCGTGCGCAAAGATGCTGGATCTTGCCCACGGTGATGGTGCCGTGGCCACAATGCTGGAGCGTTGTGGCGCGGAATGTTTAGCCTGCGATGCGGACTATATTATTTTTTCTTTAATTCTGCTTCCTTTTCAAGCATCACGCCAAGGAGAGCCAGGCCTTCTTTCTGCTGAGCCTTTTCGTATTTTTCCTTGTATTCGGGATTTTCCTCACCGTATTTTTCGAATGCTTCAATCATTGGTTTCATCTTGTCTTCAAGGCCGTTGATTTCATCCATGCTCTTGCAATCCTTGATTTCTTGAACCATGAATTCGATTACTGCTTTTGCATCCTTTTCTGCGTCGCCGGTAGGGGTGGGTGCGCCACCGCCGCTACATGCTGCCAGGGCAAATACTGTGGCAATGGTCAATAAGTACTTTTTCATTTTGTTGAGGTTTTAGTTTTCCCCGTGCGCTCGGTGGGGGAGGTGTTACTATTTTGTTGAGAATAATGCGAGAGCGCTATCTTAAAGATTCGCAGTATTGTATTAGGTTTTTCGCAAAGTTAATAAAAATTTCGTCGTTTTCAGTATTTTTTGGTCTGATTTTTTTATTGCTAATTGCATCCTTTTCGCTATTTTTGTGAAAAACTATTTAGCAACTCACTTTTCATGGACATCATATCACGCATAAAAGAGGCTCGGGGCTTTGTGGGCAACGCCATGCACATCCCTCGCGCGGCGCAGGAAAAGGCGCGCCGCTTGTGCTGGCAGTTCAACAACTCCGACCCAGACGACCCCAAGGCGCAGCGCAACATCCTCATGCGCCTATTCGGCACCTATCACTCCTCGGTGTATCTCATGCCCAGTTTTCATTGCGACTTCGGTTTCAATGTGCATTTCAAGGGATTTGCGCTGGTGAACTACAACTGCACCTTTCTCGACACCTCGCCCATCCACATAGGGCGCAGCGTGCTGCTGGGGCCGGGCGTGGTGCTCTCCTGCGCCGGACATCCCCTCCACCCCGAGCAACGCTGTTCGGGTGCCTACGAAACCTCCGAGCCCATCACCCTTGAAGACGGCGTGTGGATAGGCGCCAATGCCACCGTGTGTGGCGGCGTGACCATAGGCGAGGGCAGCGTGATAGGCGCCGGCAGTGTGGTGGTGAACGACATTCCGCCCGGTGTGATAGCGGCCGGCGTGCCCTGCAAGGTGATACGCGAGATTACCGACGCCGACCGCATCGACCCAGAAAAGATTGAATTTTAGATAATTACTTAGCATAAACAACAGCAGATGAAAAACCTATCACTTTTAACCTTGTGCGCCGCCTTCTCGCTGAGCGGTGTGGCGCAAAACGAATGGCGCGACCTGCAGGTGAATGCAGTGAATCGCATGCCATCGCACGCCACCTTCTTCGCTTATGAAACGAAGGAAAAAGCCCTTGAGGGCAACAAGGCGAACTCCTCGCGATTTCTCTCGCTCGACGGCACGTGGAAATTTCACTATGTGGAAAATGCCGACCAGCGCCCCGCCGACTTCTACAGCGCGAAAGTCGACGACTCGGCCTGGCGCTCAATGCCCGTGCCCGGCATGTGGGAACTCAACGGATGCGGCGATCCCGTTTATCTCAACGTGGGGTTTGCATGGCGTGGGCATTACAAAAACAATCCGCCAGAGCCCCCCATCAAGGACAATCATGTGGGCAGTTATCGCCGCGAAATTGAGATTCCCGCCTCGTGGAAAGGGCAGCAGGTGATAGCCCATTTCGGCTCGGTGACATCGTGCATTTATTTGTACGTAAATGGCAAATTCGTAGGCTACAGTGAAGATAGCAAGGTGGCATGCGAATTTGATATTACCAAATATGTGAAGCCGGGAAAGAACCTTATCGCCTTTCAGGTGATGCGCTGGTGTGATGGGTCGTACTGCGAAGACCAAGACTTCTGGCGCCTCTCGGGTGTGGCTCGCGAGAGTTATCTCTACTGCCGCGACAAGGGCCGCCACATCAACGATATCAAGATCGACACCCGACTGGTGAACGACTATACCGACGGTGTGCTCACCATCACCACCGATGCCACCGCCCCCGTGGCCTACACCCTCTACGACGCCGATGGCAAGGTGGTGGCTCAAGGCGAGCGCGCCACAGTGCCCAACGTGAAGGCATGGACGGCCGAGACGCCCTACCTCTACACCCTCGTGGCCGAAGTGAAGGGAAAGCGCCCTGAATATGTGGTGCAGAAAGTGGGCTTCCGCAGCGTGGAAATCAGCGGCGGACAGTTGCTCGTGAATGGCAAACCCGTAATGATAAAAGGCGTAAACCGCCATGAGATAGACCCCGACGGCGGCTACGTGATGAGCGTCGACCGCATGATTGAGGATATCAAAATCATGAAGCAATTCAACGTGAACGCCGTGCGCACATGCCATTATCCCGACGATCCACGCTGGTATGACCTCTGCGACCAGTATGGCCTCTATCTGGTGGCTGAAGCCAACCAGGAATCGCACGGCTTCGGATACGGCGACGATGCGCCCTCGAAGCATCAGCCATTTGCCAAGCAAATTCTGGAGCGCAACCAGCATAATGTGACCATCAACTACAATCACCCGAGCGTGATCATCTGGAGCCTTGGCAACGAAACCGCTGACGGCCCCAACTTCACCGCGGCCTACGACTGGATCAAGCAAGTCGATCCCATGCGCCCCGTGCACTATGAGCGCGCCATCAAGGGCAAGAACACCGATATTTTCTGCCCCATGTATTACTCGCAAGCGGCTTGTGAAAAATACGCCCTCTCTACCGCGGCCGACGACTGCAAGCCCCTCATCCAGTGTGAATACTCCCACGCCATGGGCAACTCCAGCGGCGGATTCAAGGAGTATTGGGACCTGGTGAGAAAATACCCCAAATTCCAGGGCGGTTTCATCTGGGACTTCGTGGACCAGGCACTCCGTGGCAAAGATGCGCAGGGCAGAGAAATTTTCACCTATGGCGGCGACTATAACACCTACGACCCGTCGGACAACAATTTCAACTGCAACGGATTGATAGGCCCCGGCCGTGTGCCCAATCCACAAATGCATGAAGTGGGCTACTTCTATCAAAGCATTTGGGCCGAAGCCATCGACGCCAAGCAAGGTAAGATAAGCGTGAAAAATGAGCACTTCTTTAAGAACCTCGACAACGTGAAACTCGTGTGGACTTTGCTGGCCGACGGCAGCGCTGTAGACAGTGGTGAAATTGACCACTTAGACGTAGCACCACAGGCATCGAAAGCCTTCACCTTGCCTTACTCTATTGCCCAATATGGCGATGCTGAATTGCTGCTTAATGTGCAGTTCCTGCTCAAGCAAGCCGAGCCGCTGATGGAGGCAAATCAAGTTGTCGCTTACCGACAAATTGACGTTCAGATTAGGCCTATTGAAACTTTTGAAAATATCCAGTTCAATCAGCAAAAGACGATTAAAACCTCGACCACCGATGGCGAGATATTGCTGGACGGAGCCGACTTCTCACTGCGCTTCGACAAGGCTTCGGGCTACCTGACAAAATGGACAGTAAAGGGTAAGTCGATGCTAGGCGAAGGCGGCACCATCAAGCCCAATTTCTGGCGCGCCGTGACCGACAACGACATGGGTGCGCAACTCCATCAAAAGTATGCGCTCTGGCGAAATCCGGAGATGACGCTGTCTGGCGATGTGGATGTGATGCATCTTTCCACCGGCGAAGTGCTGGTGACGGCTGCTTATCTGCTGCCGCTGCTCCACACCACCATCGTGGCGGGTTACCGCGTGGATGTGGAAGGGCAGATGATCTACTATCTGTCGATGATTCCCGACGAGAATGCCAAGGTGAGCAACATGCTTCGCTATGGCGTGGTGGTGGAAATGCCTTTTGATATGGACAAGAGTGAATTCTACGGCCGTGGACCCGTGGAGAGTTACATCGACCGAAAAGAATCGCAGCCCCTTGGCATCTACAGCCTCACCGCCGACGAGCAATTCTATCCCTACATTCGTCCGCAAGAGACTGGAAACCACTGCGATGTGCGCTGGTGGAAGCAGGTAGACGCATCGGGAGAAGGCCTCTTCGTGATGTGCTGCGACGAGAGTTCGCAGCAGCGCTACGGCTGGGGCAGTGCATCGGCGCTCCATTACGATGTGCTCTCGCTCGATGAAGGCGATGCCAAAAAGCAGCGCCACCCCGCACAGGTGGAGAAGTCGAAGTTCACCAATCTCTACCTCGACATGGTGCAGGCAGGCGTAGGCGGCATCGACAGTTGGAGCCGCAATGCCGAAGCCCTCGAAAAATACCGCGTCAAAAGCGGAGAATACACCTTCAAGGTGGCCCTCAAGCCCATCGTGAAATAGAGGTCTTTGCACCCAAATAAATCACAAGGTCGCTTCTCAATACAGGCGGCCTTTGTTTTTGTGCGGATGGGGCTATCCTTGCATAATCGACCAATAGAATAACCGTCGCCTGGCGCGGACGCGAAGTATCGCGTCCCTACAATGTTCTGCGTTTCGATACAGGTGTTTGCTAATAAAAAATTAGTTTATTATTTTTGCATGTAGATTTTCTACTTTCAATGTGTGAATTATGGTGAAAAAGATATTGATATTGTGTGCTGTGGGAGTGGTGGTGCTTGCTTGGTTGAGTGCATCTTTACAGGAGGAGCGCTGTAGGGCGAATGATATTTCGTTGCCTGCTTCGCAATGCCGGGTTTTAATTGCAGAAACGCGGGGGATGGATGCCGACCAGATTGTTGATTACTGTGTGGGTCGCACTTGCGATTTTCTTTCTTTTCAATCCCAGAATGAGCCGATTCGTTATGATCGCGAGTCGGGGGCTAATTGTGTGAATTATGCCAAATTATGCGCCTCGATGTGCGATGTGGCGCTGAATGCCCACGGCTATCGGTGCAAGGCACAGCCGGTGGTGGGACATGTGCAAATGCTGGGTGTGAATGTGAATAAGGTGGTGAGCACAATGCTCTCTTTCAGCGACAGGTGGCGGAATTTTACCAAGGACCACGATTTTGTGAAAATCGAGTTCACGAGCCGTGATAGGCGTGTTGTGTATGTGGACGCGTCGTTGAAAGATGTGTTTTTCACCTCGATGAAGCGGGAGGTGGCATTGGATTAAGCCGCTGCGCATTGTGTCATAAGGCCCTGTGTGGGAAAAATAAAAAAGTCGCCTTTTTCCTGACTTCGTCATCGCGTCACCCAGAAATGGACACCATGGTAGAGAAAG
>JAUNCU010000186.1 GCA_030526455.1 Bacteroidales bacterium | reverse complement strand
CTCCTAAACTTCTTAACTCCTAAAAAATTCTTATTTATATTTCTTCTTGATAGCGTCGCGGAGTTTGGCTGGGGTGAGGTCGGCGGGGTATTCGGTGAATGGCAGCGCTGTGTGGCAACCGTTGTTCCACTCGCTGCAGCCAAATGCCGCCTTTCCTTTCATCATGTGCCCCTTGCCGCACACGGGGCAAAGCACCTGCTCAAACTTTGTGACACGCTGGGCGCGCTCCTTCTTGGGCTTGGCTTCGGCGGCGGCTCCCCCACCCTTCTTGGGCGATTTGGGGCGGTCTTGCTCCACGATGATGTTGGTGCCACTGTTGTCGCGAAGCACGGTGAGCACGATTTCGTTGATCATCACCTTGAGTTCGTCGATAAACTGTGCGGCACTGTATTCGCCTCGCTCTATTTTGCGCAATTTGTTTTCCCACAGACCGGTGAGTTTGGCGCTCTTGAGCAATTCGTCCTTGATGGTGTCGATGAGTTGACAGCCGGCGGTGGTGGCCACGAGACTCTTGCGCTCCTTGGTGATGTAGCGGCGGCGCAGCAGGGTTTCGATGATGGCGGCGCGGGTGGAAGGGCGGCCGATGCCGTTTTCCTTCATGGCGTCGCGCAGTTCTTCGTCGTCCACGAATTTGCCCGCCGTTTCCATGGCGCGCAGCAGCGTACCCTCGTTGTACATCTTGGGTGGCTGGGTGGCCTTCTTCAGCAGCGAGGGTTCGTGGGGACCGCTTTCGCCCACCACGAAGTCGGGCATGATGCCATTGTCGTCATCATCCTTGTTTTCTGCGTTTTTTGTCTGCTCTTTGCTGTAGATGGCGCGCCAGCCTTCTTTCAGGATTTGCTTGCCGGTGGCTTTGAAGTCGAATTGCGCAATTTTCGCCATCACGGTGGTGGTGGAGAACTCACACTCGGGGTAAAACGCGGCAATGAAGCGCTTGGCGATGAGGTCGTAGACGAGTTTCTCGTCGCGCGTGAGCATCACTTTGCGAGGATCGACATCGGTGGGGATGATGGCATGGTGGTCGGTGACCTTGGAGTTGTCGAACACCTTTTTGCTCTTCTTGATGGGTCCCTGCAGCACTGGGGCGGTGAGATGGGCATAGGGTGCCATGGCCTGCATGATGCCGGGTATCTTGGGATAGATATCGTCGCTGAGGAAGGTGGTGTCGACACGTGGATAAGTGGTCACCTTCTTTTCGTAGAGCGACTGTATGGTGCGCAGCGTCATGTCGGCGCTGTAGGAGAATTTCTTGTTGCACTCCACCTGCAGGCTGGTGAGGTCGAAGAGGCGCGGTGGCGCTTCCTTTCCCTTCTTGCGCTCGATGCCGGTGATGCTCAGCGGTGCTTCCTTGATGCCCGCAATCACTTCCTGGGCATCTGACTCGCTCTTGTAGCGGCCCTTGGTGGAATTGAAGGTGACGCCGCGGTAGAGGGTTTTGATTTCCCAATAGTCTTCGGGCACGAAATTTTCAATCTCGCGCTGGCGCTGCACGATGAGGGCGAGCGTGGGCGTCTGCACACGGCCTATGGAGAGCACGTTGCGCGACTGGGCGTACTTGAGGGTGTAGAGGCGCGTGGCGTTCATACCCAGAATCCAGTCGCCGATGGCGCGCGAGAGGCCTGCGTAGTAGAGGTTGTCGAAGTCGGAGGCGGGCTGCAGATGCTTGAAGCCTTCGCGAATACTGTCGTCGGTGAGCGACGAAATCCACAGTCGTTTCACAGGAATGGTGCAATTCGCCTTCTGGTAAACCCAGCGCTGAATCAGTTCACCCTCCTGGCCGGCATCGCCGCAGTTGATGAGTTCGGTGGAGTCTTTGATGAGGCTTTCGATCACGCGAAACTGCTTTTTGATGCCTTCGTCGTCTTTGAGTTTGATACCGAAGCGTGGCGGAATCATGGGCAGCGCTCCTAGGCTCCAGCGTTTCCACAGGTCGGTGTAGTCGTTTGGTTCCTTCAGTTCGCAGAGGTGGCCGAAGGTCCAACTCACGCGGTAGCCATTACCTTCGTAATAGCCGTCGCGGCGCACGGTGGCACCGAGTATCTTGGCGATATCGCCTGCCACACTTGGTTTCTCGGTTACGCAGAGTATCATTCGCCCAGATGCTGTTTTTTGGCTTCATCCCACAGGGCGTCCATCTCGGCAAGGGTCATCTCGGTGAGATTGCGGCCTTGCTGCTTGGCTTGCTGCTCGATGTAGTTGAAGCGCGCTATGAATTTTCGGTTGGTTTTCTCGAGTGCGTTGTCGGGGCGCACGCCGTAGAGGCGCGCAGCATTGACGAGGGCGAAGAAGAGGTCGCCAAATTCCTTTTCGCGGTCAATCTCGTGGCCGGCTTTGAGTTCGGCTTCCACTTCGCAGATTTCCTCCTGCACTTTCTGCCACACGTCTTCCTTGCAGTCCCAGTCGAAGCCCACGCTGGCGGCTTTCTCTTGCACGCGTTCGGCCTTGATGAGCGAAGGCAGGGTGGCTGGCACGCCGCCGAGGATGGTTTTGTTGCCGCCTTTTTCCTTCATTTTGATCACTTCCCAGCGCTCGCGCACCTGCGAAGCGTCGTCGGCACGCTGCTCGCCGTAGATGTGGGGATGGCGGAAGATGAGTTTCTCACGCAGCGAGTCGCACACGTCGGCGATGTCGAATTGGTCCTTCTCTTCGCCGAAGCGGGCGTAGAAGAGGATGTGGAGGAGCACGTCGCCGAGTTCCTTGCGTATGTTGGAGGCATCGCCCGCGATGAGGGCTTCGGCCAGTTCCATGGTTTCCTCGATGGTGTTGGGGCGGATGCTTTCGTTGGTCTGCACCGAATCCCACGGACACTTTTCACGCAGCGTGTCCACCACGTCGAGCAACTGGCTGAATGCCTTGAGTTTTTCTTCTTTTGAGTGTTTTGACATAGTTTAATTCAAGTTTGTTATTTGTTGATTCCTCTGTTGAGGAAAGCCTTGAAGGCTTCGATATCTTCTTTGTAGGCGAATGGGCCTGAGAGGAGTTCGCCCTGGGTGTTGAGCACCACGTAGTAGGGCTGCGAATTGCTGCTGAACTTGTGGCGCTGGAGGTAACTCCACTTGTCGCCCACGGTGGTGAGGGTGGTCTGTCGGCCGTTTTCTTCCACGGTGATGGGCTGTGGGAGCGGTGTCTTGTCGTCGACCATGAGTTTGATGGTCACGAATTCTTCGCTGATGGTTTTCTTCACGTCGGCTTCGTCGAGCACTGCGCCTTCCATCTTACGGCAGTTCACGCAGCCGTAGCCTGAGAAGTCCACAAACACAGGTTTGCCTTGCGCCGCGGCGGCTTTCATACCTTCGTCGAAGTCGTCGTATTCCACCTGCTCGCCGCCGTAGAGGTTGAAGTCTTGGGTGTAGAGCGGTGGCACGAAGGCGCTGGTGGCCTTGAGCGGTGCGCCCCACAGGCCGGGGATGAGATAGGCGGTGAAGGAGAGCGAGATGAGCGCCAGGAAGAAGCGGGTCACGCCTATGCCCTGCGACTGGGGCTCGCCGTCGCTATTGAAGCGGAACATGCCCAGCAGGTAGAGGCCCATGATGCCGAAGATGGCGATCCACAGGGCGAGGAAGGTTTCGCGGTCGAGGATGTGCCAGCCGTAGGCGAGGTCGGCTACGGAGAGGAATTTGAGCGCGAGGGCCAATTCAATGAAGCCGAGCACCACTTTCACGGTGTTGAGCCATCCGCCCGACTTCGGCATCTTCTTGAGCATGGAGGGGAAGAGGGCGAAGAGGGTGAAGGGGATGGCGAGGGCTATGGCGAAGCCGGTCATGCCCACCACGGGGCCGAGGATGCTGCCTTGACTGGCGGCTTCCACAAGCAGGGTGCCGATGATGGGGCCGGTGCATGAGAACGATACGATCACGAGCGTTGCGGCCATGAAGAAGATGCTGAGCAGGCCGGTGGTCTTGCTGGCGCTGCTGTCCATTTTGTTGCTGAGCGACTGGGGCAGGGTGATTTCAAACGCGCCGAAGAATGAGATGGCAAACACCACGAGCAGCGCGAAGAAGAGGAGGTTGCACCAGGCGCTGGTGGCGAGGGCGTTGAGGGCGCTCGCACCGAGCAGGGCGGTGAAGCACACGCCCAGGAGCAGGAAGATGACGATGATGGAGAGGCCGTAGGTCACGGCGTTGCGGATGGCTTTGGCGCGCGAACCGCTTTTCTTGAGGAAGAAACTCACGGTCATCGGTATCATTGGCCATACGCAGGGGGTGAGCAGGGCGAGCAGGCCGCCGAGGAAGCAAGCCCAGAAGATGTACCAGAGCGAACTGTCGGCGATGTTTTCCACATCAGCGTTATCGCCTGGCAGTGCCTTCACGGGGGCCCAGAGTTGGGCTTGTGAGGGCGAGGCGATGGCGGTGTCGGCTGTTTTTGCTTCGGCCACGGGCGCCACTGCTGCCACTTCGGCCTCGGGCTGGACGGGCGCTTCGGCGGGTGCGGCTATCTCTTCGGTGGCTGCGGGCAGATTTGCCGTGCCTTTGAAAGAGAAAGGGTCCGACTTGGGCGGCGTGCAACTCTCATCGTTGCAGGCCATGGAGCGAATGTTGCCTTCTATTTTATATTCCTTTGCCGTGACGGTGAATTTCTGGGTAAGCGTCACGCTGCCGGTCCACCAACTCAGGTCCATGTCGAAAGTTTCGTCATGCTGCTTGTGAGCGGCTTTGTTGGGGGTGAGACCACCCACGAGTTTCACGCCTTGGTTGTTCCATTGCACCGAGGTGGGTTCGGGTCCACCAGCGGGGAGTTGGGTGCCATACACGTGCCATCCGCCGTCGATGGTAGCGGTGAAGGTAACCACGCCATTGGTGGCATCGGTCATCTTCACTGCGGCTTTCCACTTCACAGGGTCAGCAATCTGTGCCAGTGCCGAGCACACGCCCACCATCAGCACGAGGAATGTCAATAAAAATCGCTTGGTCATATAAATGCTTGATTTGATGTAATGCATAAGAGTACAAAATTACAAAAAATCGGGCGAATGTGGTGGCTGAATCGAGAAATTAGAGAAAAAACGCATGAAAAGCGCAAAAAAACGGCGGGAAAGTTGCAGATGTCAAATAAAAGAAGTAATTTTGTACCGCTAAATAAAAATGGTCACTTGGATGAGCGGTTTAGTCCCTGGTCTGCAAAACCAGTCAGAGCGGTTCGACTCCGCTAGTGACCTCCACTCAAAAGCCGATAATCGAAAGGTTATCGGCTTTTTTTGTATCCCGCAGCGGCCTGGATTCTGGGCGCTGCGGGATATTGTTTTGTGGAGGAAGGGAGGATGGGATTACGTGAGTAACAATAGTAACGTGAGTAACGTTAGTAACGAAATTTGCGTTACTAACGTTACTATCGTTACAATCGTTACGAACGATTCCCCCAGGAGGCTACAGCAGTGGGCTCGCCCTTAATCAAGAACCTTGGCCGGCCCATCCTCATGCCAGCGCCCAGGTGGGCACAAAAAAAAGAGAGCGGCAGATTGCTCTGTCGCTCTCCGTAGGGGGCGGTTACCTAC
>JAUNCU010000185.1 GCA_030526455.1 Bacteroidales bacterium | reverse complement strand
GACTCATAAATCTACCCTTAATCGTGTATTGGATGATAGTTGCGGATTTTAGGTTAATGATAGGCTAGTGGATTAAATGTGCATGAGGTCGCGGTAGAGGTCGAGGGCAATGCGCATCTCGTCGTCGGAGATCACGTGGCCGGGACGCACGTCGCCACAGGCTGCAAGCAGCGTGCAGTTGATTTCGCCGCTTTGGCTCTTCTTGTCGTGGTGCATAAGCGCGAGCAGCGCATCGTAGTCGTCGCAGGTGATGTGGAAGGCGCCGTAATTGGCGTGCACGAAGTCGGCCAGGCGGTGAAGATCCTGGCTTGGGAAACCGAGAATATTGTGGGAGAGCACCATTTCTGCCACCATGCCCCATGCCACAGCATAGCCGTGGGCAATGGGTTTGCCATCGTGGAGCGCCTTGCTTTCAAAAGCGTGACCCACGGTGTGACCCAGATTGAGTGCGCGTCGAATTCCCTTCTCATGCGGGTCCTCCTTCACGATGCGCTCCTTCACCAGCACCGAAGTGCGCAGCAACTCGAGCAACTGCTCGGCATCGGCATTCTGGAAATCGTAGGCGATGAGGCGGCAGAACTCGTCGTGGCTGCTGAGCATGCCGTGCTTCAGCATCTCGGCGTAGCCCGACTTCAGTTCTTCGATCGAAAGCGTGGCGAGGAAGCAAGTGGAGATAATCACATCGCTCGCCTCGCGGAAGTAGCCTATTTCATTTTTCAGGCCACCGAAGTTGATGCCCGTTTTTCCGCCAACGGCGGCATCCACAGCGCTCAGGAGCGTGGTGGGGATGTTGATGAAGTCGATGCCGCGCTTAAATGTGGCAGCGGCAAAACCGCCGAGGTCGGTCACAACGCCACCGCCCAGATTCACCACCACCGAGCGTCGGGTAGCACCCGCTTCCTCCAGCCCTTCCCACACCTGGGTGAGCGTAGAGAGATTCTTGTGGCTGTCGCCCGCCTTGATGGTAATCACGTGGGCATCGGCCAGGTGACGACTCTTGACAGCGGGAAGCACGAGGCGCTGGGTGTTTTCGTCGACAATCACCGCCAGGCGATTGTGGGGCTTGGCGTCGAGGATTTGGTCGAGCGCTGAGGCTACATCGTTGGTGAAAACGAGATTCTGTGGCATAGTGCTTATGAGATGTTGAAAAGTGTTCTGTTACTGAAAATTGTTTACTCTTGGGTGGCGCGCAAGGCTTCGAGCAGAGAGGGAAGCGCTTCGGCGAGGGCTGTCATGCTGGGATACACAATGTCGGCGCCCGCCTTGTAGAGGTCTTTCTCGGGGATAGGACCAGTGGTGACACCGATGGTGAACGAACCGGCAGCGTGACCCGACTGCACACCGAGCGGCGCATTTTCAATCACGATGCACTCGCTGGGCTTAGCGCCCGCCTTTTGCTGGCCGCGCAGATAGGGCTCAGGATTTGGCTTGCCATTGCGGGTGTCGGCGCCAGTCACACGCTCATCTTCAAAGAGGCCGGCATAGTCGGCGTTGATGCGGTCGAGGATAGAAGGCTGGTTGGAGCCAGTGACGAGCACATTCTTCAGGCCCGCAGCCTTGGTGGCGCGGAGCACCTCGGTGGCGCCCTCCATCATGGCAGGTTCGCCCAGTTCGTTGAAATAGCGCGCCTTCACCTTATAGTATTCCCACGCCTCATCGTCGGTCACGTTTTTGCCAGTGCCGCGGCGAAACATCATCTTGATGATGTCGGCGCCCGTCATGCCTTCGTATTGATAAAACTCATCGCGCGAACACTTCACATTGTTCTTCTTCATGAGTTTCACCCATGCGCGCGTGTGATTCTTCATCGAGTCGTAGAGCACACCGTCGCAGTCGACGAGTGCCACTTTTATGTCAAGACTTTTGTTGCCACTATATTTCAGATAGTTGGCGATTGCAGTTTGTTCGGTCATAGAGATTCTGATATATATGTGTTTATTTATCTTACGGTGATGTGGAAGCAGCCCTGCTTGCGCTCGTAGATGGCGTAGCAGCGGCCTTGCTCGCGGAAGTCGTAGATGATTTCGGCGAGAATGTTTTTCAAACTTTCAAGCGACACGGGGAAACTCTCGTCCATGCAGTCGAATTTTGCCCAACTCACGTCGAAGGTGGTGGCAAAGAGGTGGCACGACTGCTCGGTGGCGGCACGATTGCGGCGTCGCAACTTGCGCACGGTGTACTCGGTGCGCAGCAGGCTGTTCACCCTTATGCGGTAGTCCTTGCCACCGCGCGCCTTGATGGTGTCCTGAAACGCCTTGCCAATGTCGTGGAGCAGTGTGGCAGCCTTGGGCACGAGGTAGGGCAGGGCGTAGGTCATCGAGTCGATGTAGTACACATCGCTAGTGGTGATGTGCACGATGGGGCGCTTGAGTCGGTAGGCCGAGCGGAGGTCGGAGATGGGTTCGATGCCGTTGGCGCGTGCGGCCTCGAGTTGCAGGGCGTTGGTGTCGTTGAAGAGTTCGGAGAGTCGGCCCGGCTTGATGTGGGTGGGCAGCGTGTGCACCTTTCCTTCGAGCGTGGAAGGGTCGGCAGCCTCGCGGTGAGCGGCCGCCACAATCACGTCGTCGGTGAGTACATATTCCATTTCCTCCTGGTGGTAGCCACAGGTGTAGACCGCCGAGGAAACGCCCAGCACCGCAATCACGATGAGAACCGACCAAAGTAGAGTACGCATAATCTGTAATTCAGTGATAGGTTGATGATTAACGACCTACGGTCTGCACGTAGAGGATGTTCTTGCTATCGTCGAGACCCATGGTTTTCTTCATGGCGTCGCGGTCGCAGCCGTAGCGCACCACAGTTTTCAAGCCAGCCTGGGCGCAGTAGAGGTAGATGTTCTGCGAAGCGGCACCGGCAGCGTAGCACTGGTGCTCGATGCCCTTTTGCTTGGTTTTGTCGCCCACCAGCACGATGTTGACAGGAGCAGTTTGTGCAAATCCCTGCATAGCCACTTCGTTGCGGAAGTCGCCCGTGGCGATAGTGGTGAGGGTGTTGTCTTCAGCGCTGTAGCGGCTGATTTCGGTGGCGGTGACCACGTAGATTTCCAGTTCCTGCTTGTTGAGCGCGGTGGCCACGGTGCGTTTGCCGTCGTGGGTGATGCCCCAGGCTGCCCAGAGCATGTCGCTCAACTCCTGTCGGGTGACGGTGGAAGCGGCATTGATGTCGCGCTGCGAGCATCGCTTGCTCATGGCCTCCATCAGCGGCATGCCGCCAGTGGTTTTGGGCTGTGGAAGAACTTCGGCATTCGCTGTGCAACTCATGCCAATCACGGTCACTAATGTGGAGAATATATACTTTTTCATCGTTCTTGGTTTTAATAACTACAAATATACGAAAAAACCGAAACACATGAAACACTTGAATCACATGAAATCCCCGAAATGCTGTAATATGGACCAAAAACACTATGGATTTTGGTCAAAATCGGAAGTAGTGAGGCGTGTGTTTTTTGGGGGGATTAGTCGCTGATGCGACTAACACGGGGGTGGGTATCTTCTTTGCTCTTGGCGGGCGTGGTTTTCTTTTTGGCTTTTTATGGGGAGGCTGTCCGAAAACTCGGCTACTACCATAACCGACCCTCTCCGAGGCTCTTTTCTTTGCTGTTCCTTACCTCCAAGCTGCGCTCGCGAATTGCTGCGCAATTCACTCGCTTGCATGGAGTTAACCATAATAAGCCGTCTCCGACGGCGGTGGGTGGTCGCCTAGCGTTTTCGCTATAGTCCTGCCTAATTTTTGAGTTTTCGGACAGGCTGTGGGGGGAGATTGGCTTTTTGGGGATATGGAGGGTTAATATTTTTCTTGTTAACCTATCATAAAATAAATAAAATGTGCTATATTTGCATGCGAAATTAAGTGTTGAAGATTATGGCAAAGTCGACTATGGGTACTAGATTACCTCGAAAACTTGAAGAAAAGTTGCAGACTGTGGGCGAGCAGATTAAACTTGCCCGGCTTCGACGCAATTTGAGTGTGGCTCAAGTTGCCGAACGTGCCACGTGTTCGCCTCTCACGGTGAGTCGTGTTGAAAAAGGGACGCCCACGGTGGCAATGGGGATTTATTTGCGAGTGCTCTACGCCTTGCAACTTGAAGACGACATTCTACTTGTGGCTCAGCAAGATGAACTCGGGCGCAGGTTGCAAGACTTGTCGCTCATCAACCGTAAACGCGCATCAAAGAAAATTTGAAGAAGATGAAGAAACTATTCGTATATGCCGATTTTGATTGGCTCCCCAACCCTACGTTGATAGGTACGCTTATCTATGAATCCATTCGTGGCCGAGATTCGTATGGATTTGAATACCACAGCGAATGGCTTCGCAAATATGGCAGTATTAACCTATCGGAAGACATTAGTAATTTCCCTGGGCTTCAGTACACAAAACAAGATGCTGATATCTTTGGTTGTTTTGCCGATGCGTTGCCCGATCGATGGGGACGAACGCTGTTGAACCGTCGTGAACAAATAGAAGCCGTAGAGGAGAAACGCGATATGCGTCGGTTGAGTTCGTATGACTATCTTACAGGCATTGATGACTATAGCCGAATGGGTGGCTTTCGATTCAAGGAATCGGCCGATGGAGAATTTATTTGTCTATCCACGCAGAGGGCAATACCACCGCTCGCCAGTATCCGAGAATTGTCGATAGCCTGCCAGCAGATAGAACAGAGCGAAGTGAATAATCTTCTTCCAGAAAAGAAGTGGATACAGCAACTGGTGCATCCTGGCACATCGCTTGGCGGTGCTCGCCCTAAGGCCGTGGTGATTGATGAACAGCATTCGTTGCATGTGGCCAAGTTTCCGTCACGCACCGATGACTATGACGTGGCTTTATGGGAACATCTTTGTCATGTGCTTGCAAGAGAAGCAGGCATCACAGTGGCAGAAACAAGGGTGTTGAAAGTGGAGAAATACCATACTTTACTTTCGAAACGCTTTGACCGCAGCGTTGATGGTGGGCGTATTCATTTTGCGTCGGCAATGACGTTGCTTGGGCTGACGGATGGGTGTAATGCCGATTCAGGGCATGGGTATTTAGATATTGTTGATTTCATAGTGCGGGGTTGCTGTGATGTGGAGGCTAATCTTCGTGAGTTGTATAGGCGCGTAGCATTTAATATTTGTGTGGGCAATAGTGATGACCATTTTCGTAATCATGGTTTTCTCTTGACGCCTCGCGGCTGGACCTTGTCGCCGGCCTATGATATGAACCCTACTAATAATATGTATCAAAGCCTACTTATTAGCAGGGCATCGAATAGGGCTGATCTTTATGACTTGCTCGATGCTGCCGAAGATTATATGCTTCAAAAAGAAATTGCCCAGCAAATTATCAGAGATGTGGCTGAGGCTATAAGTGGGTGGAAAAACACTGCAAAAAGGCTGGGAATAGCCCAGCGTGAGATAAGTGCGTTTGAAACTCGCATGGCTATGGCGCAGGTCTATTTGAAATAACGCGAGTCGGGTGGAGGGGGCGAATTTTGCCTTTTGTGGGGCGGTAGGCTTGCTTCGCTCGCCTTTGGGGATTAGTCGCTGACGCGACTAACACGGGGGTGCTTAATTTCTTACCTCGTG
>JAUNCU010000184.1 GCA_030526455.1 Bacteroidales bacterium | reverse complement strand
AATTCACTCGCTTGCATGGAGTTAACCATAATAAGCCGTCTCCGACGGCGGCTAGCGGAACGTCTAATGGCTTTGGCTTGAAGCGCCTAGCGGTTTTGCTATAGCCTTACCGTATTTTGAGCGTTCAGAGTGGCTGCAAGGGGGCTTATTTCATTGTGCAGCCTGCGATGTTGAAGCCGCGGAGGAAGTCGGCGGTGGGCATGCGGCGCTTGCCTGCCACTTGCAGCGAGAGGATCTCGATTTTGGCGTCGGCGCAAGCCACCCACAGGCGCTTGCCGTCGCTGGTGATGGCGCCAGGCACGAGGCCTTCGGTGGCCGATTCGGGTTCTTCGGTGGCAAACACCTTCACCGAGTGGGCAGTGCCCGCTTCGTCTACAATCTCGGTCCACGCTGCGGGATATGGCGAAAGGCCGCGCACGTGGTTGTAGATGCGTTCAGCCTCCCAGTTCCAGTCGATGCGACAGGTGTCCTTGAAAATCTTTGGTGCTGGTGTGGGTTCTTCGCCGGCGGTGAGCATCTCGTCTTGCGGAATGGGCTTCACGGTGCCCGCAATGATGGCATCCACGGTTTCGATCACCATGCCCGCGCCCATCATCATGAGGCCGTCGTGAATGGTTTCCACATTGTCGCGGCGGCCGATGGGGAGCGACTTTTGCTGAATCACGTCGCCCGTATCGATTTCGTGCTTGAGGAAGAAGGTGGTCACGCCCGTCACAGTGTCGCCATTCATCACTGCCCAGTTGATAGGCGCCGCGCCGCGGTATTTAGGCAGCAGCGATGCGTGGAGGTTGAAGGTGCCCAGGCGAGGCATTCCCCACACCACCTCGGGGAGCATGCGGAAGGCGATCACGATAAAGAGGTCGGCGCCTAGGCTGCGCAGTTCGCTCACGAAGGCTTCGTCCTTCAGTTTCACGGGCTGCATCAGGTGCAAGCCTTGCTCCACGGCATATTTCTTCACGTCGCTCTGAAGCAGGTGATGTCCGCGTCCGGCGGGTTTGTCGGGCATCGTCACCACGCCCACGATGTTATATCCGCCTTCCACGAGGCGCTTGAGGCTCTCCACCGCAAAGTCGGGAGTGCCGAAAAACACTATCTTCAAATCTTTCTTTTCCATATCGTAGTTTTATTCTTCAGTATTGTGATTGTGTAGTGGCGCCTTGGGTGCATCAATCGTAACTGTAGTGCTTGAGCACCTGGCGATAAGAGTTGAATATCTTCGATTTCGACACAAAGCCCACGTAGCGGCCGTTTTCCACCACGGGAAGATTCCACGCGCCGGTTGTGTCAAACATTTTCATCACCTTGTCCATGGGCATACCCAGTTCCACCTTCGCCGGGGGCATCGACATGAAGCGCTTCACGTGCATGCGGCGGTAGAGGTCGGGGCGGAACATGATGTTGCGTATGTCGTCGAGCAGCACGATGCCCAGCAGCGTGCCTTCGCCGTCGGTCACGGGGAAGAGGTTGCGACGGCTTTTCGAAATCACGTCCACCATCTCCTTCAGACTCATTTCGGGATGCACGGGGATGAAGTCGGTTTCTATCACGCTGTCCATCTTCAGCAGCGTGAGCACGGTGCGGTCTTTCTGATGGGTGAGCAATTCGCCCTGCAGCGCCAAGCGCTTGGTGTAGATGCTATAGTTGGAGAAGATGCGCGCCGTACCGTAGGAGATGGCCGCCACGATGAGCAACGGCAGGAAGAGCGAGTAGCCACCGGTCATTTCGGCCGTGAGGAAGATGGCCATCAGCGGCGCATGCATTACGCCCGCCATCACGCCCGCCATGCCCACGAGAGCGAAGTTTTTGGTGGAGAGCGGCATGGTGGGGTCGACCACGCCCATCGAGTTCACGGTGTAGGCGAAGAAGAAACCTGCCATACAGCCCACGTAGAGCGATGGTGCGAACGTACCGCCCACACCGCCGCCGCCATTGGTGGCACTGGTGGCAAACACCTTCATCAGGCACAGGGCGCCGATGAAGAGGATGGTGGCTCCCACGCCCTCGCGCGAGCCGTAGAAGAGCGAGTTGTTGAAGATTTTGTCCACATGGCCGTTGAGCAGATAGTTGATCGACTCGTAGCCTTCACCGAAGAGTGGCGGAAACACGAAGATGAGCACACTCAGCAGCACCGAGCCCACCACGAAGCGGTGGCGCGGATGGGAGATGCGCCCGAAGGTGCGTTCCATCACTTCAATCATCTTGGTGAAATACACCGATATCAGGCCGCAGAACACACCCAGCAGCACCACGTAGGGGATGCGCGAGGCGTAGAACATCTCGCTCTGCGTGAAGAAGAATTCCACGTTATAGCCCGTGAATACATAGGCCACCGTGGCACCCGCTACCGATGCCATGATGAGCGGCATCACCGAGCCGGCTGTGAGGTCGAGCATGAGCACTTCCACGGTGAATAGCACGCCCGCTATCGGCGCCTTGAAGATGCCGGCGATACCCGCCGCCGCACCGCAGCCCACCAGCATCATGAGCATGTGGGGCGAGAGGCGGAAGGCCTGCCCTAGGTTGGAGCCTATGGCGGCGCCCGTAAACACGATAGGACCCTCGGCTCCCACCGAACCGCCGCAACCGATGGTGACCGACGACGATGCCAGCGAGGCATACATGTTGTAGAATTTCAGGCGGCTTTTCTTCTGGGCGATGGCGTAGAGCACACGCGTCACACCGTGGGAGATGTTGTCGCGCACCACATAGCGCACGTAGATGCCCGTGAGGAATATGCCCACGATGGGGAACACCAGGTAGTAGTAGTTGGCCTCTGAGGCTTCGGTCACGCTGTTCACCAGATTGGATATCGTGCCAATGAGGAATT
This sequence comes from Bacteroidales bacterium, assembly GCA_030526455.1. GTDB lineage: Bacteria > Bacteroidota > Bacteroidia > Bacteroidales > Muribaculaceae > Sodaliphilus. The sequence continues at coordinate 2,813 of JAUNCU010000184.1, read as the reverse complement.
TGAGCAGCACTGCCGCCAAGCCCGATGCCACGCCTATGACGATGGCCAGTATCACCACAAACGACTTTTCGGGTATGTGCTGCTCGCGCCATCGCAGCAAGCGCATATACCATCCGTCGCTTTTGCGGCTGGCTTTTTCCATGAATGTTTCTTCTGTGTATTGTTCCATTTATAGTCCTCTTCCCTTAAATACGATTTTGATTGTGTAGGCTATTATCTTGAAGTCGTTGATGAGCGACACGTTGTCGAGGTAGAGCAAGTCGTAGCGCAGGCGTTCCACCATCTCGTCCACATTCTTGGCATAGCCGAATTTCACCTGGCCCAGCGACGTGATGCCCGGGCGCACCTTGTGGATGAGCGAATAGGCGGGCTCGCGCTCCAGAATCTGGCGGGCGTAGTATTCGCGCTCGGGGCGCGGTCCCACCATCGACATGTCGCCTTTGAGCACATTCCAGAACTGTGGCAACTCGTCGATGCGGTATTTGCGCATCGTGCGGCCCAGTTTGGTGATGCGGGGGTCGCTGTCGCTCGAGAGTTGGGGCTGGCCAGCCTGCTCGGCACCGTCGACCATCGTGCGGAATTTCACGATTCGGAATGGCTTGTTGTGAAGCCCCAGGCGCTCTTGGAAGAAGAACACGGGGCCTTTGGAGTCGCACTTGATGAGCACCGCCACCACGGCATACACGGGCATGAGCAGCACCAGGGCTGTCAAGGAGCACACCACGTCGAGCACGCGCTTGAGGTTGCGGGTGCTGGCGTCCATCTGGCTCACCGACACGTCCACGAGCGGGTCGCCCGAGAAGTCGGAGAGGCGCGAGCGAGAGAGCATGTTGAAGCGCTCGGGCGTCACCTTTATGGGCAGGTCGAAGGCGTAGAGGCGATTGATGGTGCTCAGTACCGCCTTGTTGTCTTGATTGGTGTGAACCACTATCAGTTCTTTCACATCGTCGGTTTTGCACACCTCTGCAATCTCGTCGAAACGGTAAACGGGCAGCGTGATGTCTTTCACACGGTTCTCGCCGGGCACGTCCACATAGCCCACCACATGATAGCCGGTTGACTGGCGCATGCGGTTGAGTTTCTCCACGAAGGCATAGGCCGAGGCTCCGGCGCCCACCACCAGCGTGTTGAAGCGCCAGCGGCGATGCTTGATGTTGCTCGACGTGCGACTCGTGATGCACACGCGCAGCAAGTAGGTGAAGAAGAAGAGCAGCCCGAAGAGCACGAGCACGATCTCGTAGTTGAAACCGCGGTTATCGGTCATCATATCGTTGATCAGGGCGATGAAGAATGCCAGCAGGGTGTTGAGGGCCGCCGTCTTGATGGTGGTGGCCAATTCGCTCAAGCGCGACTTGCGAAACACCTCGTTGTAGTAGCCCGAGAGGTAATGCACGCCCATCATGAGCAGGGGCAATGCTATTTGGCCGTAGATGATGGTGTGGCTCGAGAGGAAATCGCCCAGGGTGCTGAAACCGCGCACACCTCCCAGCAGGAAGCGGCAGCAGTTGTAGGCAAACCATGCCACGTTGGCCGATGCGAAATCAGCCAGCACATATTTCAGCCGTTGTGATCGTTCGCTTATCAAAGTGAATGTCGATTTTTAGGGGGAAATGAAAAAGATGGGTTAACGCAAAATCTTGAAAGTGCCGTCGCTGCTGAGCATGATGATGTTGGAGGCTTCGGCGGGCTTGTTGTCGTCCTGGCGGTAACGCACCACATGGTCGACGCCATCCACTATTTCTTTCGCGATTTCGGAGAAGTTCTTGGGCGAGGGAGCACCGCTCACGTTGGCGCTGGTCGACACGATAGGTCGGCCGAAGCGGGCACAGAGTTCGTGAGAGAATCGCTCGTTGGAGATGCGTATGCCCAGACTGTCGTTCTCGCCCAGCAAATTCGGAGCCACATTAAATGCGCCCTCATAGACGATGGTGAGTGGCTTCACCGCCACGTGAATGAGTTCGGTGGCCATCTCGGGCACGTCCACCACATAGTGGTCGAGGTGCTCTTCGCTGTCGAGCAGCACGATGAGTGCCTTGCTGTCGGCACGCTTTTTCAGTGCATATACCTTCTTCACTGCTTCGGCATTGGTGGCGTCGCAGCCGATGCCCCAAATGGTGTCGGTGGGATAAAGGATAAGACCGCCTCGTCGCAGCACTTCAATGCATTTCTGTATATCTTCTTTCATTGAATTTCAGTAATCATTAGTTAGCGGAGCAGGCACCGCGCCATGCGGCACCTTTTCCAATTAGCAAAGATAAGGAAAACACCACGATTATGAAAGCAAAAACGGCCTTTTTTTCAATCCAAAAAAATCAAAAATATAACTAATAATGCACAACCGCATGCCGCTGCACGAAATTAAATCCCTATCTTTGCACTCAGAAAAAAATTATATGATGAAAAATAACGCTATTAAATATCTCGCAGCCGCCATGCTGATGGGCTCAGCATCAGTGGCTTTGGCACAAGGAAAGGTAATTTTCACTGGCGAACTCGCCAAGCACGTTCAAGGCTACGCAGGCCCCACCCCACTCCACATCACCGTCGACAATGGCAAAATCACTGCCATCGAAGCCGACGCCGCCCACCGCGAAACGCCACGCTACTACAAGAAGGCGCAAAAGAAAATCTTCCCACAATACATCGGCAAAACCGTGGAAGAAGCACTCGCACTCCAGCCCGACGGCGCAACAGGAGCCACCTACTCGGCCAACGCCATCGTGGAAAACATAAAAATAGGCCTGAAGGACTACCAAAAGACAAACAAAAAATCCACTTCTTCAAAAAAGAAATCGAAGAAGAAAAGGAAATAG
>JAUNCU010000183.1 GCA_030526455.1 Bacteroidales bacterium | reverse complement strand
TCTTTGATGATTACCACTTGGCCGTTTTCAATCATCTTCACTGCCTTAGCCTGAGTGGCGGTGACGTCGGTGATAGCGGTAGGCACTTCTATGCGTTGCACGGTGATGTCGAGAGCAGGAGATTCAGCACCCTTTTGAAAGATAGGATGCCCTGTGGCATCTTCCAGCAAGTCGCCTGTGGTGGTGTCGAAGTAGCCATAGCCTGGTGCCAATGCAGATTTGCCATAGGTATAGATTGCAAAAGAAACACCCTTGAATCGTCCGCCTGAGAGTGCACATGTAATGTCAGAATCGAGATACAGTGCATTCGTAGCAATGTAGGTTCCCGCTTCAATATTCAACTTGCCTGAACCAGCATTAACAGCACAACCACTAGTGTATGAATTATTTTGCACCAAACCAGTGCCTGCTTCGCTGCTGTCCTTGATGGTGAGCGCGCCACCAAGCAAATGGATGACATAAGAATTATTAGTCGAAAGGCTGTGGCCATTGAGGTCGAGCGTCACGTCGCCTCTATCAAAAACTGCACCGGTGCCAGGATTGAATTGATAATCAGCCATAAGTTTCACGCTGGCCTTTGTTGGCGCCATTGCCGCAGCAAGGGCTTCCTTCACGCTGAGATATTCTGTGTCCACATCACCAATAGTGACGATGGCTTTTGTAGAAGCCTTTTTCACGATCACGTCGAACAATACACTGTAGTTGGCATTACAGATAGGCATATTGATGTTGTCGTCCACTTCTACGCCGGTAGATGCATCCACGTAGGTGAAGCCTGGAGCCAAGGCCGATTTGCCTGGGGTGTAGATAGCATAATTGTTGCCCTTGAAACGACCGCCGCTGAGCGATACGTTGCAACTGCTGGAAGTATTCAGCGCACTAGAAGAAGTGTAGGTGCCGGCATTGATGGCCAAGGTGCCTGAGTTGGCTTTCACGGTGAAATTTCCTGCGTTTTGCACCTTACCCTCCTTTGCTTCTGTAAAGTCGGTAATGAATAGTTTACCGCCAGCCACTATGATGGTCGCCTCACTGGCTGCTGAGAGCGTTTTGCCATTGAGGTCGAGGGTCACCTTTCCGCTTGAAAATGTAAGACTTTCTGAGTTAGGCATGTCAACATTGGCGAGCAGTTTCATGGTGGCCGTGTCGGCCGCTATGGCTGCAGCCAAAGCATCATTGATACTGGAATAATTAGTGGTAGCGTCGGCAATGGTTACCGATGCCACATCTTGAGCCCATGATTTCTGTGGGGCCATCGCCATCAACGCTATCGCGAAAACGGCGGCAAAGAGTGGTAAAGTTCTCTTCATAGGTGGTAAATGTTAAAATGAATAGAATTAGTAAATATCTAAAATAGAATTAGTCAGTAATTTACTGGGAGCAAAGATAGTGTATTATTTCTTGAAATACAAAATAAATCAAGCAATTATCGCAAAAAATCTATCATTTTTTCGCGAATCTGTAGGAGTTTTTTCAACTTTTAATTCACCTATCGCCCCCTGCCTTTTTTTCTCGGTGCCTGCAGATATAATTTTCGCATTTCTGGCATCTATGTTCTATTTTTTTCACTATATTTGTGGAGTAAAAGAAATCATTGCCGAAAAAATGAAACATTTCCTTTCAGCCATATTCTGCGCTGGCGCGCTGCTGGCGAGTTGCACCAGTGCCGAGTCGCAAGCCTCAGCCGCTGCTGAAGCCGATACCGTGGTCACCGACACTACGGTAGTGACCAAACCTCTGCCCCAGCAGGTGACCATAGCCATGGTGGGCGACATCATGATGGGCAACACCTGGCCTAAAGACCGCCTGCCGCAAGCCGACGGTGCTCATCTCTTCGACGATGTATCCCCTGTCCTGAAGCAGGCCAATGTGGCCATCGGCAATCTAGAGGGTGTGATTGCTCCACCCGAGGTGGGCAGCCCACGCAAGAATACGCAAAGCAAACTGGCGTTTATGTTTAAGATGCCGCCACGCTACACCCGCTACCTGAAAGAGGCAGGATTCGACTTCCTGGGGCTCTCCAACAATCACATCTACGACTTTTTCTCCGCACCCATCACCACCACCGAGCAGGCGCTCACCGAGGCGGGCATCGGTTTTGCGGGGGCAAAAGACCCCAGTAAGAAGGAGCACACGTTCACTTCCTTCAAGACCATCGACGGCGTGACCTACGGCTTCGCCTCCTTCGGCACCGAGCACTACAACGCCTCGCTCCACGACGAAGCCCTGGTGAAGAGCACCATCAAGCAGTTGCGCGCCAAGGCCGATGTGGTGGTGATCTACTTCCACGGCGGCGCCGAAGGCACGGTGGCACGCCATCTGCCCGATGCCGCTGAGATGTTTCACGGCGACAACCGCGGTCACCTGCGCCACTTCACCCACCTCTGCATCGACGAGGGGGCCGACTTGGTGTTCGGCTCCGGCCCTCACGTGGTGCGAGCCATCGAACTCTACAAAGGCCACTTCATCGCCTACAGCCTAGGCAACTTCTGCACCTGCGGCATGGGCATCGTGGCACAGACTGGCCTTGCGCCCGTCATCACCGCCACCATCGACCCCAATGGCGGAAAATTCGTGAGCGGCAAAATCCACGCCTTCCGCCAGCAATACATGCAAGGACCTAAGACCGACCGTAGCGGCGAGGCGATCAAGGAAATACGCAGCCTCACCGAAGATGACTTCAAGGACAGCAAACTCACCATTGCCGACGACGGCGCCATCACTATCAAATAACCCATCCACTGCATGAAACTGAAATCTATCATATTCGCCTTCGCCCTGCTGCTCGCGGCCACTGCCGCAAAAGCCGACGGCGTGCGCCAGTTCTTTATCTCCGAACCCGGAAAGGTGTTTGAATTGCTCCCGCAAGGCACCCGCGCGGCCATGATCACCATGGCTGAGCAAGGCCAGAAAATCTTGAGCAACAACGTGCACGGCGGTCAGGCACAAATCGACTCGCTGAGCGAAAACTACATTTCGGTGCGCTGCTCCGACGTGAAGCAGGTGGAACTGAAACTGCTCACCAAGGGCACGCGCGACACCGTGATTGCCGTGGTGGAAACGGTGAACCTGCCAGCGCTCGACAGCCGCATTTCGTTCTACTCCACCGAGTGGCACCTCATCCCGCTTCACCGCTGCATGAAGGGCGGCGAGGTGAAGATGAGCCACTTCCTGCGCCAGGGCACGCCTAAGGACAAGGCCGAGGAGGCAATGCGCCTCATCTCCTTCCCGCTCATGCACATGACCTTTGGCGAGCACGACGGCCAATTGGTGGTGAAGCACCAACTGAAGGATTTCCTCAGCCGAGAAACCTACCAGCGCATCAGGCCCTACCTCATCGACAGCATCACCTACAATATCGACGGCACGAAACTAAAACGCTCTAAACGATAAACTTGCGCTATGGAAGAAAACACCGGCTTCAACGAAGAGAAAAAACTCGGCGGAATGACGCTGCTGGAGTTCAACAACCGCATCAAGCGGCTGGTGAGCGATTCTAGCGTGGTCAACTGCTGGGTGATGGCCGAAACCATCGATGTGAGGGTGCGACAGCACTGCTATCTCGAACTGATTCAAAAGCATCCGCAGTCGGGCGAAACCGTGGCGAAAATCAATGCGTGCATCTGGGCCGGACAATACCGCCACCTCAACGATAAATTCAAGAAGGTGACGGGCCGCGACTTCGGCAGCAACATAAAGGTGATGGTGTGCATCTCGGCCAATTTCCATCCACAATTCGGCATGAGCGTGGTGATCAACGACATCAACCCCGAATTCACGCTGGGCGATATGGAACGCCGACGCAAGGAAATTATCGACCGTCTCACCCAAGAGGGCATCATCGGGCAAAACAAAACGGTGCCCGTGCCGCCCGTGCTGCAGCGCATCGCCATCGTTTCGGCGGAGGGCGCGGCTGGCTACGGCGACTTTATGAAGCAACTCTGTGACAACAAATATGGCGTACGCTTCTACCCCGCCCTATTCCAGGCGATGATGCAGGGGGCGAAGACGGTGCCTTCGGTACTGGCTGCCCTTGACCGCGTGGAGCAGCACAAGGAGGCGTTCGACTGCGTGGTGATCATTCGCGGTGGCGGCAGCACAGCCGAACTCAACAGTTTCGACGACTACGACCTTGCACGCCGTGTGGCCACGTTCCCGCTGCCCGTGATTGTGGGCATAGGCCACGAGCGCGACGTGACGGTGCTCGACTATGTGGCGGGCATACGCGTGAAGACGCCTACAGCAGCGGCCGAACACATCATTCTGCAGGCCGCTAATGCGCTGGCACACATAGGCGAACTGAGCAACCAAGTGGTGACCATCGCCCGCGACTACATCGCCCGCGCCAAGGAACAACTCTCCTACTACGCCGGCAACGTGCCCATCCTGGCGCAGCGCATCATCGAAACCAACAATCTGCGCCTCCACAACTACATCAAGCAAATTCCGCTCATGGTGCAGCGGCGCATCGACGGCGAAAACGCCACCCTGCTGCGCCACACCGACGCCATCAAGAGTGCCGTGGCGCAGATAAAGATGAAGGAAACCATGCGCCTCAATGCGCTCGCCGACAAGGTGGAACTCCTCTCGCCCCGCAAGGTGATGGCGCGCGGCTACTCGCTCACCATGTGTGGCGGAAAAATCATCACCGACGCCTCGCAAATTCCCGATGGCAGCAAAATCACCACCTTCTTCCGCGATGGCAAGGTGGTGGCAAACGTATTGAAAAAAGAAATAAACACGAAATAATATGGAACAAAACGAACTCACCTATTCAGCAGCAGTCACCGAACTGGAAGAAATCGTGCAACTCATGCAAAGCCCCGACTGCTCACTCGACAACCTCGCCAAATACACCACGCGTTCGGCCGAATTGCTCAAGATTTGCAAAGAAAAACTCACCGCCACCAACGAAGAAGTACAAAAAATCATCAAGCAACTCGACGAATCCACAAAGTAAACCCCACCCAAAGGGGGGGGCAATGGAGTGCACATCAAAACGCAGCAGTGCATGGTAGGGACGCGATACATCGCGTCCGCGCCAGGCGACTGGTATTATTCTGATAGCCAAACACCAATACAAAAAAATGGTAGAAACTCGCAAAATCGCGTTTCTACCATTTTTCTTTATCTTCGTAAATAAGGAGTATCAAAATCCTTCGTTGAGATTTTTCTCTTGGATGAGGGCTACGGCGTAGGCCGAGATGCCTTCTTCGCGGCCGGTGAATCCAAGGCGTTCGGTGGTAGTGGCCTTGATGCTCACCTGTCCCACTTGGCAGCCCATGCACTCAGCCAGTTGCTCCTGCATGGCAGGAATGTGGGGATTGATTTTGGGTCGCTCGGCGCAGATGGTGAGGTCGCAGTTGCCCAGCACGTAGCCTTTCTCGTCGAGCAAGCGCACCACTTCGCGCAGCAGTTTGCGGCTGTCGATGCCCTTGTAGCGAGGGTCGGTATCAGGAAAATGATAACCGATGTCGCGCAGACAGGCAGCCCCCAGCAGGGCGTCGCACAGCGCATGAATAGCCACATCGGCATCGCTATGGCCAAGCAGCCCCAGCGAATGCTCAATCTTCACACCGCCCAGCCACAACTCGCGGCCTTCCACCAAGCGGTGCACATCAAAACCCATTCCAATTCTCATAATTTTTTTCAGTCTAACAGTC
>JAUNCU010000182.1 GCA_030526455.1 Bacteroidales bacterium | reverse complement strand
ATGATGGCGGCGTCTATTTCGAGTTGTTCCTTAACAATAGCCACCTTGGCCGAGATGTCGGCGCCCTGCATATCGACCATACAGCCCTGCCAAATGTAGAGTTTGCCACCGCGTTCCTCTTCCATCTGCTTGTCGTCGTTCTGCGGTTCGAATCCTTCGGGCAGTTGCACACTGAATCCGAACTTCTCATTCTTGTATATCACGGCGTTGGCATTGGCATCGGCTGCAGCCTCCTCCACGCTTACTTCTTCAGCACTTGCAGCGGCGCTGCTTTCAGTCTTGCCCGAACATGCAATCATGCCCGCTGTCATGGCCATAGCGGCCATCATCAAAAAAATCTTTTTCATTGTAGGTCAAGTTTTTATGGGTTAATTATTTGAGATCGATAAAATCCTTCAGCGCGTTTTTGCACTGCACGTAGAGCGACGAGGCGTTCCACATCTTGTAATGGTCGCCGCCAGTGGGCATAAACACCTGCACCTGTCGCTGGTGAGAATCCCATCCGTCGCCCATCACGTAGATGAAGAGGCACACGCCATTGTCGCTGATCTGGATTTTCTCGTGTTTGTTCACACTCGCCTTCATCTCAATAGTGTAAGGCATGGTGGGCTGGTAGCCATTCTCTGCGTTAGCGCCCTTGAGCACCGCTGCGGGCAGATAGCGCTGGCCGTAGGGGTCGCCCTTTTTCCACGAGCGAACCTTCTCGGCCACGATATTCTTCATACCAGCGGCACATCCCGAGTTGCAGAGCAAGTCGACGCAGCGCTCGCCCGCCTCGGCATCGCGGTAGTACATCTCCATGGCCATCGTAGCCATCGCAGCCGTACCCGCCGCCGATTTGCCCAGGAAATTATCGTAGAGATGGGCAAATTCCTCGTAGGTAGCGGGGAAAGCCGTGAACGTGACCTCGCCCTTTGCGTCGCGGCTGTAGGCCTCGGGGCTGAAATCGTCGTGGCAGGTGTAGGTGGCGCCGTTGAGTTCATAGGTGTGGGCGTCGACGAGTTTGCCGCTCAGCGCAGCAGGTGCGGCCGTCTGGGCATCGACTTGCGAGAACGCGCCCTGCACAGCCGAAGCAGATTCAGCAGACTTATCGGCCTGCTTACATCCTGCCAGCGCCGCCACAGCAGCCACAAAGATAAATGCTTTACTAATCCTATTCATTATGTAATTGAATTTAAGAATTATTGAATCGGTTGATAAAAATTATAGCGCAAATATAAAACAATATTCGCAATCCACCCAATCCCCACCCATAAAAAAACAAAACGCCACCAGAATTTAAGCCCAGAGAAGGGAAAAAACGGCTTTGGTAATACGGAAAAAAGGCGCAGAATCAGCAGCCAAATGCCACATCAGAATTCAGCCAAATGCCACATCAAAATACGGCCAAATGCCACATTTATGATACTAAATTTGTTGGTTATCAAAATTTTCTGTAAATTTGCCTTTGCATAAAAAAAGCACGATATTATGAGCACTTATAAGAAGCGAATTGCCGACAAAATTTTAGCCGAAAAAATCGAAGCGATGGGGGGGGTTCTCATCGAAGGTCCTAAGTATTGCGGAAAGACCACACTTGCTTGTCAACAGGCCAAAAGCATCTTGTTTATGGCCGACCCCGACACAAAGAATCAGAACATTGCCTTAGCCCAAACCAACGTGAAACGACTTTTGCAAGGAGAGACTCCTAGGCTGATAGACGAATGGCAGTTAGCCCCAATGCTTTGGGACGCTGTAAGAAACGAAATTGATAAGCGTAATGATGATGGCCAATTCATCCTTACAGGCTCGGCAGTACCACCTAATCAGAACGACATCTTTCACTCAGGAGCAGGACGAATGGCGTGGCTCAAGTTGCGCACAATGAGTTTGTGGGAGTCGGGAGAATCAACAGGCGACGTGAGCCTGGAGGCATTGTTCAAAGGCACAACCATGGTGGATGGTGAAAACCACATCGATATCGATCAACTTGCATATCTCACCTGCCGAGGCGGCTGGCCAAAAGCGACATTAAAACAGAACAAGAAAGCAGCGCTAATACAAGCAAAAGAATATTTTGAGGCTGTTTGCCGATTCGATATTTCGAGAATCGACAACGTGGAACGTGACCCTGAACTGGCAAAAAGACTATTACGTTCCTACGCAAGAAACCAAGGCTCACAAGCAAGCGCAGGAACAATCCTCGCCGACATCCGTGTCAACGAAAGTGACACATTGAGCGAGAACACCATCTACAATTACCTCAAGGCACTAAAGCAGATATTTGTGATAGAGGATTCACTTGCATGGAATCCAAATTTGCGTTCAAAGTCGGCCATACGCACGTCGGACACCAGGTATTTTTCCGACCCTTCAATTGCAACGGCAGCCTTAGGTTTAGGACCTGATGATTTGCTCAATGATTTAAACACATTTGGCCTGCTATTTGAAACACTTTGCATTCGCGACCTCAGGGTGTATGCCGATGCACTCAATGGTACGGTGTACCACTATCGTGACAAAACGAATTTAGAGTGCGATGCTGTTGTGCATTTGGAAAACGGATCCTATGGCCTAATCGAAGTGAAACTTGGCGGCCAAAAACTCATTGACGAGGGTGCGAAAAACCTGAGCACATTGGCTGAAAAAATCGACACCACAAAGATGAAACATCCTTCTTTCTTGATGGTTCTTACCGGCGTGGGCGACTATGCTTACACACGCCCAGAAGATGGCGTATTAGTGGTGCCTATCGGATGCTTGAAAGACTAAATCCACAAGGCATTTGAGTGCACATATAGCAATGGTACATATCGTATTCCCTCCATTATATCCCTATTTGTACCGTATTTTTTGAGAGGTATTATCAGAATTTCAATTAAGGAGCCTGCGCTTCACAGCGTGGGCTCCTTAAAGAATCTACAATCTATAAAAACATATATATCATCAGAAAACTATGAACGGATTTCTTTGCCTCAAAAGTAAAATGTAAAATCCACATTTCCAAATATTTTTGCCTTTTCTGCGAAAAAAAAGTGTCTTTTTGCGAAAAAATGCCGAAAAACCGCTGAAAATCCCTTTTGCTATTGATATTTTGGGCAATCCGGTCCTACTTTTGCGTTTGCATTTTTAATCATAATTATTCAATAGCATGAAACACATTTCTATCAATCCTTCGGCCGCCTCTTTTTGCCACAATGAGGAGGCGGCGCCCACTGGCGAAGCGGCGCATTGCGTGAATCTGCGCCATCGCGAGCGCTGCCTTCGAGTGGTGGGACAGCCGGTGCAGGTGGCAACAGTGGCTGCCGGACACCGCATTATCGCCTCGCACGAGGGGCACTACGTGAGCGCATGCGAGGGCGACCTCTTCTGGCATGGCGCCCGCTTTCATCACACCGATGCCGAGGTGGTGAATGCACACAGTTTCGGCGAACTGCTGGTGGTGGTGACTGAGGCCGATGTGCTCCACTTCTCGAGCCACGGCGGCGTGATGCAGCGCCTCGACATGGCCGACGCCGTGCCCGAACTTCACCTCGCGGCTATTGCCACGGGCACGGTGACGACCGACTTGCCCAGCGTCTATTTCAACACTCCCCTCTCCTACTGGCGAGCGCCGCTGCCGTCGGCCGACGTGCGCACGCTGGCGCAGGTGGTGCGATCGGCCTACGCCGAACTGCAGGAATCAGCGGCGAGCAACGGCGAACACCTGCGCCCGATGCTGGTGCGCTACGCCGTGAAGATGGTGAATGGCCAATATGCGTGGATGAGCGCACCGGTGATGCTGGGGATCAACACCATCCAGATGCACTACCGCGTGCAGGCCGAGGCGTTGAGCAGCGGGGGCGAATATCAGGGCATCAGTGCCGCCTCGCTCTCGCTGCCCACCTTCAAAATAGGCGTGAGCGTGCTCTCGGGCGTGGCACAGCAGTGGGCACACCTGGTGAAATCTATCGACATCCTTGCCACCGACGAGGTGGACATCGCCTCAACGGCGCAACTCGACTACCGCATCTCCACCACCACGGTGGGAACGCGCCGCTATGTGGCGGAGTATGGGCCCAAGCCGCGCAGCAAGACGGCCGTGATGGACGAACTGATGGCGGGGAAATGGCGCGTGATTGCCTCGTGCACCCACATTGCGGCGCTGGCTAATCATGAGTTCAACGCCTGGGGCGCCAGTCGTAACGCCACAAGTGTGGTGCCCGGCATCGCTGCCTACGCCCTGGAGCAAACCGCCAGCATCAGCGATCGGCTCACGCTTGAGCAGTGTGCCGCCATCGTAGGCCGCAGCGCCCACCAGCATCTGTCCGCTTGCTCGATGAGCCACGGCGGACGCCTCTACATGGGTGGCGGAAGGGAACGGCTCGTCGACACGTGGCGGGCGTCGGCAGCGATGATGCCGCCATTCAGCGCATCGCCATGCACGGTGAGCCTCATCGAGCGCATCGCCACTAGCCAAGGCGAAGCCACGCTGGTGCAGCGCCGCAGTTACGCCTTCACCCCCGCAGGCATCAATCCGCTGCTGTGTGCGCCCCACGACGGCGCCACCTCGCTGCGCATCGAAATCAGCGCCAGCGATGGCACAAAAGCCGTGGAGCGCGACCTCTCCCCCATCGACGGCTGCGCCTTCGCGGCATGCTTTGCACCCGACCTTCGCGCCATCACGCCACAGGCCTCAACGGCAAGCAGCGTGGCCACCCGGGGCGAAACCATCAGCGCACCGGGACTGCTGAGCATGAGCGCACTGTCGTTGCACGTGGCCATCGAACAGAGGCAAACGGCCACAGGCACGGCCATACTGGGCATCGCGGCTGCCGAACGCCCCATCTACTCGGGCGGATTCGGGCGCTACCCCATCTACATCTTCACGCAGGAAGGCATCATGGTGGTGCCACAGTCGGCGAAGGGGCTGCTGGGAGAAGCCAAACTGATGAGCCGCAAAACCATGGCTGCGACCATCAAGCCCATCGCCGGGGGCGGAAAAGTGTGGTGGATGAGTGCGGGTGGCTGGCTGTGCTATATCGAGGGATCGAAAATCAAGGAAGTGATGCCGTGCGCCAATGTGGAGTCCATGGCTTGGAACGATGCCGAGCACGAAATTTGGCTCAAGGCCCACGACGGAAGCATCACCATAGCCAATGCCGACGGCCTGCACGCTGCGCTCACGCTGAAGGTGGATGCGCTCCACTACAGCGCCACCACCGCACTGGCCACCACCGCCAGCGGAGAAGTGCTCGACATCACCACCGAGCAGCCCGCCAAGCAAGCCATACGCTACCTCTCGCACCCCTTCACACTGCTGAGCGACATGAGTGAGCGCATAGAGCGCATCATCTGGAACGTGTTTGGCAACGATCTTCACCTGCGGCTTACGCTGCTGGGCGAGCGCGGCAGCAGTTGCCACGGCTTCATCCTTTGCAAAGCCAAGGTGAACGGCAATTTAGGCGCCCCCGTGAGTTTGCCGCTGATTTCCCAGCCAGCGCGCTCAGCAAGACTTGAAATAGAAGGCACCGCACCAAGCGGCACCATCATCCTTCCAACCGATGTGTATATCAATACACCGCATTGACGCAAGGAAAAGTTGAAAGATTTAATAAAAATATCACTTTTTTCAGCAAAAAAGTGATATTTTTTCCTGACTTCGTCATCGTGTCACCCAAAAATCTTCGTCAAAGAGTTTTGC
>JAUNCU010000181.1 GCA_030526455.1 Bacteroidales bacterium | reverse complement strand
TAGTAGAAATTGCAAAAGGGTAATTGGCGTGTCCCATTGCGGAAAACAGGAAAGAACACGCCTCCAAAATAGGAAATTCATGGTAGGGACGCGATACTTCGCATCCGCATTAGGCGACTGGTTGTCAAAATAATAGCCTTCGCTTGGCGCGGACGCGAAGTATCGCGTCCCTACTATATTCTAGGTTCTGCAACACCCTCTTATTATGGTTGACTCCATGCAAGCGAGTGAATTGCGCAGCAATTCGCGAGCACGGCTTGGAGATAAAGCGGCTCAGTGGAAAAAAGTAGGGGGGACTAATGGGAGAGGCGGCGCAGCCTGTCTGAAAACTCGAAAATTCGGCAGATCTATAACAACAACACCAGGCGACCACCCTCCACCGTCGGAGACGGCTTATCATGGTTAACTCCATGCAAGCGAGTGAATTGCGCAGCAATTTGCGAGCGCGGCTTGGAGATAGGGGGCCACAAAGAAAAGAGCCTCGGAGAGGGTCGGTTATGGTAGCAAGTCGAGTTCTCGGACAGTCTACCCGCCATGCTTTCCTCATTTATTATTGTGTTATTGAATTTTCACACACGCTCAATGCATTTTGTTTCAATTCCCACCTATTCCGTCCCCTCCTTATCACCCCCCGCTCAGAAGGCGCAAAAAGCAATTTTCGGAAACTTTTCGGTTTTTTACTCGGAAACTTTTCGGTTTTTGCGAACGAGTAAGGGTGCAGGCGTGGTAAGCCCTTCCCTTTAGGGGAGGGTTTGGGAGAGGCTGCTTGGGAGTGGCTTCCCTTCCTAGTGCCTGCCTTGGGATTTCAGGTACTGGATGAGCGGGGCGGGGCGGTCGGTTTGGAGGAATTGGGCGTGGTGCTGTAGTGTCCAGTCCCAGGCTCCGTCGGGGTCGGCGTCGAGGATGGCTCGGTCGTCGTCGTGGCCGCCGTTGAGCGATGGCCACAGGGTGTTGATCCACACTTTCACGCCGGCATCGGCCACCTTCTTGAGCAGGCGCTCCACGCGCGCATCGGCCTTCCTGAAGCAGCACTCAATGGCCACGGGATGGATGGCGAGAAACTCGTCGAGCACCATCTCGGCATCGTCGGCATCGATCTGCACGATGGGCATAAAGATCGACCGCTTGATCACGTCGCCCTTCTCCTGCTGGATTTTCGCCAATCGGCCGCCGCACTTTATCACGATTTGGTCGACCATGCCCAAGCGCTCGGCCGCGGCATGCACCTCGTCGAAGTAGTCATAGCCTTTGTCTACGTTGATGAGCACCTTGCCCTTGAGGGCGGCAAACACCTCCTCCATGGTGGGCACTTGCACGGTGGTGACGCGGCCCATGCCATTGCGCAGGCGCAGGCTCTTGATTTCGGCGAGGGTGAGGTCGGCCACGGCGCCTTTGCCATTGGTGGTGCGGTCCACCTTCTTGTCGTGCATGAGCACGAGGTGGCCGTCCTTGGTCTTGTGGAGGTCGATTTCCACCATGTCCACGCCCATCGCCACGCAACTGAGCATGGCGGGAATGGAGTTTTCGGGGGCATTGCGCCAGTCGCCGCGGTGGCTCACCACCAGCACGCGCTCGGCATGGGGATTGGCCAGCGCCTCGAGCGCCAACTTCAGGGTGCCATGGGCCAGCGCTACGCTAGCGAAAGCCACGGCCAGGAGTAAAGAGCAGACAATTCGTTTCATCGTGAAGGTCAAGAATGTGAATTATGGATGATTTTCTATGCAAATTTAGCAAAATGTAGTAAATTTGCCACATCACATCAATTAAAACGATTCACATCATGAACAAATTTTTCACCACCGCAATACTGGCAGCCACGCTTCTGCTGGCCGCTGACGCCCAAGCCACGACGCCTCCGCAAGGCCCATGCGGCACTGCCGACGTGCCCGAACTCTCACCAGCGCGCATAGGCAAGACGTTTGACTTCTCGCCCGCTGCGCAAAAGGCATTCAAGCAAAACCCCGACAATGAGGTGTATACCGACGTGTTCGACATCGTGGGCAGCGGATGCAGTTTCTACTGCGGCTGCGACATAGGCACCATTAAGGCCAGTTCCACACTCGCGCCACAGGGCAAGCGCTCCTACAAGGCGAGCAACATCCACGACCTCAACTACGAAACCGCCTGGGTGGAAGGCGTGAAAGGCGACGGCGTGGACCAGTGGATTGAATACACGCTCAAGGCCGACAATCCTCCCATCACCGAAATATGCGTGGTGGGCGGCTACGTGCGCACCAAGAAAGCCTGGCAGGAAAATTCGCGCCCTGCCGTGCTCGAGGTGCAGGTCGACGGCAAGCGCCGCTGCATGCTCTACCTTCGCGACGTGTATGCCGAGCAGTGGTTCGACGTGGGTGAAATTAAGCCCACCGGTGGCAAGCCGCTGAAAATACGCTTCATCATCAAGAGCGTGTATCCCGGCACAAAATATGCCGACACCGCCATCTCCGAAATCTACTTCGACGGCACCGGCGTGCATTAAGCCCCGTCCCCATCACAGAAATAAACAAAGCAGCGAAGACGCGCCATCATCGGCATCTTCGCTGCTTTGTTTTATTGCGGAGGCGAGTGGCATCAGTTGCTGGCCATCTCGTCGAGCAGGCGCTTCCATAGGGCTGCGCGAGGGGCATCGGTCACCACCTTGTCCTGCAGTTTTGCCTTCAGCACCGCTGCATCCTGCTGCTGAATGTAGGGCAGCAGCCACAGGGCGTGGGAGTTTTCGCCATCGATGGCGAGGGCGCGGATGGCATCGTCGGTAGCGGCAGCGAAATCCTGCATATTATAAAATGTGCTCGCGCGGTAGGCGAAGCCGTCGGCAGCGTCGGGCCAGCGCGTCACCACATTGTCGAAGAGTTCAATCGCCTCATCGAAGCGGTTTTGCGCATCCACGGCGCAAGCCAGCGACAGTTGCGCCTCCATGTCGTCGGGGAGCAACTCGGCGGCGCGGCGCAGGTCGGCGGCAGCTTCGTCGTAGCGCTCCAGTTTCTGGAAGAATTTGCCGCGGCGGTCGTAGTAGAAAGCGTCGGCGGGCTGCAGATTCACCGCCTCGCTCAAGAGTTGGAGCGTGGTGGTCGTGTCGCCCGTGGCGAGCATCACCCTCGCCGCCTCGCTGTGGAAATAGGCATTAAAGGCCGAGTCGGAGGCGGGGATATTGCCGTCGGCCAGTTTGATGGCATCGAGCGCCGCCTGCACGTCGCCCTCGTCCATCTTCATGCTCGCGATAAACGTGGCGGCATAGCCCTTGTGGCGGGCATTCTGCAGTTCCTTCTTGAAAATCACGTAAGCCTTATCGGTTTGGCCCTCGTTGAAGAAATCCACCGCCTTGTCGAAATCCGACTTCACCTTCGAGGCCGCAGCCTTCTTCTTCGTCTTCGCCGGCTTCTTGTCGAGCGGACCGCCAGCCATCACCGCCGCAGCGGCCAGAATCGCCATCAGCGCCAGCGCTAAAAGTTTCTTATTCATCATCGTAGTCATTGAAAAAAGTTTCGTCATTAAAATTCACCCACAAAAATCATAAAAAACCCCGACATACGCAATACCCGCCCGCCGAAGGATGGCATTTTTTCGCCTCATCGGCGCGCGCTGGGCTGAAACGAAACGCGCGCATGAGAGCGATGCCACCATGGCAGCAAAGCCCACATGCGCGCAAGATCCGCTTTTTCCCAGCGCTGGCGCTCACTTGGCGCCATCGCCATGGGAAAAAATTATTTCTTGTCCTTGAGCAAGTCGCGAATTTCGGTGAGGAGTTTTTCTTCAGCGCTTGGTTCGGCAGGTGCTTCAGGGGCAGCCTCAGGCTCCTTCTTCATTTTGTTGATACCCTTCACCATCAGGAAGATACAGAATGCCACGATGAGGAAGTCGATCACGTTCTGAATGAGGTTGCCATATTTCACAGTAGCCTCGCCCACCTTGAAACTGAGCGTAGAGAAATCCACGCCGCCAGTGAGCACGCCCACGATAGGCATGAGCAGGTCGTCGACCACCGAAGTTACGATTTTACCAAATGCGCCGCCGATGATCACACCCACAGCCATGTCCATTACATTGCCCTTAACGGCAAATTCCTTGAATTCTTTTACAAAACCCATAGTTTGGTTATTTTTAAAAATTACGTTATTATTAATTTTTTTTGTCAATATTCTCAGTAATTAGCATCCTGAATGGCACATTTCCACATTATTAAATATTAAACTATCTTAATTGGGGAAATTTTTCCATTATTTTTTTTGCTGCTTATGATTTTAACCCAAAAAAATATACTAATTTTGCAGTTGGAAAAGCGGATGAAGGGTAATGCTCCGCAATTCCGGCCTCAAAGTTACGAAATTCAATACAAAAGAGGAAATTTTTGTTAACAACTAATTTATATTTTATTTAAATTTTTAGACGAAATTATGACAAAAGTAGCTATTAACGGCTTTGGCCGTATTGGTCGTCTGGCTTTCCGTCAGATGTTTGAAGCTGAAGGTTATGAAGTTGTTGCTATCAACGACCTTACCAATCCTAAAATGCTCGCTCACCTCCTCAAGTACGACACTGCTCAAGGTGGTTTCGCTGGCAAGTTCGGTGAAGGCAAGCACACTGTAGAAGCAACCGACAACTCTATCATCGTTGACGGCAAGGAAATCAAGATTTCTGCTGAACCTAACGCAGCAAACTGCCCATGGGCTGCTTACGATGTTGACGTAGTTCTCGAATGCACTGGTTTCTACACTTCTAAGGAAAAGGCTGCTGCTCACCTTGAAGCTGGCGCTAAGAAGGTAGTTATCTCTGCTCCTGCAGGCAACGACCTCCCAACTATCGTTTACAACGTAAACCACGAAACTCTCACTGCTGATGACAAGATCATCTCTGCAGCTTCTTGCACCACCAACTGCTTGGCTCCTATGGCTGCTGCTCTCCACGGCTACGCTCCTGTACAGTCAGGTATCATGTCAACTATCCACGCTTACACTGGCGACCAAATGATCCTCGACGGTCCTCAACGTAAGGGTGACCTCCGTCGTTCACGCGCTGGTGCTTGCAACATCGTTCCTAACTCAACTGGTGCTGCTAAGGCTATCGGTCTCGTAATTCCTGAACTCAACGGCAAGCTCATCGGTTCTGCTCAACGCGTTCCAACTCCAACTGGTTCTACTACTATCCTCATCGCTGTTGTTAAGGGTGAAGATGTAACTGTAGAAGGCATCAACGCTGCTATGAAGGCTGCTGCTAACGAAAGCTTCGGTTACACTGAAGACCAAATCGTTTCTAGCGACATCATCGGTATGAAGTACGGTTCACTCTTCGACGCAACTCAAACTATGGTTGCTAAGATCGCCGACGGCCTCTACGAAGTACAAGTAGTTTCTTGGTACGACAACGAAAACTCTTACACTTCTCAGATGGTTCGCACTATCAAGTACTTCTCTGAAATCTAAGAAATCGCTTGATATAGCATAACATCACAGGGCACGCCCACCAAGGGCGTGCCCATTTTTTATGCACCCACCAGAGATGGGGGGGGAGGGCAAAACGTCGGTTATGGTATCAGTCCACGTGTTCAGGAAGCCGCCAGCGCCTGCCCAACCATGATTTTGGCTAAAGGGGACTGTTCTAGGCTGTCAAGTTTGTTTTTTTAAGGTCATTTTTTATGTTCCAGAAATTAGGATGTTTGCAGGATGCTGG
>JAUNCU010000003.1:28938-35088 GCA_030526455.1 Bacteroidales bacterium | reverse complement strand
TGGGCATCAGGCAGTCGATCAATCCTTTCCTTACCTCACAGTTGGGAATTTTGAGTCTGTATCGCCCAGTGATAGGTTTGCACGATTCAATAGTGAGATAGCCGCTCTGGTAGAGCAGTGGCATGGCCGTGGTGGCATCTTCGCAAGGGATACTAAACTCATTTTCAAACACCTCCACGCCGTCGTAGTCGAGCGCGCTGGTGATGGGATAGCGCTTCAAGTGCTCCAGCAGCGCCGAGGGTGTTCCCGTCTCAAACCAGTAGTGCTTCGACGACCCGTCGTTGAGGGCGTTCATCAGGCTGAAAGGCGCATACACTTCCTTGCCCTTTGGCGAGAAGCGGTAGCCGTCGTAGTTTCTTTTCAGCAGCGCGTAGGCTTCGCTGATAGAGATATCGCGTCTCTCGGCATATTCTTCCACGCAGGGGAGGAGCACGGTGTCAAGTTCTTCTTGGGTGATGCCGCATATGCCCGAAAACTCATCCATCATCGAAATCTGCTTCAGGTTGTTCATCTCCGAGAAGATGCTCAGTTGCGAGAACTTCGTCACGCCGGTGATGAACACGAATCGCAGATAGGCGCCCTCGTCTTTGAGCACCTGGTAGAATTCCTTCAGCAGTTCGCGCATGGCATCGCGCTTCTCAGGCTCATAGAGCAGGCGCATGATGGCGGCATCGTATTCATCAAGAATCACGACCACCTTTTCGCCCGTGGCCTTGTAGGCGTTGTGAATCAAGTCGCGGAACCGGTCGCCGACGGTGTCGGTCAGCGGGTCCTTGCCATATATATTCTCGTATTCTCTGATGAGCGATTCCAGTTTCGACTTGGCCTCAGCCACAGTCACATTCTTCAGGCCGCTCAAGGTGAAGTGGAGCACGGGATACTGTTTCCATTCTTTCTCCAGTTGCATCATCTCCAACCCCTCAAAGAGTTCCTTTTGGGCTTGGAAGTAAGCCTTCAAAGTGTTGCAAAGCAGAGATTTACCGAATCGGCGAGGCCGAGCCAGAAACACGTATTTGAACTTGCTGACAAGGTCGTAAACCAACCCGGTTTTGTCCACATACAATTTCCCCATTTCGCGAATCTCCGCAAACTGGTCGGTATCTACTGGGTATAAGAATTTGCTCATAATATCACCTGATGCAATAGTTGTTGATATAATTTCCAAAGATACGCATTTTTCTTGAAAAATCCCATCATTTCAGCCAATCTTTCTCGCTGCAGGTGAGGAAAAAATCTGAAATACCACTGTGATTTGCAAGACAAAAAAAGGATAGTCCAGAATGTGGGCTATCCTTTATGTGGGTGAGATATGATTGTCGATTGGGTGTTTAGAGTTTTCCTCCCATCTTGAGGTAGAGGGCGAGCACTGCGTAGAAGTCTTGGATTTGGTCGTCGGTGAACTTCTTTACGTGGCTGAATCCTTCTGAGCCGATGAACACCACGCGCGACCAACTGGCGTGGGAGAGGGCGTAGATCAAGTCCTTGTCGGCTGCCGTCAATTTGTCGTCGACGGTTTCCCAATACATGCGTGGACCGTCTTTGCCGGTTTTTGGCAATTCGCTTGGTGTGAAATAGTAATTGAAGCCGTTCACCACAAATCTTATCTTCTCAATTGCCAAGGGGTCGTCGGCGTAATACTGTGCGTGGAAGCGAAGTGGCTGTGGGTAGCCGTTCACCACGTCGAAGTAGAAAAACATGTCGTTGTTGGTCACCTCCATGCTCACGTTGCGTGGCATCACACGGTCGGGCGTCACATTCAGTTTGTTTTTCAATTCCGCAACCGATTCGCTGATGGGTTCGTCAACCCACACCAGTGGCTGTGGGCCATATTCGAGTTCTTCGATGGTGTATTCAATGGCGAGAAGCGAGTCGAGTTTTGCCTGCGCCGCTGCTTGGCGCGCTTTTCTGGCTTCTTGCTCTTTGGCGAAATTAGGGTCGTCCTGCGCTTTCTTTTTCAGATATTGTGCAATGCGGTCCTGCTGCTCCTTTTCTTCACGCTTGCGCTTCTTGTCGTCTTTTTTTGTTTTCTTTTCTTCCTTAGGCTCAATATAGTAGGTGGTGTTGTCGTCGGGGTCTACCACTATCTGTGCGGGTTTCTTGTGCAGTCGGCGCACCGGCATCTTCGAGCGCCATTCCTCATTGGCCGATTCCTGGGCAAAAATCTCCAGGGCGAATACAGATACAATCAAAAAAAGAGTTATGCGTAAAATATAATACTTCATTGTGAATAATAGGTTCTAAATGATTTTATAATGCAAAGTTAGTGATTTTCACAAACATAAGCAAATTGAGCGATGCTCGGCGTTGCTTTTGCGTTATTTTTCATTTGTATAATATGCAAAGGTGGAGTAACTTTGTAACACAATCAACAATTACCTTTTTTACGATCATGACAAAAATTGGATCATTCGGTACCGAAATAGGCAAGAAGGCAATGCTTCTTGGCAGTGGTGAACTTGGCAAGGAAGTGGCCATCGAACTCGTGCGCCTTGGCGTGGAAGTGGTGGCATGCGACCGCTATGAAGGCGCTCCAGCCATGCAGGTGGCTCAAAGCAGTAAATCATTCAGTATGCTCGACGGCGATGCATTGCGCGCTGCAATCAAGGAGGTGAATCCCCACCACATTATTCCTGAGGTGGAAGCCATCGCCACCCCCACGCTCGTGGAACTGGAAAAGGAGGGCTACAACGTTACTCCCACAGCCAATGCCACGCTTCTTACGATGAATCGCGAGGGCATTCGCCGCTTGGCCGCCGAAACCCTCGACGTTCCCACCTCGCCCTATCGCTTCGCTTCCACCGAGGAAGAATTTAAGCAGGCCATCCAGGAAGTGGGCATTCCTTGCGTAGTGAAGCCTATTATGAGTTCGTCGGGCCACGGACAGAGCGTGGTGAAGACCGAAGCCGACATCGACCGTGCATGGCACATCTCGCAAGAAGGCGGCCGCGCTGGTGCGGGTCGCGTGATTGTGGAAGGTTTCGTGGATTTCGACTACGAAATCACGCTGCTAACCGTGCGCAATGTGGCGGGCACACAATTCTGCGAACCTGTGGGCCACATTCAGCAAGACGGCGACTACCGCTACTCTTGGCAGCCACAGGCCATGGCGCCAGCAGCCATCGCCAAGGCGCAGGAAATTGCCAAGAAGGTGACCGACGCCCTCGGTGGCTACGGCATCTTTGGTGTGGAAATGTTTATCAAGGGCGACGACGTGATTTTCAGCGAAGTTTCGCCACGTCCACACGACACTGGCATGGTGACCATGATTTCTCAAAACATGAGCGAATTTGCCCTCCATGCTCGTGCGCTGATGGGACTGCCCATCCCCGCCATTCGCTTCTACGGCCCATCGGCCAGCAAAGCCATCGTGGTAGAGGGCGACAGCAACCGTGTGGAATTTGAAGACGTTGACAAGGCGCTTGAAGAACCAGGCGTTGACATTCGCATCTTTGGCAAACCAGAAGTGAAGGGACACCGTCGCATGGGCGTGATCCTCGCCACTGCCGACACTGTGGAAGAAGCCATAGCCAAGTGCGACCGCGCTTACGCAAAACTCAAAATCAACGTTCTCTCCGCAAAGTAAAAGAACATCAATCTTTATCCATAAAAGAAACGAGGGCTGGAGCATAGTTGCTTCAGCCCTCGTTGATGTTATTGTCGGTTGTTGGCAATTCTTATTTTGCCATGCAGGCGTCTACCTTTTCGGCGAGTTTCTGGCCTTGGAGACCGCGTGAGATGATGCGTCCTTCAGGGTCGAAAACGATGATGTGGGGAATGCCCATGATGCCGTAGAGGTCGGTGGGTTCGGTGAGTTTCTTGTTGCCCACAATCACTGGCCAAGGCATGTCGAGTTGCTTGATGGCCTTGTGGGTGTCGGCTGGCGCATCCCACACTGCCACGCCGAGGAAACTCACGCCTTTGCCGTTATACTTCTCATAGAGCGCCTTCAGGTTAGGGATCTCGCGGCGGCATGGGCCACACCAACTCGCCCAGAAGTCGACCACGGTGTAAGTGCCCTTGCCCACGTAGTCGCTCAGTTTCACTGTGCTACCGTCTTCGCGGGTTACGGTGAAGTCGGTGTACATCTGTCCCTCGGCAGTGCGAGCCTGTGCCTTCACGTTGTTGATGGCGCTCTTCACGCGCTTCAGGTCGGCGTAGGATGCTGGCACGTTAGCCAACTCCGCCTCCAGTTGAGGCAAGGTGAGGGGCTTGCACATGAGGTAGTTGTAGAACGCCCATGGGCCGATGCCGTTGGTTTTGTTTTCTTCAAAAGCCTTGTAGAATGCGCCGGCGAGTTCTTCTTCGCTGCTGGCCGTTTCCAGCGTTTTCTCAAAGTTGTTGAGATAATCGTTCAGCGGAGCGCCCGATGCCACCTTTGTAGCCCAGTCGACCTTGATTTCGCCGTCTTCCACCATCATGCCGCAGCGCTTGCCGTCGATGATGAGGCGTGCGAAGAACGAGTCTTCAATCTTGCCCTTGATCACGCAGCGCTTGCCGTGCACGGTGGCTGTGGCCACGGTGTCGCCTGAGTCGTAACTGGTGAGATAGGCAGTGGCGTTGTTCAGCGACACGTCGGGCATGCCTACCACAATCTTGTAGCCTCCGGCAAAACCGGTCAGTGCCATAGCCGAGGCAAATATCGAAACGAGAATCTTTTTCATATCTGTAATTATTTGTTTGTTATGTTTTCGAGCCACGAAGTTACGAATTATTTCCCACATGCCCAAACTGCCCGTAGCCATAAAAAAGGCCCAGCACCAATCGGTGCCGGGCCTGAGGGTTGTTGGATATCAGTGTGCTATCACTTTAGTGGACCTCCTTTTGAAAATGTAGGATTCAACAAAAACTGAATCCACTCTCTGGTTTTCAAAATAAAGCATGAGAAGATTATGTGCAACAGACTTCATGGCAGTCATAAGAGATTAGCTTAATTCCCTTGAACAAGTGACACTCCATTTGTAGTGGACGTTTCTTGTGACTTTTGATAGTCTGATATTTATACTGTTTTACAGCTGTCGTACAATGCGATCTTTCGAGAATTATATTCTTCAAATAGTTTACAATATTTCACGTAATTAGAATCAGTATCACTCTGATAGGTCTCCTTGTAAACTTTAGCTAATAGTTTATAAGTGGTCTCTCTCCAAGGTGCTTTTCGGTTGCTCTCTTGGGCAAAGTGTAGAGCTTGCTTTTTGTATCCGCAATGCAAGTAGGCCTGGGCAATATAGTAATCAAATTGCCAATAATCTGGAAACTTAGTCATACTTTTTTGCAACAAATTCAGGGCATAATTTATCTTTTCTTGATCTTCCATCCAAAAGTGAATCTTTGAAAGATAGACAATGTCTGAAGGTAGGCAAGCTTCTCCGTCTTTTACGATGTTGGTAAAGAAATCAAGGCTAGAGCGCTCGATGATGCGATACCCATCTTTGTTTACTTTACCAAGGACATAGCCGTCAACCAAAATCTCTGCTCGTACTCTTTGGAGATTTATTGAGTCGGGCCAATGTTTTAACCATTTGTCGCAAAATTCCAGTCCCCTTTGGAAATCGCTGGTCCATAAAAGATTTTTAGCAGTATATGTCACTAATACAACATTCATGCCACCTTCTAACTGTTGTATTTTAGAGATTTGATTTTGAGAGTCCTGGAATCTTTTCATTTTGAACAATATTAATGCAATATTGTAAGAAGCTGCTTGGTAACGTGGATTCAATTGCTCGGCCTCTTTATACAGCGTCAAAGCGCCTTTGTACGACTCTATTGCTTTAGGAAAATCTTTGTTTTTATTTGTTTCAGCAATTTTATATAACACATTTGCTACTTCACAAATTGTATGGATGTTTCTATTGTATTTAAGCCTTTCGACAGCCATAGAATAAGCCTCTTCATATGCACCTAGGTTACTTAAAGCCAATAATAAATTGCCTAATATATCTTGGTCTTTAGGGTATTTTTTCAGACCCTCACAGCACACTTCTTTTACAGCCTTATTGTTGTCTTTCATTAGATATGCGTATGAAAGGTTTACATAGTATGGTGCAGGTAAATTATTAGCATCTTTAATGGTGTTCAGTATTGAAATTGCATTATCAAACTGCTTCAGGCCACTCAAACAGGACGCAATGTTAATAGTAATATCCTGAATAA
>JAUNCU010000003.1:18087-28928 GCA_030526455.1 Bacteroidales bacterium | reverse complement strand
TTGCTGATATCAGGGATATAAAAGCATTTCAATATCTTCAATGCTTTCTCATATTCTCCGACACTTATAAGAGTATTTGCCTCAATTAAATGAGCTTGAATATCTTTTTCTTCTAATAAAGCATAGTTTCTATTTGGAGAATAGACAGCCTTCAATTTCTGCTCTATTAGCTTATGAGAAAATTCGTCGTATCCGATATTGATAGGAGTGTACTTTTCTTTTACTTCAAAAGGACGGAAATCACAACATTGTTCATGTGCTAGTTTACGTAGGTTTTTTAATAATTCTTCATAAGATTGGTATCTTTTATTGGGATCTTTCTCAAGGCATTTTAAAATAAGGTCCTCGGCTCTAAAGTTTGTATTTTTAGAGAAGTCGCCTAATCTTTTTGGGATTGAATATATGTGAGACGATGCAATTTCTTGTGCCGTTTTTCCTGTAAAAGGAGGTCTGCCGGTTTCCCATTCATACATAATACACCCAAGGCTGTATATGTCTGAACGAAAATCAATATCAGGTTTACCCATAATTTGCTCAGGAGAAGCATAAAGAATTGTGCCAACAAATCCTTGAGTGTCAGATAACTGTTTTGGGTTTTGAAGGCGGTTTTTAGAAGATGGGTGAAGTTTTGAGTACAGTACCTTTGCAAGCCCCCAGTCTCCAACATAAGCCAGATTGTCCTTATCCAAAAGAATGTTTCCTGGCTTAAGATCTCTGTGAATTGTATTATAATTGTCATATACCCATTTTAGGGACACGATAATACGATCCATGCATGAATAGAATGTGCTCTTATCTATATGCTTTATAATTCCTCTCATGTCGCCTCCCTCCATCCATTTAGATACTACTGCAGGAAGCTCGTTAACAGTAACAACCTGAATAGCCTCTACTATGCCATCACATGATGAAAATGAGATCCATTTCTTAATCTCGTCAAGGTAGCGAGAAATGGCTTTTTCATTAGATACTAATTCAGAGTGAATCATTTTTAATGCGTATTTATTTCCCTGAGAATCAAGTATCATATAACATGTCCCCATCCCACCATCAACCTTTTTCTTTACTGTGAATAAAGGAGAATTTAAGCCAAGTTGTTGCTGCAGTGTAGGAAAACTGAGTATTTTGTTTGTCTCAAGATAAATCATGATGAAATTACATATTGTATAAGATTGAAATAATTGTGTTGTATAAATATATTATGTCTTTATTACATCAATTGTTTACGGCAGTAAATAGTAGGCTGTAATGATAATCTATCATCCGGGGCAACCACTTAATGCTTGAGAGTGCTCCAACAAACCAAATATGAGCCTTTGCATTCTTAGGCCTAAGCAATCATTAAGATGACTTCAAGGGAAGGATGAGAGGCATTCTTCTCTCACTTAGAAACAGATGTAAATCTTTGGCTACTAGTTCAGATGTCCATTTGTTTGATTACCTTATGCCAATAGGATCAAAATTCGGAACAAGCTCTAATAATCCAAATTTGATGTTTTTGAGTGTAAATTTACATAAAATTTTGGAAAATTCGTCGTTAATGCCAAGAAAAATCGGGGGAGGCTGTCCGAGAACTCGGGCTATTACCATAACCGACCCTCTCCGAGGCTCTTTTCTTTGCGGCCGCATATCTCCAAGCCGCGCTCGCGAATTGCTGCGCAATTCACTCGCTTGCATGGAGTTAACCATTATAAGAGGGTGTTGCAAAACTCAGAAATTCAATAAAAACGGGAAAAACATAGTAGGGACGCGATACTTAGCGTCCGCATTAGGCGTTTGGTCAATAGCCATCGCCTGGCGCGGACGCGAAGTATCGCGTCCCTACAATACTCTGGGTTTTGCAACACACCCTCGGAGGGTTAACGCCTCGCGTTTTCGCTATAGTCCTGCCGAATTTTTGAGTTTTCGGACAGGCTGGGGCGGTATTTCTAGACCTACTTTTGTTAATGAGGAATAAGCCATAAAAAAGGCCCAGCACCAATCGGTGCCAGGCCTGATGGTTGTTGGATATCAGTGTGCTATCACTTCACAATTGCGTGATAGAGAATCGACTGGATATGTGAGCGAGCGCTTACGCGGCCGAAGTTGGGGTTGCTGCGAGTGGGCGAAACGCGGTTGCACAAGAAGATGTAGATCATGTCGGTTTTTGGATCCACCCAGTAGCATGTGCCCGTAAAGCCGGTGTGACCCACAGTTTCTGGGCTTGCCTCGTCGCAGGTCGACGACCACTCTGGCTTCTCAATGCGTGGCTTGTCGAAGCCAAGGCCGCGGTGAGAGTTGGGGCTCTTTGATGTGAGGAATGTTTCCACTGTCGACTGCTTCAAGTAGCGGTCGCCGCCATACACGCCGCCATTGAGCCACATCTGGAAGATTTTGCAAAGGTCGTTGGCGTTGGAGAAAAGGCCTGCATTACCTTGCACACCACCTGAGAAAGCGGCCAGTTCGTCGTGCACATATCCGTGGATGTGCTGGCGACGCAGATAGGTGTCGACTTCGGTGTAGGCAATTTGGTGCTGAGGGAATTTCTCGAGTGGGCGATACATGGTGTGGAACGCACCGAGAGGCGCAAAGATGTCATTTTGCACGAAGGTGTTGAGTGGCTGCTTGGTGATGTTTTCCACCGCATTTGCCAGCAGGCAGAAGTTGAGGCAACTGTAGAGATAGGTCTTTTCTCCGAGTTGCGAGGTGTAGATGCGAGCCATGATCGAGTCGTAGGTGGCTTTGCTGCCCCACAGTCCTTCGGCGATGGGGAGGTTAAACACGTCGGTCTTCTTGCGCGAAAGAATGTCGGTGCGCAGTTTGGCGTATTTGTTGCCGTAGGCATCCTTCATGATGAGGATGGTGTTGTGTTCGTCGGGTGTGGTGGTGATGAGTTTGCCCTTGTAGGTCTTTGGGTCAAACATCATGTTCCACATGTTGAGCGATGGCTGCATGCCGGTTTCGTGATACAGGAGTTGGCGGAAGGTGATGTCCTTCTTGTCGTCGACCTTCATGCCTGGGATGATGTCGCTGGCTGGCTGGTCGAGTTGGAGTTTGCCTTCGTCGTACACCTTCATCACGCCGCTCAGTGTGCCAGTGGCCTTCGATACTGAGGCGAGGCCGTAGAGCGTGTTGTCGGTCACTGGGATGCCCATGCCGTAGGCGATTTCGCCATAAGAGCGCTTGCACACCACCTTGCCGTGGCGAGCCACCACCACCTGGCAGCCTGGGAACGCCTTTTGCTGAACGCCGTAATTGCACACCGAGTCGATCTTCGCCAGCAGATTGCCGTTGAAGCCCACTTCTTCAGGAATGGTGTAGCCCAGGCGGCAGGCGTCGAATGTAACGCCAGTGCCAGCCTTTACCAGGCCTCTAGGCGTGTTCATGTCCACGGGAAGCACACCTTTTGCGGCATTGCCGCCGAAGATGGTCTGAGCGAGGTAGTCTTCGTCCACCATCGTGTTGGCGTAGGCCACCAGCGAAGCCTTGGCGGCGTCGTTGTTGAGCAAGTCGCCCACCATGTCGAGTTTCTCGGGATGGCACATTGTGGCCACGATAGCGTCGGCTGATGTTCTCATGAGCAGTCGTGCATAGTTGATGCTAGCCTCGTCGGTCGATGCCACACACACGATGAGTGTGTTGTAGCCCTCGTTCATGAGTTTGGCTTGCAGTGTTTCCACCACTGGATATTTCTTGTAGTCGATAATGGTGGCTTCGGCATAGTCGCCGCAGCGACGTGCAAACATCGACTTCACACCATTTTCATTGCCGATGGGCACCACTGCTATTTTGCGCTTGTTGAGGTTCTTCAGCGGCAGCAGGTCGCCGGCCGACTTCACTACGGTCACGGTCGATGCGGTGAGTTTGCGTTGCAGCACTTTTGCCTCGGGGGCATTCACGTCGGCCACGATGTTGGAGAGGTCGATTTTCTGCTCTTTGTCGAGGCCGAGGGCGTATTTGAATCGAAGAATCTTCTTCACCCTTGCGTCGATGTCTTTCTGCTTGATCTTGCCCTTGGCGATGGCTTCTTTGATGGCAGCGATTTCAGGACCCACTTCATTAGGCATGAGCAGAATGTCGTTGCCGGCGAGGAATGCGTTCACGCACACCGAACCTTCCACTTCCTTGGCGCCTTCCATGCCCAGGGCATCGGTGAAGATGAGGCCTGTGAAGTTCATCTTCTTCTGCAAAAGATCGGTCACGTAGGCCTTCGACATGGTGCCGGGCACGCGACGCTTCTCGATGGCGGGGATGTAGAGGTGGGCAGTGAGGCAGCCACCAAGGCCTGCTTCGATGTATTGCTTGAAGGGAGCAAGGTCGTATTGCATCAATTCCTTCATCGATTTGTCAACCGTTGGCAATTCCAGGTGTGAATCGGCGGTTGTGCTGCCGTGTCCGGGGAAATGCTTCATCACCGAGAGCACGCCGCCATCTTCCATACCGCGGGCGAAAGCCACGCCATGGTTGCCCACCAGGGTGGGGTTGGAGCCATAGGCACGGGTGCCGAGCACGGTCTTGGGGCGGTCGATCACGTCGAGCACTGGTGCGAAATTCACATGCACACCCATGCGCTTGCACTGGCGTGCCACTTCGCGACCGTATTCATAGAACACCTGGTCGTCGCTGATGGCGCCCAGAAACAGGTTGCGGGGGAATTTGGGCGCGTCTTCAAGGCGCATCGATGGTCCCCACTCGGCATCGAGGGTGATCATCAGGGGCACCTTCGATTTCGACTGTGCGTAACTGGTGATTTTGGCCTGTGAGCGAATGTCGCTTTCGTGGAAGATGAGGCCACCAATCTTGTATTCGCTCACATACTTGTCGACCACCGCCTCGGCGCGTGTGTCACGCGGGCTCACCGCCATCACAATGAGTTGGGCGATTCTTTCCTCAGGCGTGAGTTGGTTGAAGGTGCTGTTCACCCAGGCCTCCATGGCCTTCTTGTCCACCTTGTTGAGGATGGCTGGCTGGCGTTTGGCACCGTTGGCCGACGACACTGCCACAAGCAGTGCCACGGCCATGAGTAATAGTTTTTTTAGTGTCATAGTTGAAGATGTAGATAAAAGTGTATGTTACTTCTTGATGAATCGAGGAGTGTCTTTTGCATCGATGAGTTTGCCCTTTGCTTCGAGCGACTTCACGTAGTCGAGCATGCGTTCGCCGTAAGGCACGTTGTCGGTGAAGACAACCTTGCCATTCTTGAGCGACTCAAGGAAGTCACCACCGTTGGCGAGGAAGTTGATGGTGAGGAGTTTGTAACTCTGTTCGGGCTTGATAGCCTTGCCGTTGAACTTGGCGCTCACCACTTCGTGGTTGGCATTGTAGACCACGGCCAGTTGCTTGCTCACTGCGTCGCCTTCGCGCAGGCACATGATGCGCAGCGCTTCAAGCACGTCCTTACCCTTGATGTCGAGCACCACGAAGCGGTTGTCGAATGGGAAGGTGGAGTTGATAAGGCCTTCCGAAACCACTCCCTTAGGCATATCCTGGCGAATGCCGCCCTTGTTCATGAAGCAGAAGTCCACTTTACCCTTGTAGAGGCCAGGGATGATGTCCATGATGGCGTCGGTGAGCCAGTTCTGGTAGGCGATGCTGTTGAGTGTCATGGCGCGTGCGCTGTGTGCCACAGGTGCGTTCATGATTGAATCCACCTTGCTCTTGTAGGGAGCGAGCCATTTTTCAAATTCAGGATATTGCTTAGCGGCTTCGTCGTAGGTGGCGTTCACCTTGATGTGCTTGTATTCCACCTTGCCAGTTTCGAGGTCGAGGTCGTATACGCCCACCAGTTTGCCATACTTGCCGTTTTGTCCGATAGTGACAATTTTGCCGTCGGCATTCTTCACGTTGGCTTGAGCCGAACCGGGCTTGATTTCGGAGTGGGTGTGGCCACCGATAATGAAGTCGATGTAGTGGCTCTTGGCTGCCAGCACCGAGTCGCATGGCTCGCCGGGGATTTCGGCGAAATAGCCGATGTGCGACACCATCACCACGTAGTCGACTTTCTGCACTTCTTTGAGGTATTTAGCGGTAGGGTCGGCCACGAGTTCGCCGTTTTGGTACACCAGGCCATCGTAGTTGCCTTCCGACACCATGCCGCGTGGGTTCACGTTGATGCCCATAAATGCCACGCGCTTGCCGCCAAATGTTTTAATCAGATAAGGCAGGATGCCTTTCACTGGAGTGTTGCTGAAGTCGTAGTTGGTCGATACCATAGGCGTCTTCATTGTTTTGTGGTATTCGGCGAATTTGTCGATGCCGTTGTCAAACTCGTGGTTACCGAAGGTGTACATATCGTAGCCCATGCTGTCGATGGCCGCAAATTCCACGTCGCCCTTAAAGAGCGAGAAGTAGATAGTGCCCTGCACAGCGTCGCCGCCATGAATAATCATGGTGTTCTTGTTTTCCTTGCGAATCTGGTCGTAGATGGCGCGTCGACGCAGCAGGCCGCCCTTGCCGTCGGCGGCGGGGTCGATTTGGCTGTGGGTGTCGTTTACTGCCGCAATCACGAGGTGCTCGGCCTGTACTTGAGGCACCACTGACGCCATCAGCATGCCCGCAAACAAAAGTTTTTTGATAGGATTCATAATCATATAATTTAAAAAGTTTATAGTCAATGGGTGCACATTTTTGTTCAAGTTACGAATTTACGAAAAAAATGCGAGTGTTTCACCCTTTTTCTGCATATTTTTCAGCAACACCCAAAAAACGCCACCTTTCCCCATCAAGCAGCCTTATTTCCATCGCTCGTTCTCATCCCGATCGATGAGCCTTCATCCACCTCGATATGCCCATCTTCGTGCACTTTTTGTGTGCCATCAACAGAACCGTCCCTTTGATGGCATTGATGGTTAATTTATTTGTTTCCAATCTGATATGTATAAAAAATAGATAGAAGGAACCCCTTTTATCTATTTTTCACAAAAAAAAAGCGGCCCTGTGCTGGGGTGCACAGAGCCGCGACTTTATTAGAACGAGTAGTTATGAAATAGATTATTCTTGTTTTTCGTTCGTTGGAGTGTAGTGTCTTACTTCACGATGAGGCCCTTGCCGGTCATTTCGGCTGGCTGTTCGAGACCCATGATTTGAAGGATGGTGGGAGCCACGTCGGCGAGGCGGCCATTTTCAATCTTGGCGTCTTTGTCGGCAGTCACGTATACGCAAGGCACGTCGTTGAGCGAGTGGGCGGTGTTAGGAGTGCCGTCTTCGTTCACAGCGTTGTCGGCGTTACCGTGGTCGGCGATGATGATCACTTCATAGTCGGCAGCCTTTGCTGCTTCCACAGTTTCCTTCACGCATTCGTCGATAGCCACAACGGCCTTTTCGATTGCTTCGTAGATACCGGTGTGACCCACCATGTCGCCGTTGGCGTAGTTAACCACAATCCAGTCATATTTCTGTTCGCCGATGGCAGCCACGAGTTTGTCCTTCACTTCGTAGGCGCTCATTTCAGGCTTGAGGTCGTAGGTAGCCACCTTTGGAGAAGGAACGAGGATGCGGTCTTCGCCTTCGAATGGTGCTTCACGTCCGCCGTTGAAGAAGAAAGTAACGTGGGCGTACTTTTCAGTTTCGGCGATGTGGAGTTGCTTCAAGCCCTTGCTTGAGATGTATTCGGCGAGGGTGTTCTGCACGTTTTCCTTTGGATAGAGGATGCCCACGCCGGTGAATGAAGAGTCGTAAGGAGTCATGCAGTAGAATTGCAGGTCCTTGATAGTGGCCATTCCTTCTTCTGGCATGTCTTGCTGAGTGAGCACTTGGGTGAGTTCCTTAGCGCGGTCGTTGCGGTAGTTGAAGAAGATCACCACGTCGCCTTCCTTGATGCGACCGTCGACGGTGCTGTTCACTACAGGCTTCACGAATTCGTCGGTGATGCCTTCGTCGTAAGATTCCTGCATAGCCTGCACCATGTTGTCGCTCTTGCGGCCTTCACCGTTCACGAGTTGGTCGTAGGCGAGTTTCACGCGGTCCCAGCGCTTGTCGCGGTCCATAGCGTAGTAGCGGCCGGTGATGGTAGCGATCACGCCAGCGCTCTTAGCGAGGTGGTTTTCCACGTCCTGGATGAAGCCCTTACCGCTTTCAGGGTCGGTGTCGCGGCCATCCATGAAGCAGTGGAGATACACCTTTTCCAAGCCGTATTCCTTAGCGATGTCGCAAAGTGCAAAAAGATGATCCATCGAACTGTGCACGCCACCGGTAGAGGTCAAGCCCATGATGTGCAGACCCTTTCCAGTTTCCTTGGCGTAGGTGTAAGCCTTCACAATCTCGGGGTTGTTCATGATAGAGCCGTCGGCGATAGCCTTGTTGATTTTCACAAGGTCTTGATACACGATGCGGCCGCCACCAATGTTGAGGTGACCTACTTCACTGTTACCCATCTGTCCGTCGGGCAAACCCACGTCTTCGCCGCAAGCCTTGAGTTGGCTGTTGGGGTAGTTGGCGATGAGGCTGTCCCAGTAAGGTGTTGGAGTGCTAAAGATTGCGTTGCTCTTAGCGTTAGGGCCCACGCCCCAACCGTCAAGAATCATCAGTAATGCTTTTTTTGCCATAATTTCTGTATAAAAATTTTCTGAGTTAAAGTATGCAATTTCGGTTATTTCGGGCGCCGCAATGTGGCGGGTGCCAAAAATCATGCAAAGTTACAACTTTTTGCCCACATCGCGAGCATGTTACTCACTTAAAATTAACGGCGGTGTGGGAAAAATGCGTCAAGTGCGCGCTGAAACACGTCGTCGGGTGCCACCTTGTTGAAGAGCAGCATGCATGAGCGAAACTTCTTTGCGTCGATGCCGCTTCCCATAATCTGGGCGATGGGGCGTTTGCCTGAATGTGACAAAACTGATTTGGTTATTTCTATTAAGCGCGATTTCAGGATGGGGTGATTCCAGTAGGCCTGGGCTTCAGCCACGCCGTCGAGCCCGTAATATTCCGAGTTGTAACTCCGGCCCAGCCCTTTCTGCTGTGGGAAGATGTACCAAATCCAGTGGCTCATTTTTTCGCCGGCCTTCATCTCGGCGAGCGCGGTAGGGTAGTTGAGTTCTTGCGCCTGCAGAAATCTGTTTAAATCATATTCATTCATAGTGCGTACATTTTTCTGCAAAAATACGAAAAAGCACATTATAAAGCAAGGGGGCGAAATCATGAAGGCGAAATAACGGGCGTACCTGAAAACAAAAAATGGATACCTACTGTGAGAGATATCCATTTTTTAAGTATGATTACACAAATGTAGTGTGCAAAAGGGATTGATTAGATAAGAGTTACTTCTACGTCTTTTTCGATTTCTACAACGTTAACCTTACCTTCACGAGCGAGCCAGCCGATTGCTGCGAACACTTCTTTTTCTTTGAGTTTGGTAGCCTTCTTGAGGCCCTTAACTGTGAGCACGCCGTTAGCGTCGTTCAGTGCGTTCCACACTGCGCCAGCCCACAGGCCGATAGTTTCTACGTTCATAATAATTAATTAATTTTGTAACAAATTGTCTTAAAAACGATGCAAAGTTAAACATATTGTTTTATTCTCGCAAATTTTTAATCAACTATTTCTCAATCGGTTAGTGAAAAACGCTGTGTTTTGTGTATAAAAATGCGTTTATAAACCATTGAATGATAGGCAAATAAGTAATTTTGAAAAATTTTTCGATTTGTTGCGTGCGTGCGCACGCGAGAAAATCGGCCATTTTTCTTGCGCACACGCGCGTGCGCAACAGCGAGCGGCATATCTTTTTTTCGGGAAAGTAGTTTTCCATCGTGGGATTTTTATTAACTTTGCACTTAATGAAAGCATTAGTAATAAAGAATACGGGTAGTTGGTACATCGTGCGCACCGACGATGGCGCTGTGGTGAATTGCAAAATCAAGGGAAACCTGAGGTTGAAAGGTTTCCGTTGCACTAATCCTGTGGCCGTAGGCGATGTGGTGACGATAGAGCAGAAGCCCGACGGCACCGCTTTCATTGTGAAAATTGAGCCGCGCAGCAATTACATCATTCGCCGCGCGAGCAATCTCTCGAAGGAATTCCAGATTCTCGCCGCCAACCTCTCGCAAGCAGTGCTGGTGGTGACACTTGTGAATCCCGAAACCAACACCACCTTCATCGATCGCTTTCTTGCCACAGCCGAGGCTTATCGCGTGCCGGTGGTGATTGCCATCAACAAAATCGACCTGCTCACTGCCGACGAAGATAAGGACTTGCTCGATGCCGTTGCTTATTTATATGAGAGCATCGGCTATCCCGTGATCAAGATGTCGACGCTCACGGGCGAAGGCATCGATGCGCTCAAGGACCAACTTCGCGACAAGACCACACTCTTCAGCGGCAACTCAGGCGTGGGAAAGAGTTCGCTCATCAACATGCTTGTGCCCGATGCCAATCTGCGCGTGGGCGATGTGTCGGAAACCCACCACACCGGTATGCACACCACCACCTTCAGCGAAATGCTCGACCTGCCAGGCGGAGGCGCCATCATCGACACCCCAGGGGTGAAAGGCTTTGGCACCATCGACTTTGAAAAGGCGGAGGTGGCGCACTACTTCAGAGAAATCTTCAAGATTTCGGAAGACTGCCGCTTCGGCAACTGCACCCACACCCACGAGCCAGGCTGCGCCGTGCTGCAGGCCGTGGAAGAGGCGCGAATCAGCCAGAGCCGCTATGCAAGTTACCTCAGCATCATGGGCGACGGCGACGACAGCAAGTATCGCAAATCGTTTTAATTCCCCTCTTGCTTTCCTCCAATCTTCGTTCTCGCGCATAGGCGAGCGTAAGTGAGCCACTCCCGAGTCCTCTGAGTTCTCTGATTCCTCTGAGTTCTCCGAGTTTACCAAGTGCTCTGGGTTCTCTAAGCCCTCTGAGTTCCTCGAGCCCACTGA
>JAUNCU010000003.1:0-18077 GCA_030526455.1 Bacteroidales bacterium | reverse complement strand
TGAGTTCTCTGGCTCATTTTTTACCGCCCTTCGTCGCCATTGTTCCCCCTTCCTCAGTAAAAAACTTCACTTATAATTGTAAAAAAGAGCGTTTTTATAGTTAAAGTTTGAAGAGAATTTCTTAATTTTGTAGAAAAATGGAGTAATATGGCTTCGGAACTTCAAGATACTCTTGCGCGGATTACTACCAAAAGTAAAGTTTTGGTTGATAAATACCATGTGCTGAGTGCTGAAAAAGAGCGTCTTGAGCAACTTACCGTTCGACTTCAGGAAGAGATCGAAGTCCTCAGAAAGGAAAACGAGCAACTGAAAACCGATAACGAGTACCTCACCCTTGCACGCAATTTCGTGCCCAACAGTGAGAAAGCCGCTGAAGCCAAGAAATTGATTTCCTCCTTAGTGCGGGATATCGACAAATGCATCTCTCAATTAAATGAATGATGCTATGCCAACGACAGATAAAAAACAAAATATCAATATTCGTATTGCCGATGTGAAGCCTTTCGCGCTGAGCATTCCTGCCGATGACGAACCCCTCTACAGGGAGTCGGAAAAACTTGTGAACACGTTGTGGAACAAGTGGATGGCCCAATTCAAGGGTATCGACTCGTCGGAAGAGGTGATGGCGAAGGTGGCGTTCCAGTTTGCGAGACTCTACTCACAGGCTTACCGCGACAACAAGGCTACGAACGAACTTTTGGCAGAATTCGAAAAAGAACTCGACGAAATCGTGCTGAAAGTGTGATGGGATGCCCACGGGCAGCGTGGCGGGCACAAGCCTATTGCCAACTGGCTACCCAAGGCATCGCGCAAAAATTGTGATAATTAAGGTTCCTGCACTTCTCTACAAGTAACCCCCTCGGCATGGCGCTACGCTGCTAGCACCGGGAGGCACTTGGTGGGCGGTGCGTTTTTTTTAACAATATAAATTTAAATTATTTATTCATTCCGTTATGGATTACATAGTATTGACTATTTCGGTAATTGTGGCGCTCGTAGTGGGCATCGTTGTCACTCTTGCCGTGACTCGCAAAAATGCGAAATCTCAAGCCAACACCATTCTCGAAAAGGCGAAACTTGAGGCTGAAGTGCTTAAAAACAATGAAGTAATTAAAGGTAAGGAAGAAGGCCTTTCTATAAAGAGCGAGGCTGAAAAGCAAGCCAACCAGCGCCTCTCGAAGGTGCAGGCTGAGGAAGCAAAACTCAAGCAGCACGAAATTCAGGTGAAGCAGCAGCAGAGCGACCTGCAGCGCAAGAAAGCCGAAACCGACCGCCAGCAGGCTGAAAACGAAAAACTCAAAGCCACACTCGAAAACAAGAGCGAAGTGCTTGAGGACCGCAAGAAAGAACTCGACCGCATGGAAATGAGCGTGCGCGACACACTCGAGCGCGTGAGCGGTCTCTCGGCTGAAGAAGCCAAGGAAAAACTCGTGGAATCGCTCAAAGACGAGGCCAAGACCGCAGCCGCTTCCTATATCAACGACATCATGGACGATGCCAAGATGACCGCCAACAAGGAAGCAAAGCGCATCATCGTGGAAACCATCCAGCGCGTGGCCACCGAAACTGCCATCGAAAATGCAGTGACCGTGTTCCACATCGACAACGACGACATTAAGGGACGCATCATCGGTCGCGAAGGCCGCAACATCCGCGCCCTCGAAGCCGCCACTGGCGTGGAAATCATCGTCGACGACACCCCTGAAGCCATCGTGCTCTCAGGCTTCGACCCCGTGCGCCGCGAAATCGCACGCCTTGCCCTGCACCAACTCGTGGCCGACGGCCGCATCCACCCCGCCCGCATCGAGGAAGTGGTGGCTAAAGTGCGCAAGCAAGTGGAAGAGGAAATTATCGAAACCGGTAAGCGCACCTCTATCGACCTTGGTATACACGGTCTGCACCCCGAAATGATTCGCCTCATCGGTAAGATGAAATACCGTTCAAGTTATGGCCAGAACCTCCTGCAGCACTCACGTGAAACTGCCAACCTCTGCGCCATCATGGCAAGCGAACTGGGCTTGAATCCTAAGAAGGCACGCCGCGCTGGTCTGCTCCACGACATCGGCAAGGTGCCCGACGACGAACCAGAACTGCCACACGCATTGCTCGGCAGCAAATTGGCTGAAAAATTCAAAGAGAAACCCGATATCTGCAACGCTATCGCCGCTCACCACGACGAAGAAGAAGCGCTCAGCATGTATGCCCCCATCGTGCAAGTGTGCGACGCCATCTCAGGTGCACGCCCCGGTGCACGCCGCGAAGTGGTGGAAGCCTACATCAAGCGCCTCAACGACCTCGAACGCCTCGCCCTCTCTTATCCTGGCGTGGTGAAGACCTACGCCATCCAGGCCGGTCGCGAACTTCGTGTAATCGTGGGTGCCGACAAGATCTCTGATGCCGAGACCGAAAAACTCAGCGCTGAAATCGCTAAGAAGATTCAGGACGAACTCACTTACCCAGGCCAGGTTCGCATCACCGTGATTCGTGAAACCCGCGCAGTAAGTTACGCAAAATAATCGGGCCTCATGATGAGTAACGATAAAGATAAAAAGAAGGAATCACTGGGGCAGGAGTGCCTCTCTTGCAACAAGTGTGACTGTGGTTGCGGTTGCGGCAAGAGAAGTAACCTGGACTGCACCAACTGGCTCGCCGATATTCCCGGCAACGATTTCGACATCGTGGAGGTGCAGTTCAAAAACACCCGCAAGGGATTCTATCGCAATAGTGCGCACATTCCCCTTGAAGTGGGCGACATGGTGGCCGTGGAGGCCAACCCTGGCCACGACATCGGGCGTGTGTCGATGATGGGCCGCCTGGTGAAACTCCAGATGAAGAAGGCTAACCTCAAGCCCAATGTGGAGATTCTGCGCGTGTTTAGAAAGGCCAAGGCTTCCGACCTTGAGCGCTTCGAGCAGGCAAAGGCCAAGGAGGTGGACACCATGATACGCTCGCGCCAAATCGCCCTCGACCTGAAGTTGAAGATGAAAATCGGCGACGTGGAATATCAGGGCGACGGCAACAAGGCTATCTTCTATTACATAGCCGATGAGCGCGTGGACTTCCGCCAACTCATTAAGGTGCTGGCCGATGTGTTTAAGATTCGTGTGGAGATGAAGCAGATTGGCGCCCGCCAGGAAGCAGGCCGTATAGGCGGCATCGGTCCCTGTGGCCGCCCGTTGTGCTGCGCCACCTGGATGACCAATTTTGTGTCGGTGGCCACTAGCGCTGCCCGCTATCAAGACATCTCGCTCAATCCGCAGAAACTCGCAGGCCAGTGTGCTAAACTCAAGTGCTGTATCAATTTCGAGGTCGACGACTACGTGGAGGCTACCAAGCAACTGCCATCGCGCGATGTGCCTCTCGAAACCAAAGACAACATTTACTACCACTTCAAGACCGACATCTTCAAGAAGAAAATCACTTACTCCACCGACAAGCACATCCCAGCCAACCTGGTGACCATCAGTGCCGATCGCGTGTTTGAAGTGATTGAGATGAACAAGCAAGGCGAAAAGCCCGACAAACTCGAAGGCGACGACGGTCGCAAGCCCGAAATCAAGGCCTTTGGCGACTTGCTCGGTCAGGACAGCATCAGCCGCTTCGATAAAAAGAAGAAGAAAAAGAGCAAGGGCTCGAAAGGCGGTAATAAGGACAAGGACAAAGAGGCGCGCGACAAGCGTGCTGCCGGCGAGAAGAAGGAGCGTGGCGACGAACAGCAGCAGCGCGAACCTCGCCAGAAGCAGCAGCGCGGCAAAAACCGTCCTCCACGCCAAGGTGAGCCTTCTGAAGGTGGCAAGCCTAAGGCTGAACAAGCATCGCAACAGCCACGTGGCGAACAGCGCCAGCAAGGACGCCAGCGCCAGCAGCGCCGTCAAGGCGGTCAACGCCGCGGTGGCGACAATAACCGAAAGGAGAATAATGCATCAGCATCAAATTCACAAGAGAAGTAAACACTGGAGCGCATCGCTGCTCCTCATGATATTAGTATGCTTAGGCGCCTGTGCGCCCAAGCATACTTCTTATTCCTACTTTTGCGACCTGCCCGAAGACGGATGGATGGAAAACACGCCCATCTCGTTCGACACCCAGTATGCCGACTCGTCGATCACCTACGACATCACCTTCGCCGTGCGTCACTCGGCTTCTTATTCCTATGGCAACCTCAATCTCGTGCTCGACTTCATCTCCTCTACAGGAAAGGTGGAGCGCAAGAACCTGAACTTTGCCATTGCCGATGAATTTGGCAATTTCAAGGGCGGCGGTTTTGGCGACTACTACCAGCGCAGCCAGTTGGTGGTGGCCGACGTGAAGCCGCAAGATGTGCACAAGGTGGTGGCATGGCCCGCAATGAAGGGCTGCAAGACCCTCACAGGAATCCATAACCTGGGTATCACCATCACTCCTCACGAGAAATGAAACATCACGCTGTGTTAACCAACTTGGATGCCATCATCTTCGATATGGATGGCACGCTGTGGGATGCGCTAGCCTCGTATGCCCACATCTGGAACGTGTGTATGGCCGAATTTTCCATCAGCGGCCATGTGGAGGCGCCCGACTTGCTGCGCTATATGGGCTATTCCATCGACGAAATCTTTGCCCAAGGCATTATCTCCACGCCTGAAGGACTCGACCGAAATGCGTTTCTCAAGCGCTTGGAGGAGATTGAAGACGAATTGATGCCCACCCTCGGCGGCGCGCTTTTCCCGGGCGTGTACGATGGCTTGCAGGCGCTCTCTAAGCACTTCACGCTCATGCTGCAGAGTAATTGCAGCGGGAAGGGACTGGTGAATTTTCAGCGCTTCACCGCCACTGAGGAATTTTTCGCCGACTATCTTTCGTGGGGCATGAATCCCGTGCCTAAAAGTGAGAATATCAAATTGCTGATGGAGCGCAACGGCATTAAGCGCGCCGTGTATGTGGGCGACACGCAGGCCGATTGCAACCAGGCCCATGCTGCGGGCGTGCCCTTTGTGCACATGACCTACGGCTTTGGCACTTGCACCGATGCCGACGTGCAGTGCGCTTCGTTCACCGAATTCGTAAACCAAGTAATTTCAAGTAATCATGAACAATAACGCTTTCATTCCCAGCGGATGGGAAAATGAAATACAGGCCCGTGTGGCACGCATCGCAGCCCAACTTAAGGCTGCCGACATCGATGCCTTGCTGCTGGCCGACAATGTGAGCCTCTACTACACCTCAGGCCGCGTGTTTGCGGGCTACACCTACATCACTGCCCTTGGCGAGGTGCTTTACTGTGTGCGCCGCCCTGTGGGCTATGAACAGTGTGCCAATGTGCACTACATTCGTAAGCCTGAAATGATTCCCGCCTTGCTGAAGTCGCAGCCCAAGAAACTCGCGCTCAAGACCGACGTGATGCCCGTGGCTGAATACAACCGCCTCTCGCAGGTGTTTCCTGAGGCCGAGGTGGTGGATGCCAGCGCCATGATGCGCGCGCTGCGCAGTGTGAAGTCGCCTTTCGAGCAGGTGCTGCTCAAAGAAGACGGCGTGCGCCATCAGGCGGCTTACGAACGCATCCCCAGCATCTATAAGCCCGGCATGACCGATGTGCAACTCCAGATAGAAATAGAGCGCCTGCTGCGCCTCGAGGGCTGTCTGGGCATCTTTCGCGTGCAGGGACCGTCGATGGAACTCTTTATGGGCAACATCCTTGTGGGTGAGAATGCCGATTCACCCACGCCCTACGATTTCGCCATGGGTGGTGCGGGTATGGATCCATCGCTCCCCGTGGGTGCTAGCGGTGAAGCCATCGCCCCCGGCAAGACCATCATGGTCGACGCCTGCGGCAACTTCAATGGCTACATGACCGACATGACCCGCTGCTACCGAGTGGGAGAAGTGTCGGATTTGGCAATGAAAGCACATGAATTGTCAATTTCTGTCAACCATCGATTGGCTCAGTTTGGCGCCGGCACACCCGCTAAAGCACTCTATGAAGAAGCCGTGAAGATGGTGGAAGAGGCTGGCATGGCCGATTATTTCATGGGTCACATGCAGAAGGCTGGCTTCGTGGGCCATGGCCTGGGTATAGAAATCAACGAGGCACCAGTGCTGGCGCCTCGCAGTAGAGATATCCTTGAAGAAGGGCAAGTGGTGGCCATCGAGCCAAAATTTGTGATTCCAGGCGTGGGCGCTGTGGGTGTGGAAAACACCTTCATCGTGCGTCACGACCATCTGGAGCGCATCACCAATGCCGCTGAGGAGATGATAGAATTGAAGTAAGCCCGGGGCTCACGCTACGGCTCTCCCTGGCACCATAAGCGCATAGGATTCCTTTGTGAGTTAGCACATCGGAATCCTTTTCTTTATTCCTTGGGTTCTTTCACCTTGAAGGTGACGGTGCGGTTGTAGATGTAATTGGAGATGGTGTAGACCACCATTGAGATGAGCATCACGATGTTCTGGCCGGCGTTTGGAATCCAGTCGAGCGTGTAGTGCTTCATATCGAACACCTCGAGCAGAATGCCGCTCACGCCCATCTGCAGACCGTAGCACAAAAGGAAACCCACCACAAAGAGCAGGGCCTCACGCTTGAGGTTCTGCTTTGTTTTAAACACCCAGTTGCGGTTCCACACAAAACTGTTGAGCACGCCCAGCACGTAGCCGGCGGCGTTGGCGGGCACGTAGTCCACGCTCAGCAGCGAGTTGAGCACATAGAAGGTGACGGCGGTGATGAGCGTGTTGCTGGCGCCTATCACACCGTATTTGAGCAATTGTATAGCCGTTTTCTTGGTTTCTGCTTTGTTTACTTTCATGATTGTTTAATTACCGAGGAGTAGGGGGGAATTAGTCGTCGTCGTGCAAAATGGGGAA
Source organism: Bacteroidales bacterium (assembly GCA_030526455.1). Classification (GTDB taxonomy): domain Bacteria; phylum Bacteroidota; class Bacteroidia; order Bacteroidales; family Muribaculaceae; genus Sodaliphilus. Next base: position 11,240 of record JAUNCU010000003.1, on the reverse strand, counting down.
CGACAAGTTGTGCTTCACTGCGTAGAAGCGAATGAAGATGATGAATAATGCGCAGGTGAGGAGTTGGGTGATCACGTCGCCGCCTATGAGGCCCACCAGCCAGTAGATGATGCCGCCGCCAATGCAGGCTGTGGCGTAGATTTCCTTGCGGAACACCAGAGGCTCTTCGTTGATAAACACGTCGCGCATCACACCGCCCATGGCGCCCGTGATGGTGCCCATGATGATGGCCACCCACATAGGGAAGCCCAGTTCGAGGCTTTTGAAGATGCCCACATCCACAAAGAGGGCAAGGCCTATGGCGTCGAAAATGTAGAATGTGCCTTCTATCTTCACCAGTTTCTTCTTGAACGCGATCACGAGCAGGAAGCCCGCGAATGTGGCGATGCAATACCAGGGGTCGAGCATCCAGAAGGGGTGCACCTTGAGGAATACGTCGCGCATGGTACCGCCGCCGATGGCGGTGACAAAACCGATGGTGTAGGCGCCAAACCAGTCAAATTTCTTCACTGCTGCAAGGCGCACACCACTGATGGCATAAAAAAGGGTTGCGGCTATTTCGAGGAAATACTCGAAGGTTCCAGCCATATCTTCTACGTTTATTGGCACGATAATATCTTCGTTTTTGAGTTGTTACTGATTAAGTTTTGTTTTTGTCGGGTTTTGGCAACTGTGCTTTATTTTACAGGTTCAAACCCCAATTCTTTGGCTTTGGTGAGCATGAAGGTGTAGGCCTCTTCGCGGTCGTTCTGGATGATGCCGTCGAGAATGGCGTCCTTGATGGCGTCCTTGATTTCGCCCACTGGTCGGGAGGGTTCGAGGCCGAAGATTTCCATAATCTCCTTGCCGTCGATAGGCGGCTGGAAGTTGCGGAGGCGGTCTTTTTCCTCGATGTCGACGAGTTTTTGCTTCACCAGCAGATAATTCTCGCGGAATCGCTTCACCTTGGCCTCGTTCTTCGAGGTGATGTCGGCGTTGCAGAGCAGCATCAGGTCGTCGATGTCGTCGCCGGCGTCGAAGAGCAGGCGTCGCACGGCCGAGTCGGTGACGATGTCTTCCACCAGCGCGATGGGGCGCATGTGGAGTTCCACCAGTTTCTGCACATATTTCATGTGCTCGTTCAGCGGCAGGCGCATCTTGCCGAAGATGCGTGGAATCATCTTCGCTCCCACGAAGTTGTGGTTGTGGAAAGTCCAGCCCGCCTGGTCGTCCCAGCGCTTGCATGCCGGTTTGCCTATGTCGTGGAGCAGTGTGGCCCATCGCAGCCATTCGTTGTCGCTCTCCTTCACCACATTGTCGAGCACCTGCATCGTGTGCTGGAAGTTGTCTTTGTGTGCGCGTCCGTTCATCGTGTCCACGCCCTGCAGTGCGGCCAGTTCGGGGAAGATGTAGGGGAGCAGTCCGCATTCGCTCAGCAACTTAAATCCTCGCGAAGGATAGTTGGTGCGCATAATCTTCATCAGTTCCTCGGCAATGCGTTCCTTGGTGATGATTTTGATGCGTGAGGCATTGCGGCTGATGGCTTCCATCGTTTCGGGATAGATGTCGAAGTCGAGCCTTGTGGCGAAGCGCACGGCGCGCATCATGCGCAGCGGGTCGTCGCTGAAGGTGATGTCGGGGTCGAGCGGGGTGCGAATGAGGCGTCGCTCAATGTCGCCCACGCCGTCGAACGGGTCGAGCAACTGGCCGTAGTTGTGTGCGTTCACGCTGATGGCCATGGCGTTGATGGTGAAGTCGCGTCGGCACTGGTCGTCTTGTAGTGTGCCGTCTTCCACGATGGGGTTGCGGCTGTTGCGCTGGTACGACTCCTTGCGGGCGCCCACAAATTCCAGTTCCAATCCGCGCGTTTTCACCTGTGCGGTGCCATAGGTCTTAAACACGGCCAGTGAGGCTTTCTTGCGGCCAATGCGCTCAGCCACGGCTTTCGCCACCTCAATGCCGCTGCCCACGGTCACGAAGTCGAGATCGTCGGAAGGCTTTTTCAGAATGATATCGCGCACGAAACCACCCACCACATAGCATTCGCGCTGCAGCGAGTCGGCCACTTCACCGATGAGGTGAAGAATGGGGCGATCCATTTCTTGTTTAATATATTGTTCGTCGATTTGCATCTACTATTATATATGAGTATTCTAAACTACAAAATTACTGCTTTTTTGCCACACCACCTTATCAAATCTCTGATTTTTTCTGCGCTCTGTTTAGTTTGCTGGGCGGCTTGTGTGCCGCCTTGCATGAAACTTATCAAAATCGTATCATCATTGGTTAGAATATAGAAAGCGAGTAGCGCAAAAACTGCCTAATTTTGCACCAGATTCTTAAACAATTAAATTTCAACTTAATAAACTAATGAAAAAAACTATTTTTTCTCTCGCAACTTTAGTGGCGGCATTGCTGAGCGCCGGTTCTTGCTCTGCCAACAAGAATGCATCGGAAGCCGCTGCAGCCGACACTGTGGCTAATTGTTTCCAAATTCACCGCGGTACCAACCTCAGTCACTGGCTCTCTCAGAGTCAAGAACGTGGCGAGGCTCGCGCAAAGCATATTCAGGAAGACGATATTGCTCGCCTCGACAGTCTTGGCTTCGACTTCGTGCGCATTCCTATCGACGAAGAGCAGTTCTGGGATGAAAAGGGCAACACCCTTCCCGAGGCTTGGGGCCTGCTCCGCAATGTGCTCAACCTCTGTGGCAAGCACCACCTGCGCGCTATCGTGGATTTGCATATCATTCGTTCGCACTACTTCAATGCAGAGAATGAAGGAAATGCCAACACGCTCTTCACTTCGGAAGAGGCTCAAAACCAACTCATAGGCATGTGGCACCAACTCTCTGACTCGCTTCACACCTACAGCACCGACTCGGTGGCTTATGAATTCATGAACGAGCCTGTGGCAAAGGATCATGAAGACTGGAACAAACTCATCGCAAAGGTGCACAAGGCACTGCGCGAACTCGAGCCAAATCGCACACTCGTGATTGGTTCCAACCTGTGGCAAGCAACCCACACCTTCAAGTATCTCAAGGTGCCCGAAGGCGACAAGAATATCATCCTGAGTTTCCACTTCTATGAGCCAATGGTGCTCACTCACAACACCGCGCCTTGGACACCAGTGGGCAAGTATGCTGGAAAAATCACTTATCCCGGCGTGATGATTTCACAGGAAGATTTTGCGAAAGCACCCGAAGCGATCAAGAAGGATATTGAAAAATACACCAAGGAATGGAACCGCGATTCGCTGCGTAGCCTCATGAACGACGCCATTGAGGTGGCTAAGAAATACGACCTGCAACTCTTCTGCGGCGAATGGGGCGTGTTTGAGCCCGTTGACCGAGAACTGGCTTACGCATGGACTCGCGACATGATTTCGGTGTTCAACGAAAACGGCGTGGCTTGGGCCACATGGTGCTACGATGCCGACTTCGGCTTCTGGGATCAGAAAAAGCACACCTTCAAGGATAAACCACTGGTGGACATCCTTTTAGGAAAAGAGAAGGGAAAATGAAAATATTTTGGTAGTTAGTAGTTTATTTAGCAATCCCTTCAATGGTGGCTGCATCAAGGCAGCCACCATTTTTTTTGTGGGTGCGAGATTGGTGGGAAGTGTGGGGGAGCAAAACGTAGAATGTGGTAGGGGCAAAATTCAATAATATGCCCAAAACCAGGGGGGTATTTATGGCAGGTTGCAATGTGTCGCGCCCCTGTCTTTTTACATGTTTTGACACGCCCTCCACTGTCGCGTTGGCTAGGCGTTATTTCTTCTTGTTGTAGGTTTTGCAGAATTGGGTGATGGCGCAGTTGAGGCAGTCGGGTTTTTGGGCTTTGCACACGTAGCGGCCGTGGAGCAGGATCCAGTGGTGGGCTTTCCATTGCTGCTCGGCGGGAATGTGCTTCATGAGTGATTTCTCCACCTCGAGCGGCGTTTTGCCGTTGCTCAGGCCGATGCGGTTGGCCACGCGAAACACGTGGGTGTCGACGGCAATAGCAGCCTTGCCAAATGCTTGGCCAAGCATCACGTTGGCGGTTTTACGGCCCACGCCCGGCAGACGCGTCATCTCAGCCATGGTGTCGGGAATCTCGCCGCCAAACTCGTCGATGAGCATGCGCGACATCTCCAGTAGGTGCTGCGCCTTGCTGTTGGGATACGACACGCTCTTCACCAGCGCGAAAATGTCGTCGAACGACGCCCTCGCCATCGCTTCTGCAGTGGGGTAGGCCTCAAACAGGGCAGGGGTGACCATGTTGATGCGCTTATCGGTGCACTGTGCCGAAAGCATCACCGCCACAAGGAGTTCGAAATTGTTGGTATAGTTGAGTTCCGTACCGGGATTAGGATTCTGCTCCTTCCAGTAGTTGATGCAGCCTTCGTATCGTTCTTTAAGTGTCATATTCGTAGTGTATTAAAACGAAAAATGATGCATCACAAGTGTGCATCATTTTTCTTGTATCTGAGTTGTGGAGTTGCTAAGTAGCTGAGTTGCTAAGTTACTGAGTTGCTGAGAGGCGAGGCTATCGTCTTAACTTCTTAACTTCCCCTTTACTTCTTAACTTCTAATGCGCATCAATGCGCTGCCTCAAATTCGTCGAGGAAGCGAACGTCGTTTTCGCTAAACATGCGCAAGTCTTTCACCATATATTTCAGGTTGGTGATGCGTTCGATACCGAGACCGAAAGCGTAACCGCTGTATACGGTGCTGTCGATGCCGCTGGCTTCCAGCACGTTGGGGTCAATCATACCGCAACCGAGGATTTCCACCCAACCAGTGTGCTTGCAGAAACCACAACCTTCGCCACCGCAGAGCATGCACGAAACGTCCATTTCAGCGCTAGGCTCGGTGAATGGGAAGTAACTGGGGCGCAGGCGAATCTTGGTGTCGGGGCCGAAGAGTTCCTGTGCGAAGTTGAGCAGCACTTGCTTGAGGTCGGCAAAGGTGACGTTCTTGTCGATGTACAGACCTTCAATCTGGTGGAAGAAGCAGTGAGCGCGAGCAGTGATGGCTTCGTTGCGATACACGCGGCCTGGGCAGATGATGCGAATGGGTGGTTGCTTCTTCTCCATGGTGCGCACTTGCACTGAACTGGTGTGGCTGCGCAGAATGATGTTGCGCTTCACGTCCTTGTCATCGGCATTGATGAAGAAGGTGTCTTGCATATCGCGGGCAGGGTGATCGGCGGCAAAGTTTAGCGCGCTGAACACGTGCCAGTCGTCTTCCACTTCAGGACCATCGGCGAGGGTGAAGCCGAGGCGTGCGAAAATGTCGATAATCTCCTTGCGTACCAGCGAGATAGGGTGGCGTGTGCCAAGTTTCTCGGGCATTGCTGGGCGGGTGATGTCGATCTTGTTGGCCTCCTTGGCTTGAGCCTTGAAACCTTCGCGCAGCGCGTTCAATTTGTCGGTGGCGAGGTTCTTGAGTTCGTTAAGTTTTTGGCCAAATTCCTTCTTCTGCTCAGCGGGCACGTTGCGGAATTCGTTGAACAGGGCAGTAACTTCGCCCTTTTTGCTGAGATATTTGATTCTCAATGCTTCAAGTTGCTCTTCGTTGGCGGCTTGAAGCGCGTTGATTTGCTCTTTGAGAGCGTCAATTCTTTCGAGTAACATATTCAATATTATAGTTTTCAACGCAAAATTACAAAAAATCCGCCAATCCTAAAAACTTTTACTAGTCTTCTTATTATCTTTGCAGTGATTATGACTACTGAAGTTTCCATTCGATTTGAGCAAAAAGTGAAGGCTTTCATTGCCAAGAATTGCCTTCTGTGTGGTAAGCGCCCTGTGCTTGTGGCGCTTAGCGGCGGTGCCGATTCGGTGGCGCTGCTGCGTGTGCTCCTTGCGCTGGGCTATGCCTGCAAGGCCGCTCACTGCAATTTCCATCTGCGTGGCGAAGAGTCGGACCGCGATGAGCGATTCGTGCGCGCACTTTGTGAGCAGTTGCAAGTGCCGCTTTTTGTGCACGACTTCGACGTGCCCGCCTACATGCAGGCCCACGGCGTGTCGCTGGAAATGGCGTGCCGCGATCTGCGCTATGCGTGGTTCAAGGCGTTGCTGCGTGAGCAGGACTGCCAGGCGCTTGCCGTGGCGCATCACCAGAACGACAATGTGGAAACTTTCTTCCTCAACGCGCTGAGAGGCACGGGAATCAATGGCCTTACAGGCATCCAGGCGAAAAACGGTGCTGTAGTGCGCCCATTGCTGTGTGTGAGTAGGATGGAAGTGATTGAGTATCTGAGAGATAGTGGTCAAGATTACGTGACCGACTCATCCAACCAGAAAAATGACGTGAAGCGCAACAGGCTGCGCAACGTGGTTTTACCCGCTATTGAAGCCCAATTTCCGGGCGCTCACGAGCAGTTGGGCAAAACCATCAGCCAGGTGCAGTCGGGCGCCGCGCTTTATGCCGAATTTATAGAGCGAGCAAAGGACGAGATTTGTGAGCGCCATGACGAGGTGCTGCTCGTGGATTATGGAAAACTGCTTGAGTTTACAAATGCCAACACTTTACTTTTCGAAATCCTCAAGCCCTACGGCTTCAATTATGCCCAATGCAGCGATGTGATTAGGGCTATCGGCGGAGAAAACTCAGTTGGGAAACAGTTCTATTCTTCAAGTTTTACTTTAACTTTGAATCGCACCCATCTTGAAGTTTTTGTCAATAAAGTAAAACTTGAATGTTCGTACGGCATTGATTTGTGCAACAAAGAAATATCAACTCCAGTAAAAATTCAAATCCAAAAAGTAAAACCCTCGGAATTTGGTTTAAAATCGTGCAATGGAAAAGACGTAATTGCATTAAGCGCTCATGTGCTGGAAGCCGAAAAAGTGGTGGTGCGCCACTGGCGGAATGGCGACAAATTCCGGCCCTTTGGCATGAAAGGAAGCAAACTGGTGAGCGATCTGTTTACCGACCTAAAATTAGGCCAGCGCGAAAAGGATGAAGCATGGATTATGGAAGCCGACGGGCGCATCATCTGGGTGATGGGCTATCGCGCATCGGCGCTGTATAAAGTGTCGCCCGACGACGACGCTTATTTGGTGCTTAGATTCCTGAGGTAGTCGAGCACATGGTTGAGGCTGGGTTCGTTTTTCAGCACCACCCTTTTGTCGGCATCGAGCAAATAGAAAAGAGGCATGGTGGGTAGCACGTAGGTTTCCTCTTGGTCGATTTCCTGGCTCTTGTTCCAGCCGTTGATGATATAGGATGGGAACGGCCGCTGTAGCCACGCCTGTTCGTCGTCGAGCGGATAGATGCCCACAATCTCGAGTTGCTTTTCCAGCACCATCGTCTTGAGCGTGGCGCAAGTGTCGAGCCTTGCGACCACCTTCTCGCACGCATCGCAGTCGGGGTCATTGAAATAAACGAGCGTGAGCGGTGCGGCGCTTTCCGAGAGGTGATGCGTGCTGCCGTCGGGCGTCACGTATTCAATGTCGGCAGCCAAGGTGCCCACGTGGTTTTTCTGCGCCTCTTTCAGCAGCAGGCGGTAGCGCATCTTGTCGGATTCCGACAAAACTTCGCTTTCGCACGCAGTTTTCAGCACTTCTACATATTTCACCTCATCGTGCTCCTCGCTCAGCGGATTGCCCAGGGTGGCCTCACTGCGCTCAAGCACCTCCAGCGCGGTTGAGCGGCTGGTGAAAACCTGTGGCTGCGCATGGCCGCTTGCTATGCAGAGGGCCGTGGCGATGGCGAATATGTGACGATTGTGCATCAAAAATACGATTTTAAGTTGCAAATATAGGCAGAAAACGAGTAATTTTGTACTCTTAAAGCATTAAATAATGAAAAAGATTGCAAAAACCAATGTAGCAAGGCTCCTCGACCAGGCAAAAATTGCCTACGAACTCATCCCCTATGTGGTGGATGAGAACGACCTCAGTGCCGGCCACATCGCTCAGCAACTCGATGAAGACATACAGCAGGTGTTTAAGACGCTGATTCTGCGTGGCGACAAGACGGGCCACTTCGTGTGCGTGATCCCTGGCGACGATGAGGTGGACCTGAAGAAGGCCGCAAAGGTGTCGGGCAACAAGAAAGCCGACCTCATTCCCATGAAGGAACTCCTGCCCACCACGGGCTACATACGCGGCGGATGCTCGCCCATAGGCATGAAAAAGCCGTTCCCCACCTTCATCCACGAAACGTGTATTCTCTTCGACTACATCTACGTGAGTGCGGGTGTGCGTGGTTTACAATTGAAAATCAACCCTGCCGCTCTCGTGGGCTATGTGGGTGCCACGGAATGCGACTTGATTTCGGATAAGTAGAACAATTATACTTCAAGCAAAGATGCGTAACACATTTGGTAACATACTTTCAATCACCACGTTCGGTGAGTCGCACGGCGCTGCGATAGGTGGTGTGATCGACGGCTTTCCCGCTGGTGTGAAAATTGATTTCGACGAGATTCAACGCCAGGTGGCGCGCCGTCGTCCCGGGCAGTCGGCCATCACCACAGCCCGCAACGAATCCGATACCGTTGAGGTGCTCTCGGGCGTATTCGAAGGCGTGACTCTCGGCACACCCATCGGTTTCATCATTCGCAACACCAATCACCATTCATCAGACTACAGCGACATCGCCAAGTGCTATCGCCCCTCGCATGCCGACTACACCTATCAAAGCAAATACGGCATTCGCGACTACCGTGGCGGTGGGCGCTCTTCGGCACGTGAAACGGCGGCTCGCGTAGTGGCTGGCGCATTTGCCATGCAGGCGCTTCAGCAACTGGGCATCCAACTCACGGCCTACACCTCACAGGTGTCGAATATAGCAGTGGAAGGCTCGTATGAATCGCTGGATTTGTCGGCGGTTGACAATAATATCGCCCGCTGCCCTGACGAACCGAAAGCCCAGGAAATGATTGCGGCCATCACCGAGGCGAAGTCGAAAGGCGACACACTTGGCGGCGTGGTCACCTGTGTGATAAAAGGTGTGCCCGTGGGCCTTGGCGAACCCGTGTTTTCGCGCCTTAACGCTCAGTTGGCTGCCGCCATGATGAGCATCAATGCTGCCAAGGGCGTGGAGTTTGGCCTCGGATTTGATTTTGTAAACTACCGCGGTTCGGATGTGGTCGACCGCTTCGTGAACGAGGGTGGAAAAGTGACTACCGCGACCAACTATTCTGGTGGTATTCAGGGCGGTATCAGCAATGGTGAAGATATTTACTTTAACGTAGCCTTCAAGCCTGTGGCCACGCTTTTGCAGGATGTCGACACCGTGGATATGGATGGAAATCCCACCGTTTTGCACGCCAAAGGACGCCACGATCCCTGCGTAGTGCCCCGCGCCGTGCCCATCGTGGAGGCGATGGCTGCGCTGGTGATACTCGATAATTATCTGCTCAACCGCACCTCGAAACTCTGATGCAACAGCAGCGATACCGCACCTATTCCCAGTTTCTCAACGAGCATTTCTCCTTTAGAGTGCAGAAATTGCCTGTTGATGCTGGTTTCACGTGCCCCAACCGCGATGGCACCAAAGGTGTGGGCGGATGCATATACTGTAATAATCAGTCGTTTAACACATCCTACTGCCATCCGTCGCTGAGCGTGAGAGAGCAGTTGGAGCGAGGGAAGCAGTTTTTTGCCGGGAAATATCCTGGCATGAAATATTTGGCTTATTTCCAGGCCCACACCGGCACGCATGCCTCGCTCGACCGCCTGAAATCGCTCTATGAGGAGGCCGCAGCCGTCAGCGATGTGGTGGGCATCGTGATTGCCACGCGCCCCGATTGCGTGCAGGAAGAATTGCTGCAGTATCTTCACGCGCTGCAACGACGCTGCTTTGTGATGATAGAATATGGCGTAGAAACCCTCTGCGACAGCACTTTATCGGCCATCAACCGCTGCCACGACGCGGCCGCATCAGTTGCCGCCATCCGCCTCACCGCCCAATATGGCATCCCGCAATGCGCCCACCTCATTCTAGGATTGCCCGGAGAATCGCGTGGCGATATGCTATCCACCGTCGACGCCATCTCGGCATTGCCAGTGGATGTGGTGAAATTCCACCAGTTGCAGGTGATACGTGGGACGATGCTGGAGAGAAAGATTTCGGCAGGGGAGATGCCCGGTTTTCGTTGCTTCACCCTGGAGGAGTATCTTGATCTGTGTGCCGAGGTGATTGAGCGCATTTCACCCAGCATCGCCATTGAGCGATTCGTATCGGAGTCGCCGTCGGCATTGCTGGTGATGCCCAAGTGGGGAGTGAAACCCGACAAATTCAAGGCCATGCTGCACGAAATTTTGGCCCAGAGAAAAATTTTTCAAGGAAAAATGCAAAAAAATGGCAAAACATGATGGATATTCCAATAACTTTCCGTAAATTTGCAGAGTGAAATCACGGGGTATTAGCTCATCTGGTAGAGCGCAACACTGGCAGTGTTGAGGTAAGCGGTTCGAGTCCGCTATACTCCACAAAAAAAACGCGACCAATTTTGGCCGCGTTTTTTTTATGTCGCTATCTTTAAACGTATCCAGGTGGATTATTGTAAAAATTTTCTTTAATGGGCGACGGTGTGGATTTTTCGGAGAAATTTTAGTGATGCTATGCTGAGTAGGGTTCCTGTGATGCATCCTATGGTGTTGTGGATCACGTCGTCGGTTTCGCACATGCCGGTTTTAGTGGCGAGTTGGAGCAGTTCGATGCCCACCGAAGTGGCAACGCCCGCCAGCAGAGCGTTTCTGAACTTGTGCTGGCGAAAACTTGCGGCAAGCATTGCGCCGTAGGGGATGAAGAGGATGATGTTGAAGAGTTTTTCGTAAAACACCTCCACCAGTCCGCTTTCCATGGCGGGATAACTCCACAGCGGTGTGAAGTTGTAGCGGTATTCAGTTCCCGGCGTGCGATGGATCACGGTCATGTAAAGCATCATCAGCGCATACACGCCCACCCACACGCGTGCCACTCGCCGACATTTGTCGCTTCCTGGCAATTTCCATGCTACTACCGATGCAAATGTGGTGGCACCGATGGCGAAAAGCAGCACATCGATGGGGATGTTGGGGTTGAATAACTGGAAGAATAACTCCATTTTCTTTGTGGGGAAGACTGTCAGATAACTAGGGTTTCTACCATGACCGACCCTCTCCGAGGCTCTATCCTTTGTGGAGCCTTATCCGGGGGGAGGTGTCCGAAAACTAGGGTTACTACCATAACCGACCCTCTCCGAGGCTCTATCCTTTGCTTTTCCTTGTCTCCAAGCCGCGCTCGCGAATTGCTGCGCAATTCACTCGCTTGCATGGAG
>JAUNCU010000180.1 GCA_030526455.1 Bacteroidales bacterium | reverse complement strand
AAAAATAATTCGTGAATAATTCGTGTTAATTTGTGGCTAAAAATTCTGTTGAATCTCGTTGAATCTGTGTGAGCCTTTAATAATCCGTGAGATTTCTGTGGGATCTGTGTGGGGTTTTTGAACACGAATCTCACGTCATCGGCTTGCCGCTTCGCTTGCGAAGAATCTCACGAATTTATTTTTTGTTGAATCTCGTTGTGTTTAATAATCCGTGAGATCAGTGGGATCTGTGTGGGGCGCTTGTTGACCCAAAGGAGAGATTTCTGTGTGGGGCACAATGTCGGCTTTGGGGCTTTTTGCGTGTTTTTTTGCTTATTTTAGATTGTTTTTGTAAATTTGTAAGCAGAATTGTGATTTTTGTAAAATTTATGTACAATTTTTAATATTTCTGCTTATGAAGAAAATTACAACAATCATGCGCCGGACGGCGGTGGTGGCCACAGCGATGGCGGGCATCACGGCGTGGGCGCAGAATGGGCAGCCACACAGCGTGAAGGCGAGTGTGAACTTCGACCAGGTGACTGTGCAATGGAACGCTCCAGCCACCGACATCGAACTCAAGTGGCACAACAGTTACGACTACAATGGTATGGACGGCGTGCAGAGCAACCCTCAAGGACCATGCGTGATTTACGGCGGTAGCAAATTCCTGCCATCGGAACTGGCCGCAGTGGCCGGTCAGCAGGTGGAGGCTATTGCTTATAAGCAGTATCGCGATGTGTCGAACATCAGGGTGCAAATCTACGAGAATGGCGTGCTGGTGCGCGACCAGGTTGTGGACGTGAGCGGTTTCTCGAAGACCTGGAAAAAGGTGATGCTCGACGAACCCTACACCATCACTGGCAACGATGAACTCATGTTTATCGTGCGCTACGAGCATGGCTACAACATGACGCTCGTGGCTGTGACCGACAAGATCGTGCACACTGGCAAGGGCAACATGGTTTCCTACGACGGCAAGAAGTTCTCTGCCACTGGCAATGGCGACTTCCTCGTTACCGCCTACGTGAAAAATGCCGCCACTGCCGAGCCCGCGGGCTACAACATCTACCGCAATGGCGTGAAGGTGAATTCAGATCTCATCACTGCCACCTCTGAGGTGCTTGAAGGTGAACCTGAAGGTGCCAACAAATATGTGGTGGGTGCTGTGTACGACGGCGAGGAAAAGCAGTCGTATTCGGCCAGCGCCGTAGTGGCTAAGCCTGCCAATATGCTGGCGCCAGCCGCTTCGTTCAAGGCTTCGCCCAGCGAACTCAACGGCACGCTCTCTTGGCAAGCACCGCTGAAGAACAGCAACGAACTCACTTGGAGCAACAAGGTGCATGCCAATGGCATCGGTGGCACTGCTTCGGGCACTGCAAAGGTGTGGGTGAAGCAGGAATTCGAAACCGGCGACCTTCTGGCTTTCCAAAACTATAAAATCAATGCCATCAACGGCTTCCTCACCGAAGGCATCACCAGCGCCACCATTTTCGTGATCAAGGATGGCGTGATCGACTATTCTGAAGACGTGGCATCGGTGGCCGACTGCGGTGGCCAGAAGTGGTCGAAATTCGCCCTCACCACGCCTTATGAAATGAGCGTGGGCCACAAGTATGCATTCGGCGTCTACTACACTCACCCTGCCGGCGGTCACCCCATCGGCGTGGATGGCGCGGAGGCTGTGGATGTGAAAGGCAACAGTTTCTCTGTGTCGTCGCCAAGTTCGAAGGGTTTCAACCAGACCACTCCTTCATGGAAGACCCTCTCGGCCGGCAAGATCGCGGGTAACTTCATGCTCACCGCCGACGTTGAACCCGTGGGCGAAGCCACTGCTGCTGCCGATCCCACTGGCTACGACATCTATCGCGATGGCGAACTCATTGCCAGCGATGTGAATGCGCTCACCTACGACGACTCGGTGGCTGAACCTGGCTTCTATCGCTACACCCTGGTGGCTAAATACGACGGCAAGAAGGCTCCTGGCATCACTGCCACTGCGACCTACACCATGCCAGCCATCTACTCAGCACCTATCATCACCAAGAGCGCTATCGACGACGAAACCGGCGAATTCCAACTCGCATGGAGCCAGGATGCTGCCGAACTGAAGCACTACGGCACCGCTTCTTACACCGCTGGTTTCAACGAAGAAATCGCACTGGTGTGGGGCGCTAAGTTCACCAAGGAAGAACTTGAAGACTACAAGGGCTACGAGATTCAGTCGATGAAATTCGGTGTGGGTACTAAACTCGAATCGTTCAAACTCGAAATCATCAACGGCAAGGGTCAGCGCCTCGCTTCGGAAGAAATCGACGGCAACGAAATCAATGCCGCTACCATCTACAACCTCACTCTTCCCACCCCAGTGGAAATCACTGGCGAAGACGACCTCTATCTCGCCTACAAGGCTACCGTTCCCGCTGGCGCATCGGCACTGATTCTCGACGCAGGTCCAGCAGTGGAAGGCGGCGCTATGATCAGTCTCTCCGACGGTGCTAGTTGGCTGAAACTGGGCACTCTCGCTTCCGACTATGCTCCTTACAACATCGTGATTGCGGCTACCGCAATGGCTAAGGATGCTCCAGCCGGTGCGAAGGGCATCACCATTGGCGGCGACATCGCCCTCGGCAATGCAGAAGCCATCACCATCGACGTGGCCGACCTGAAGGCTGGCTTCGGTGTGGCAAGCGTGGCTCCCGCAGCCGCTCCAGCCAAGAAGGTGGCTAAAAAGGCTGCACGTCCTAAGGCTGCTAGTTACAATGTGTACTGCAATGGCGAAGTGAAGTCTAACCAGACTGCTTCCACCTACTCTGAAGTAATCAAGGGCTACGGCGAATATATGTATTATGTGACCAGCGTGTTTGAAAACGGTTGGGAATCTCCCGCCAGCAAGGTGGTGAGCGTTACCAATCCTATCGCTCAGGCCGCTCCCGCTCCTTATGCACTCAAGGGTAACTACACCGAAGACGGTTCGCTCCTGCTCACTTGGAAGGATGCAACCGAAGCCACCGTGCTTTCTTACGAACAGAACTTCGACACCGACATGGCGCTCGGTCTCACCGGTACCGGCACTCGTGAAGCCTACGCAGCAGTGCGCTTCCCACTCGACAGCCTCGCAGGCCTCGATGGCAAGAAGATCACCCACATCACCTTCAAACTCGCTAGCGTGGATTTGAAATCGGCAGCCGTGTTTGTAGTGCTTGGCGAAGGTCAGGATATCGTCTACGAGCAGTCGGTTCCCGTTTCTTCACTCAAGACTGGATGGAACACCGTTCGCCTCGACAATCCTTACGTGATCACTGGCGATATGCCTGTGGGCTTTGGCTACCACACCACCTATGCCAACGGCGTGAAGCCTCACGTGCTTGATGCCGGTCCTGCAATCGCTCCCGGTTTGAGCGACCAGATTTCGGCCTCGGCAAGTTATGGCTACTGGAATTCGCTCAAGACTAAGTTTAAGCAAGACTACAACTGGCGCATTCGTGCCACTGTGGCCGATGCCGACACTGTGATCAGCGCAAAGAAAGCCGCTCGCGTAAAGGCTGCCGCTGCCGAAAGTTATAATGTATACCGCAACGGCGAACTCGTGGCAGAAAATCTCACCGCTACATCCTACGAAGTGGCCAACGCCGCATCGGGTGAATACACCGTGACAGCAGTTGCAGGTGGCGTAGAGTCGGCCGCATCCAATGTGGTGAAACTCGAAGCCCAAGTGCTTGGCGACGTGAACGGCGATGGCGTGGTTAACGTAAGCGACGTAACCGCTCTCGTCAACAAGATCCTTGGCGACGCCGACTATGCCGACGAAGTGTGCGACATCAACGGCGATGGCGTGATCAACGTGAGCGACGTAACCGCCCTCATCAACATCATCCTCGAATAACCCAACGCTCCCACACATAGCGTAGATAAATAAAAATGTATCGGGCCATTCCTGAGCCCGATACTTTTTTGTGTGGGGTATATACAAATTCTTATATCCACTCAATCCCCAGCCATTCGCCAAGGTCGATTTCCTCCACCTCGTGATGGCCGTGGCGGTAGACGAAGGCGAAGCCCTCGTATTCGCGGGAGATTTTCAGCGAGCAGCCCGCAGCGGCTAGTTTGCTCCATTGCGGAGGGCCATAGTCGTAGGATGCGCGGTCGAGCACCACCTGCATAGCCACATAGTCGAAGCAGTAGAATCCACCGCCCAGGCACAGGTCGCCCGGCCACAGCAAGTCGCGATGCATCCTCACATCGCCCAAGCGCAAATGTCCATCGCTGGTGATAACAAATTTCCAAGCCATCTTAAAAAACTTTTGTTTACAGAAAGCAAAATTACAAAAAATCGGCGAATAGAAAAAATCGGATAATTCTGCGCAAAAATGGCAAGTGAAGCAATTTTCGTGATAGGGGAGAGGAAAATGTTGAAAAAAGTTTTTGTTGTTATTTTATTGAATATTAAATTGTTGTGCAATTGTGGGCGAAAAAGTGTAAAATTTTTCTTGCAAAAAATTTGGTGGGTATTAGAAAAATGCCTAACTTTGCACCCGTTAAAACGATATGACAATCGCCAATTAACACTGGAGAGATGGCGGAGTGGTCGATCGCGGCGGTCTTGAAAACCGTTGAACTGAGAGGTTCCGGGGGTTCGAATCCCTCTCTCTCCGCAAAGAGAAGTCAATTACGGCTTCTCTTTTTTTTATAACCCACCATAGACATATATTATCACCTTCAAAATAGATTTATATGATTATCACCACATTAATACTCTTGTTCTTTTCGTCGCTCTATCCTTGCTATTCATCTTATAGAAGGATGAAGCAACAGTACAGCGAGTCAGCGTTGGCATTATCAATCAGCATGAGTCTATACACTCTAGTATTGTTTATTGGCGTTATCACTCGTCTTATCAACCTTGGCGGCGTAGATTCCTTGGCCATGCAACAAATCTCTTCTGTGGTAAAAGATATCAATACATTTAACATACTTGTTTCTTTTCTGAATCTCTGCTTAGTAGGAATAAATATAGCAATGGGCCTTATCATTCAGAAATGCAAGCATCCCATCATTTGGTGCCTATCATTCATCATCGCCTTGATGAGTGTTGTGAGTGTCTTTGCAACCTTCGTAACAGGAAATAACCCATTGGTGAATTTCTTCCTTGAATGTTGCGGCATCATGGCATATTTTGCTTGGGTACTAGACCTGACATATAAAGAGTTTTGTGTAATTGGCAATATCTACCTGCAGGCAGGACTGTGCTTAATGGCTTCATTTATGCCTTTACTCTTATGTGTGAGAAAGCAGCGTATTAGTGTCATGTCAGTATTCTGTTTGATAAATACTTTGATTCATTCATTGTTATTCTTCATTATTTCAATACATTATTGGATGCCTTTGGAAAAGGGGTTCGATCTGTGTTATAGAGAATTAAATCAGTTGGCTGCATATACAGGAACAACATATGTATTTGTAAACATCGTAATTTTCGTCATTATGTTTATTGGCGATCTTATTCTAAATTCTGTGATTTATCGACTATCTAGATTATATATAACCAAATAGAACCTATATGAAAGTTTCTATTTAGTTTTATTACTGTCCGAAAAAAATCTAAAAGAGCATAAAAGCCCCATCCGCAATACCAGATAAAAAGTGTTTTCATGGGTGTTGTTAAGATTCTTGATGTTGCTTTTGGTAGATAAGGGGGTGTGTCATAATGCAAAATGTTGTAGGGACGCGATACTTCGCGTCCGCGCCAGGCGAAGGC
>JAUNCU010000002.1:19059-35384 GCA_030526455.1 Bacteroidales bacterium | reverse complement strand
CCTCTGCGCCTTCTTTTCGGCAAAATTACCATAAAATTGGCATTTTACCAACTTTGTGGCTCAGTTTTTTTTGGAAAAAGTTTTTTTTCTGCAAAATGCTACTTGCTAATGAAAATCTTCGTATTTTTGTACAGCAAATTATCCTTTTCGCTGCTATTACTACGTTTAGACTAAATTTACGATACATTTCATGGAAGAGTTGAACCATTTTTTCGTGACACTGAGTGGCTACCTGTGGGGATGGCCCACCATTATTCTGCTGCTGGGCACACACGTGTTTCTCACCATTCGTCTTCGCTTTCCGCAGCGCCACATTCTCAAGGCGCTTCGTCTGTCGGTGACGCCCGACAAGGGCGCTAAGGGCGACGTGTCGCAATTCGGATCGCTTGCCACTGCGCTGGCTGCCACCATCGGCACTGGCAACATTGTGGGTGTGGCCACTGCTGTGGCGCTGGGCGGCCCCGGGGCGGTGCTGTGGTGCTGGCTTACGGGCGTATTTGGCATGTCGACGAAATATGGCGAAAGCCTTCTGGCGGTGAAATACCGCGAACGCACCGCCGACGGCAAGATGGCCGGTGGCCCCATGTATGCCCTCGAGAAAGGGCTGGGCTGGAAATGGCTGGCCGTGCTCTTCGCCATCTTCACCGTGATCGCCTCATTTGGCATCGGCAACACCGTGCAGGCCAATGCCATCGCCGCGCTCGCCGAGAAAACCTACAGCGTTTCGCCCTACGTCACCGGCGCGATTGTGGCGCTCTTCACCGGCGCGGTGGTAGTGGGCGGCGTGAAAAGTATCGCCAAAGTGTGTGAATGGGTGGTGCCCCTGATGGCGCTCCTCTATATCGTGGGCTGCGTGTATGTGCTCTGCCTCAATGCCGAATATGTGATTCCCGCTATCGTGAAGATTGGTTCGGCCGCATTCTCGCCCCAAGCGATGGGTGGCGGCTTCGTGGGATCCACCATCTTGATAGCGGCGCGCTACGGTATTGCCCGCGGCCTCTTCAGCAACGAGTCGGGCCTCGGTTCGGCTTCGATTGCGGCCGCTGCTGCACAGACCAAGAACCCCGTGCGCCAGGCACTGGTGGCCTCTACTGGCACCTTCTGGGACACCGTGGTGATTTGCGCCATCACAGGCATCGTGCTCGTGAGTTGCATTCTCGCCAATCCCGGCATCGACTATAAAGACGGCGCCGAACTCGCCAACGCAGCCTTTGGCGACATCCCCGTGATAGGCAAACCGCTGCTGAGTTTCGGTATGTTCACCTTCGCCTTCACCACCATTCTGGGCTGGAGTTACTATGGCGAGCGCGCTATGGAATACCTCAATGGTGGCATCATCAAGCACATCTACCGCTGGGTGTTTGTGGCGAGCATCTTCTTTGGCAGCGTCATCAGCCTCAACCTGGTGTGGAACGTGAGCGACTGCATGAACGCCCTCATGGCCATCCCCAACCTCGTGGCCGTGCTCATGCTCAGCAGCGTAATCGTGAAAGAAACCCGCCACTATCTGTGGGAAGGCCGCCTCGACGAGGAGATGAAGTAGAGACTGAAAGTCAACGAGTCAACAAGTTTGGTGGGCTATCATAGTCATGTGGGATCGGTTGACCTGGTTTTATTGATAACAAGCACATGCCAATACATAATAAAGGACGTAATCATCGCTATGGTGATTACGTCCTTTATTATAATGGAGGAGTATGTTTTGCTTAATCCAAGAAGCGCTTGGTGATGCCGGCGTAGTTTTCGATGCGGCGGTCGCGGAGGAATGGCCACCAGCGGCGCACGTTTTCGCTGCGCTTCATGTCCACTTCCACGATGGTTTCGATTTCTTCATCGTTGGGCGCGCGGAAAAGGAACTCGCCTTGTGGACCCGCCACGAAACTGCTGCCCCAGAACTGGATGCCGTTGGTCTGGCCTGATGGGTCGGGCTCGTAGCCCACGCGATTCACTGCCACCACAGGCAGACCGTTGGCCACGGCATGGCCTCGCTGCACGGTGGTCCAGGCTTCGCGCTGGCGTTCTTGCTCTTCGGGTGTGTCGCTGCTCTCGTAGCCGATGGCGGTGGGGTAGATGAGCATGTCGGCACCCTTGAGCGCCATCAGGCGGGCTGCTTCGGGATACCACTGGTCCCAGCACACCAGCACGCCCAGGCGGCCGAGCGATGTGTTGATGGGCTCAAAGCCTATGTCGCCGGGGCAGAAATAGAATTTCTCATAGTAGGCGGGATCGTCGGGGATGTGCATCTTGCGATATTTCCCTGCCATGGAGCCATCGGTGTCAAACACCACCGCGGTGTTGTGATAGAGCCCTGTGGCGCGTTTTTCGAAAAGCGAAGTCACGAGCACGATGCCGTTGCGCTTCGCCACCTCGGCGTAGAATGCGGTCACGTCGCTAGGGATTTCCACCGCAAGGTCGAAGAGCGAAACGTCTTCGGTTTGGCAGAAATAGAGCGAATCGTGCAATTCCTGAAGCACCACTAATTGCGCCCCTTGCGCGGCGAGCGCGTCGACTTTCGCAGCCAGGCGATTGCGGTTGGATGCGATGTCGGCTGTGTTATGTTGCTGAATAATTCCTACTTTCATATCTTGAGCGTGTTTTTAGGGAACTGCATGGTTACGCAGTGCAGCGACCCGTGTTGTTTAATAAGTGCGTTGCAGTCGATGCCCACCACCTCGTGGTCGGGGAATGCCACCGCAATGATGCGCAGCGCCAGGTCGTCGGCCAGCGGCTGTCCATAGATGGGCACGAGCACGCGGTGATTGGTCACGAGGAAATTGGCGTAGGTGGCTGGCAACTGCATGCCGTCTTCATCATAGATGGGTGCGGGCACGGGCAGTTGCATGAGGTTGTATTTGCGGCCGTCGGCGTTCACAAACTCCTGGATTTCGGCCTCCATGGCGCACAGTTGCTGGGCGTGGGCCTCGGGCACTTCGCCATCGGGGCACACGGCGCCGTTGTAGAGAATCACGTCGCCCGGAGCGAAGCGTGCCAGCGTGTCGATGTGGCCGTCGGTGTCGTCGCCGGGCATTTCGCCATTGTTGATCCACAGCACATTCTCCGCGCCCAGCACCTGTTTAAGATGAATGGTGATGTCGTCTTTGGTCATCTCGGCGTTGCGGTTGGGCGAGAGCAGGCAACTGGCGGTGGTCATCACGGTGCCGTTGCCGTCGCTTTCCACCGATCCGCCTTCGAGCACGAAAGCACGGTGATTCTCTGGCGAGTGCACGAAGAGTTCGTAGAGGTCGAGGCGCGAGGTGATGAGGTTGTCCTTGTCGGCGGCAAATTTCATGCCCCAGGCGTCGAATTTGAAATCGAGCGGAATGCACTTGCCGTCGCGCATCACTGTGATGGCGCCAAAGTCGCGCGCCCAGGTGTCGTTGGTGGGCATGCCGAAGTAGTGCACCTTGTGTGGCGCGTGGGCTTCCACGTTTCGCAAGTCGGCCTTGGCCTTTTCAATGTCGGGTGCCACCACTATCAGAGGCTCGGTTGCCAGGATGGCTTCGGCTATTTGCTGGTAGCACGCCACCACCTCGTCGAGCATGTCGTGCCAGTCGGTGTCGGCGTGTGGCCAGGCGATGAGCACGGCGTCTTGCTCAACCCATTCGGGTGGGAAAAATGTATTTGTTTTCATTTGATTCGTTTTCATAGTTCAAAATTACAAATTTCTTGCCGAAAATCCATCGTAATCGCTTTATTTGGGCCGAAAAAGTGGTGTTTTTTCCTCTTTTATCTAAATAAAAATTGTAAATTTGTGCTCATATTTGGCATCGTAAGTGATCATGAGAAGTTTAAAATACTGTTTGATACTGCTGTTGTCGTTGTGCCTCTTTTCCTGTGCCGACGTCAACCGAAACCTTGAAGAGATGATTCCTTCCACTAGCCGAGGAGTCGTGAGGATTGATGTGCGGAGTGTGCTCCAGAAGGGAGCGATTCTCGACAAAGAAGGGAATGTGACCATTCCGCCACAGTTGCGTGAGGCGATCGATGCCACCGACGGCGATTCTCCCGTTTCCGATTTTTTCTCGCTGGTGAAGAAGATTGGCCTCGACACCGATGCCTGCCTCTATGGATTCATCCCCCAGAGCATATTCTCTTATGCCACCCTCGTGGCGCTCGACGATGCCGATGTGGCACGTGCCGAAATCGAGAAGCGCATGGGGCAGAAGTTTCAGCAAATCGAGAAGGTGGATTTTCTGCGCAGCGGTGCCACCAGTTATGTAATCGATGGCGATGTGCTCTTCATGGGGGTGGAGGCCAAGGAGATGGCCGATGCCCACCTGGCGCTCGCGGCTCGCAGTTATCTCCACAAGAGTGAACCTGGCATCGAAACCGACGAGGCCATTACCGAAGCCCTCCACAAGGAAAACGACGTGAACGCCTACTTCTCGATGAAGGGCATTCAGAAGATGATAGCCGCCTCGGAGACAATCTCTGAGAAGGTGAAGAAATTCCCCATCCTCACGCTTTTCACCGACAGCGACATCAAGGCGCTCTCCCTGCACATGAATTTCCAGCCCGAAGGCGCCATGATTGAGGCCTGCATAAAGGCCGATGCCAAGAGCGACTACTGCACGCTGCTCGAGGCCACCATGGCGAAGGCCGATGCTTCCTTCCTTAAGGTGATTCCCACCTCTATGAATTTCATCCTCTCGCTCAGCGTGAAAGGGGAGAACCTCATGAAACTCGACCAGATTAAGAAGAGCGTGAATTTGCTCAGCAATCTGCCCGCTATGGACCGGCTCGACTTCCGCAGCATCGTGGCCGCCATCGATGGCCCGCTCGCTGTGGCTATCAGTTCGGGCGACGGCATGAATCTCTCGTCGATTGCCGACGACAACTGGAACGTTGCCATCGCCGCCAAGACGCGCAACAGTGCCGCCATCGTGCAGCGCATCGTGGATTTTGCTGGCGAAATGGGGCAGGACGACTATGTGAAGAATGGCCGCCACCTGTTCAGTTACGAGGGCATGCCTGTGTATCTGGGTGAGCAGGATGGTGTGGTCTACGCCATTCGTCTCGACCACGAGTTGGAGGAGGAATTCTACTACGATGTGCCCGACGTGAAAGAGCGCTTCGCCTCCAGCCCATTTGGCTTCTACGCCAAGATCCAGAATCCTAAGGGCGATGCTTTCCTCAACTTCGGCTTCAACAGCCCCACCGAGGCCGGCGGCATGTTTTATTCGCTCCAGGAAAGCAACCCCGTGGTCACTTTCCTCTCCATCCTTTGCCAGGCTAGTGCCAAAGCCGACGAGGACACCGCAAGCGATAGTCTTTACTAATTATAATATTAACTCTAAAAACAAACACTTATGAAACTATTGAAATTGACATTTGTGGCAACCCTGCTGGTGCTGATCACTTCGTGTAACCAGGCCAACAAGCAGATGATGGAACTCATTCCCGAAGATGCCACCGCAGTGGTAGCAATCGATCTTGCTAAGGTGATCGACCATACTGGCGTGAAAATTGACGACAACGGCAAGTTGGAACTCCCTGGCGCACTGAATGATATGATGAAAGCATATCAGAAAGATGTGGACGAAGCGATGGACCAATTGATGAAGGCAAATATCGACCCTAGCGCGAAAGTCTTCATCTATAGCGAACTCTCCGACTTTAACCACCCCGAAGTGAATGTGCTCGCCATCACCAAGGACCCTGGCGCTGCCAAGGAGGTGATTGAGAAGGAGTCGAAGAAGAAATTTGAGTCGGTCGACGGCGTCGATGTGCTGACTACTGGCACCACCGCTTTTGCCTTTAAGGACAATATGATTGCGGTGATTGGCGACGCTAAGGGCGTGGATGCCAAGGTGAAAACCATCTTCGAAAAGAAAGAGAAGAGCATCGTGGGCAATGAAGAAATCATGAAGACCATGGAGGCCGATGCCGACATCAATTACTATATGAACTATCAGGCCTACATGAAACTGGTGGGCCAAATGAATCCTCAAGCCGCGCTCGTTCAAGGCTTCTTCAGCGGCTATCGTGGCGTGGGCGTGAACATCAGTCTCGCCGACAATGAAATCAATGCCAAGTCGGAAGTGTTCGCCGACGAAAACTCCGACATGGTGAAACTCCTCAACTCTGTGAAGGGCAAGGCTTCGGCCGACTTCCTCGAGTATATGCCCACCAGCGCCAAGTGCATCTTTAGCGTGAGCATCAATGGCGAGAAACTTGCTGAGTTTGAACAGGTGAAGAGCGTTTTCCACATGGCTTCGGCTCAGATGCCTCAAGCCGACTTTGTGGAACTCGTGAAGTCGGTCAATGGTCCTGTGGCAGTGGGTATCGATGCCGACGTCAAGGCTTTTCAAGGCTCGTTGACTGGTTCGATTGTCATCACCACCTCAAAGGCTGCCGACTGGAAGGCACTCTTCGACCAGGTGTTCTCACAACTCGGTGGTGGCGCTCCAGTGCAGGTGACTGCTGAGGCAAAGAAAGATGCCCTGGTGGTAAAATTCGGCGCTCACAGCAACTTCACCCTCGACGCCTCAGCCAACAAGGATGCCGCATCGCTCTTCGACGACAACTTCAGCGGCTTCTGGCTGGGCCTCAACGTCGACGGCATGGAAATGAGCACAGTAGCCGGAGCCGAAGACTGCAACCACGGCGATCTGAAATTCCTCATCAAAGGCAAAGACGGCAACAAAATGATCTTCGGCGACTACCCAATCTACTTCCAAGCCCTAGAAGCAGCAGCAAAACAAAACAGTGGCCTCTAGAAGGAAAAGACTAACGGTCTAACGGTCTAACAGTCAAGAAGTCTAAAAGACTAAAAGGACATTACCTTTACAAACACTCATCCTCCACACTATATAATACAATGTGTGGGGGATGAGTTTTTTTTGCTTTGTTTGGAAAATATCTCAGTGTAGAGCCAGGATAAGTAGAAATTTCATCATTTTTCTACCTCTTATCTTTTACTATGGATTTAAGTAAAATTAACCTCCGTTTTTTTTTTTGCAACCGATGTTTTAATTTTACCAAAATTTTATTTCACGATTAGTAACACTAAAAATAGAAAATATAGAAAACTATGAAATCCCTTTATTCAAGAGTGTCGAGCGCTGGCGGAACTTATGTGCCTGGCGTACACAAACAAGCATCGGATGCATCTGATTCCCAAAATAATAGTTCTAACAATGCTAACCCTGTGGTGGGCTTCCTCTATTCTATCTCAAGGCAGGGTATAGGCGAATTTTGGCCTCTTCATATAGGCAAAAACCGCATCGGTCGCGCCGACGACAACGATGTGGTGCTGAAAGAGAAGACTGTTTCAGAATATCATGCCACACTTAACGTGCGTAAAATGGCTTCAAACAAGATAATCGCCTCCGTTCAAGACGAAGGTTCGAAGACGGGTATGTATCTCAACGATGAAGAACTCGACTTTGAAAAGCACAATTGCGCTAATGGCGACTTGCTCACCATTGGTAAATCCTATCAACTGGTGGTGGTGCTAATTGATGCTGATGCCTACGGGCTTACTGTGGCTGAGAATTTCATGCCTGCCGAAGAACTGCCTCAAGCAGGCGGAAATGCTGCTGCCGACGACGATTTTGATGAAGGCCTTTATCGCAATCGTCATGCCGACGGCACAATCAACCTTAGTGGAAACAGCCAGGAAGACGGCGGCACCAAGAATATGTTCACCTTTTGAAAAGAGAATCCCTAGTTATACACATAATTTTATAGATTATAATGGGACGAATAGTATCTAACTTTCCACTTGAGGGTTATTGTGATTCGCTCATAGGTGGCCGAAAGGAGAACCAGGACTCGCTAGGATTCATCGACACGCAGTGGGGCCACTTGGCTCTGGTGTGCGATGGCATGGGCGGTGGCCCCTCAGGCAAACTCGCGTCACACATAGCAGTGGAGAAGATGAAGGAAGCCTTCACCACTGCCGAGAGCATCGACGCCGACGATTCACAATCCATTGAGGAACTGATGCACGAGGCGGTGAAGCAGGCACATCAGGCTATTATTGATGAAGGCATCGCTTTTCCTCAGCATCAGGGTATGGGGTCCACGCTCACTGCCGTTCTATTTTCCGACTACGCCGCATTCATCGCCCATGTAGGCGACAGTAGGGTGTATTTGATACGTGGCGGGCAGAAGGTGTTTTGCACTGCCGACCATTCGTGGGTGGGCGAAAAGGTGCGCAATGGTGAATTGAGCGAAGAGCAGGCACGCCTCTCGGCGCAAAGCAACATTATCACTCGGTGCCTTGGTGGTAAATCAGACCTTCTTGCCGATGTGGATGTGCTGCCCTACGTGAAAGGCGACCGCATAGCGCTTTGCACCGATGGCATTTGGGGTGCACTGCCCGAAAAAGAACTTCTCAAGCGCTTAGCGAATGCAAAATCGGTGGCCAATGCAGTGGAATCGACCGTGATTCTTGTGGACGAAGTAGGCCGCAAGGAGGGCAACCACCACGACAATCTCACCGTTTCGCTCTACGAAATGCATCAAAATTCTAAACTTAAACCCAAAATGAGTAAAAAATCCACCATTGCCATCGTTGTGCTATTAGCATGCTTGGCAGCCAGTGCATGCTTCAATTATTCGTTGCTCAACGACAAACGTTCTGCGCAGCAGAATAGCGCACAGGCCAGCAAAACCATAGATTCTCTCAACGCGCAAATCAAAAACTACAGCCAAACTGTGGAAAAGATGAAAAACACGCTCGAGGAATCGAAGAAAAAGGGCGTTCAGGACAGCGAAACCATTAAGTCGCTCATCAGGGCGCTCCAACTGCAGGCGCAAGACTCCACCGCATCGAGCAATGCCGAAGCCGACGACATTACTGCGCTCAAAGACGAAGTGCTCCAAATGCTGAACAAGGCTAAAGGCATGAACGAAACGCCCCAGCGCAAAACCATGCGACTTGAAATCGAGAAGAAAATTAATCAACTCTCAGCGCGTGCGTCGGCCAGTGGCAAGCAAAACTGCCTCAAAGCGGTTCAAGAACTCAAGAAGCAAGTGGCCACTCGCAATGGCGCTGCCTGCAACCACCAGTATGAGTCTATCATCAGTCTGGTGAATACTATAAAATAATTTCCCTAACCGAGATTCTTTCTCGCAACAACTGAAAATACATTTACTATTATGAAAACGATCACTATCGGTAGAGACGAAAGCAACGATATTGTATTCTCCGATCCCAGCGTGAGCCGTCGCCATGCCATTCTCAAGATTTCGGCATTGGGGAAGTGCCACATTGTGGACATGAGTTCGAATGGCACCCTGGTGAATGGCGTGAAGATTAAGTCCAATGTGCCTGTTCCCGTCACTCGCCAGGACCTTGTCACTTTCCCCGGTCCCGGTCGCGGCTATCAACTGGAGTGGAGTCGCGTGCCCAATCCACGCAAGAAACTGGTGGCCATAGGCTGCGCCGTCATAGCGCTGGCAGTGGCCGCTGCGGCTGTTGTGGCTATGAATTCGGGCAAATCCAGTGCACCGGATCAGCCCCAGATGCCACAAGTGCCCGACACTGCTGTGGTGAATGCTCAGCAGCCTGCCGATGAGGCTGAAGTGCAAGCCGAGCCTCAGCCAGCAGAAGAGCAGCCAGAGCAGCGCCGTGGCTACAACCACCTCATGAAGCGCCCACCCGCACCTGCTCCAGCCAAGGCAAAAGCCCCACAAAAGGCGCCTGAAGCAGGGAAGGCGAAAGTGCCAGCGCCCAGCGCCCCAGTCCACGAAGAGCCCAAAAAGGAAAAAGTGGTGATTTAATTCCATCCATAACATAATAAACATCAAAACACGACAATAACATGAAACTGATAAGAATAGGTAGCGGATCAAACTGTGATATCGTTATCAACAGCGATTATGTGAGCACACTGCATGCTGAACTTACTCTGCTCGACAACGGCAAGATTTTCATTGAAGATAAAAGTAGCCGTAACGGAACCACGGTGGGCAACAAGAAACTGGAGCCCGGCAAGGAAATCATGGTGCAGCGCGGCGAGCGGGTAGTGCTCGGCGATGCGCGCCTGCCATGGAACGAGGTGCCTGTGCTTGAAAAACTTTCAGCCTACAAGACGGTGAAACATATTGGCTCCAACCACCGTAACGACATTGTGGTGGCTGTCCGTGGCGTGAGCCGCTTCCACGCTTCGCTGAGGGTGAAAGGTGGCAAATGCTTCATTCACGACAATGCTAGCACCAATGGCACCTTCGTGAACGGCGAGCGTGTGAAACCCGACTGCGACGTGCGCATCCAGCGTGGCGACATCGTGGTGTGTGGCACCGAGGATGTCACTCACCTTATCAAGGATTTCATTCCCGCCAACAAGGGCAAGATTGCCGCCATCGCGGCGGGTAGTGTGGCTGCCTTGGCCATCGTGGCTGTGGTGCTGCTGAAGGTGGTGGGCTTATTTGGCGCCTCGGCATCGGCCGACGAACTCGTTCCGGCTGTGGCGATGGTGCACACGGGCTTCCACATCGAGGTGTCGTTTGAAGACGACCCGCTTCAGCTCGGCCTCAAGATGCCGGTGTATTTCGACAATGAGGAGCGCACTCCGTTCTTCGGGTCGGCTACGGCTTTCTTTATCGACGACAAGGGCCATCTTGCTTCCAACAAGCATGTGGCGCAGCCTTGGGAGGAATTCCTGAAATCGGAATGCACCGAGGGTGTGACCTGGGAAGAGAAGCTGAAGGAAAAATTTGAAGAATACTGGCAGGATCAACTCCTCGTTGACCGCCTCAGTTCCACCGACTACTTGGACTTTAACCAGGCGATTTTGGCGCTGGAGTCGACCGAGGTGGGCAAGGCGCTGCTGAGTCAGTGCGATAGCGTGTCGCAACTCAATGCCAAACTCAATATGCTGCGCAAGTCGAAGGTGAAGGTGAAAGGTGTGCTTGATTTCATCGGCCTCGCCTATGCCGGCCACAATGTGCAGTCGGTTTCCGACCTCGATCGCTGCGCGGTGGTGTGCAGTGCCAAGGAAGATGATGTCGACCTCTCCATTCTGCAACTCAACAGCAAGCGCACACCCGATTTCGTGACCAAATACTTCGATATCAACAACTGCTACGAGACCACACTCGTGCCTTTGCAGGACGAACTTTCTGTGATTGGCTATCCCGCCGGACTTGGCTGGAACCTCGATGAGAAGAAGCGCGAATTGCAACCCATGCTGCGCACTACCCAGTGCAGTCAGGCGCCAAGCAAATACGATTTCGCCATTCAAGACCCCACAGTGGGCGGCAGCAGTGGTTCGCCTGTGTTCAATAAGAAAGGCCAACTCGTGGGCATTCTTTACGGCACCTATCAGGCAGTGGCTTCTCGCGCCGTGCAGGTGAAATTCCTCAAGAAACTCTACGATGAGGAAGTGAAATTTTATCAATAAGTAATCTCCACACATACACACATTTATATACTTTACGATATGAAAACATTAGGTTTTACGGCTATGGCATTGATGCTGATGTGTGCGGCGCCTTTTGCCTGCGGGCAGGCGGCTCCCGGCCAGAAGGTGCGTGCCAAGGCGTGCACGCAAATATGCGCACCCATCGATGTGCTTACTCTTTCCGACGGCACCAAACTCGAAGGCTTTGTAGTGAAAAAAGTGCCGGGCAAGTGCTATGTGATGGAGGTGGACCGTGCATTTTTCACCCTTCAGATTTCGCAGATCGCCAATGTGGACGTGCTGGAGGCTAAGCGCGTGAAGATCGCCTCGCTGCCGCCGAGTTGGCAACGATGTGTGAACGAACTCGACTTCATCGACAAAGCCAATGGAGAAGCCGAACTCTATCCGCAACTCCAATTGAAGCAAGGCGCCCCTGCGCTCATCGCACAGGTGGTAAATGCCTCAAAATATGCTGCCAAGCGAAAGATGATCACCAACACCGACCAGCAACTCTCTTTAGTGGTGGCTTGCGAGCGCCCACTGGTGAAGGTGCCAGCGGCAAGCATTTCGCGCATCGACAATGCCCCCGCCCAGGGCGAAGTGGCCGACAGGGTTACCTACACCATCGCCACCCGCTCGGCGAAGGGCACCGTTGCCAAGCGCGACACGGTGGCCGACGGCAGCATCATCTCGCAAGTGATGGGCAAGGAACTGGTGCTGAACGCTGTGGATGGCTCCACCCTCACGGTGCCTCTCGATGCGGTGAGAAAGGTGGAAAAAGTGATGCCGGGCTATGAAGGCAATCTTATCGACCTCAATTCATGCCCCGTGCTCGACTATGTGATTCTCAACGAGCATAGCGACGTGCTCGCAGCGCAGGAAATTGAGGGCGTGATCGTGTGCCAGGACTACGACAAGGGCGTTCTGGTGGTGCAAACCAAAAACAGCAATCGCGTGAATGTGGATGCCCGCCACCTGCTGCGCGTGAACAAGTTGCGCAATCCCGATTTCCGGCAAAGCGAGTGCAAGGAGCGAGAATCGATGCCAAAGAGCGGCACCGCGCCCAACGACGCCAAGCCTGCCGAAGCCAGCGACGATGCCACGCTCATGACGCAATTCTACTACGGCACCGAGCCTCACCCAAGCCTTACAGCAGGCTGTGCAATTTATTATTAACACTACTATCTAACCTCAAAAAAACGACATTTCTATTTGCATTATGATACTACAGGATGCCGATGGCGTATTAAACCATTATCATTTTGAAATCGACCCTACCGCCAAGCCTCTGGGCATTGGCGGCATGGGCCAAGTGCTTCCAGGTGTGAGAATCGACGAAAACACCGGCCACCGCCGCGATGTGGCGGTGAAATTTCTTTACGACGACCTCCATCCAAGTGCAATCGACAGGGCGAAACGAGAAGCGCTCATACAAATCCAGCACCCTAACCTGGTGGAGATGATTGCATTTGTGCAGATCACCGACAAGAAGGGGCAGGTGCGTAGCCACGTGGTGAGCGAATTGCTCAGAGGCGTGGCGCTCTCTAATTTGATGAAGGGTGAACTGGCCGACAACTTCGGCGAGCAGCAGCCCATGATTCAGCAGTGGCACGAGCGCATGTGTGCCAGCCGTGAAGCCTTTGCCGTGGATGTGGTGAAGGAGGTGCTCGAGGGGCTGGGCAAACTGCATGCCTGTGGCTACATTCATCGCGACCTCTCGCCAAACAATATCATGGTCACTCACGAGGGAGCGATGAAAGTGATCGACCTCGGCATCGCGCTGCGCTTCAATACACCCACCACGGGAGAAAAAAATGTTGACGGCTGTGGCGCATTCATCGGTAAGCCTGCCTACGCCGCGCCCGAACTCGTGAACCACGATACCGACGCGCAAAACGAAACCACCGATGTCTATGCCATGGGCATTATCCTCTACCAACTCGCCACCGGCAGCCTTCCTTTCGACGGCAACGATGCCGAGGTGATGCAAAAACAGCGATTCGAGGATGTGCCAGTGGAAAATATTGGCAACAAGGCGCTGCGAAAAGTAATCAAAAAGGCGACTGCAAAAAAGCAGGACGATCGCTATCCCACGGCTGAAGCCTTCATCGCAGCCCTCAACAAAGTGAAAATCGAAACGGCCACTCCTGGAGAGGATTCTTCGAAAGGTGGCGATAACGGGAATGCTCCTGGCACAGGAATGCAGGAAACTGGCGCTTCGTCGACTGAAAAGCCCAAAAAGAGCAAGGGCTTGCTCATAGCGGGCATTTGCGCAGTGGCGGTGGCGGTTGTTGCAGGCATTGTGGCTATGGGTGGCGGCGGTAGTTCCAGCCAGCCTCAAAGCCATAGCATGCCAGAAGGCATGGAGCAAGCCCAACCTCAACCTCAACCCACTCATGTATCCCTCGAAAAATTCACCGATGCCGAAGGCGAAACATTTACTTACACAGGCGAAGTGGAGAATGGAAAGCCCAACGGCCAGGGAACCGGTATTTATCCTTACGGCAACTACACGGGTGAATACAAAGACGGCTACCGCGTGGGGCAAGGCGTATTTGAGTCGAAAGACGGCACCAACAAATATGAAGGAACCTTTGCCGGCGACAAATACAACAAAGGCAAACTCACCTTCTCCGACGGCTCCTACTTCGAAGGCACCTTCAAAAACGGCCAGCCAGCAAAAGGCAAATGGTACGACAAAAACGGAAACGTTGAAAGCGTAGAGTAATGTATTAAGTAGAATAAATTAACAAACACAAGTCTGAAAGAAGCGAACTTGAGCAATACCAATCGCTATTTGGTGACATCAAAGGACTATCAGATAAATTAATTGGACAATGAAACATTTCTTTTTGACTATTTTATTGCTCTTAGGCTTTGCAGCCGGGGCGCAGAATGTGACAGTGAAGAAGCCGAAGAAATCGCAACAGGCTGCTACGCAGGTGGCGCCTATGAGGCTTCAGAAGGAGGCTCCGAAGAAGAAAGCGGCTTCCAATGCTCAGTCGTCTGCTAAAAATGCGGTGGCAACACGTGCAGTGCGGGCGTCGTATTCAAATGGCACCTTGACTGTGAATGGTGTGAATTATGAAATGGTGTGGGTTTTGGGCGGCACATTTCAGATGGGCGGCACCGCTGAGCAGGGCAGCGATGCATATGATAATGAAATGCCTGTTCATAGCGTTACGCTGAGTAGTTACTACATTGGCAAGACCGAAGTGACTCAGGCGCTGTGGAAGGCGGTGATGGGTGATAATCCCAGCTATTTCAAAGGCGACAATTTGCCAGTGGAAGATGTGTCGTGGAACGATTGCCAGGTGTTTGTCCGCAAATTGAATTCCCTCACCGGTCAGCGCTTTCGCTTGCCTACCGAGGCTGAGTGGGAATATGCCTGCCGTGGTGGTAATAATAGCCGTGGCTATAAGTATAGCGGCAGCAATTATATAGAGGATGTGGCGTGGTATGGTGACAATAGTGGCAGCGAAACCCACCCTGTGGCAAGCAAGTCGCCCAACGAATTAGGCCTTTACGATATGAGTGGTAACGTGTGGGAATGGTGCAGCGACTGGTATGGGTCATACACCAGCGTCTCTCAAACAAACCCTCAAGGGCCTTACGATGGGTCGAACCGCGTGATCCGTGGCGGTTTCTGGGACAACAACGCGGGGGTCTGCCGCTCCTCGCTTCGTAGCAGCTTCAACCCCACGTACCGCTTCTACGGCCTTGGCCTGCGGCTCGCCCTCTAAGTTTGCAATTGGCACATCCCCGTCGCTGGCTGAAATCCATCAAGCCCGTCGAAGGCTGTTCTCGTTCTAAGCCCCTACGGGAGCGGTCGTTTACCCTCCGGAGTGAATGCGAGGGACGAGCCGAACGACGAGAGGGTGAACGACCGCTCCCTACCTATAACAAAAGCAAACATAAATGATGCAGATAAAAATATTTACAATTCCATTTTCTGCGAATAATATAATTACCAGATGGTTTAGATAATGAATGAGATGAAACAGATAATATTATTTTTTTTCCTGCTCTTAGGCTTTGCAGCCGGGGCGCAGAATGTGACGGTGAAGAAGCCGAAGAAGGCGCAGCAGACCACCACGCAAGCGGCGCCTAAGAGGCTACAGAAGGAGGCTCCGAAGAAGAATGTGGCTTCTAATGCTCAGTCGAAGCCTGCCAAAAAAGTGGAGGCGAAACGTGTTGTCCGCACGTTTTATGCCAATGGTGTTTCGTTTGAGATGGTGGAAGTGAGAGGCGGCACTTTCCGCATGGGTGCTACCTCTGAGCAGGGTAGCGATGCTGGTAGTGATGAAAAGCCTGTTCATAGCGTTACGCTGAGTAGTTACTACATTGGCAAGACCGAAGTGACTCAGGCGCTGTGGAAGGCGGTGATGGGTGATAATCCCAGCTATTTCAAAGGCGACAATTTGCCAGTGGAAGATGTGTCGTGGAACGATTGCCAGGTGTTTGTCCGCAAATTGAATTCCCTCACCGGTCAGCGCTTTCGCTTGCCTACCGAGGCTGAGTGGGAATATGCCTGCCGTGGTGGTAATAATAGCCGTGGCTATAAGTATAGCGGCAGCAATTATATAGAGGATGTGGCGTGGTATGGTGACAATAGTGGCAGCGAAACCCACCCTGTGGCAAGCAAGTCGCCCAACGAATTAGGCCTTTACGATATGAGTGGTAACGTGTGGGAATGGTGCAGCGACTGGTATGGGTCATACACCAGCGTCTCTCAAACAAACCCTCAAGGGCCTTACGATGGGTCGTCCCGCGTGTTCCGTGGCGGTAGCGGGAGCTGCTACGCGAGGGGCTGCCGCTCCTCGCTTCGTCTCAGCCGCGACCCCGCGTGCCGCCTCAACAGCCTTGGCCTGCGGCTCGCCCTCTAAGATGGGGATTAACAGGACATAAAAGAAATCGCGACTATGTAATAATCATAGTCGCGATTTTATTTTGTTGGGCTTATTTGAACAT
>JAUNCU010000002.1:0-19049 GCA_030526455.1 Bacteroidales bacterium | reverse complement strand
TTCTTCGGCTTGGGCTAGGGTTTCTGGTTTGCCTATGTCTAGCCAGTTGTAGGGGGTGGGGTGCTGGTAGCCGTAGATTTTGTGGCGGTGGCACTCTTCGGCGTAGAATGGGGCTATTGAGAATACTTTGCCTTTGCCTTGGGAATACTCCTCTAGTACATCGAAGATGGCTGGCGATAGGATGTGGACGCAGCCGAAGGCGAGGGTGTTTAACTTCTCTGGGTCGTAGACCACGCCCGCTGGCTTGGTTTCGCCTGTGGCTTTGTTGATCCATCCGCTGAGGCGCTGCTCGTGGTCGAAGAGGAAGTAGCGCTGGGTTTCGCGGCTCTTCACGAGGATGGTGGAGAGGGCGTCGTGGCTCACGTGGAAGTCGTACATGGCGCGCAGGTCGAGGTCGGTGAGCACATCGGCATTATGCACGATGAAGGGCTCGTCGCCGTCGAGAAACTTGCGTGCCTTGATGAGGCCGCCACCGGTGTCGAGCAGCAGGTCGCGCTCGTCGCTGATGTGGATGTTGAGCCCGAAATTATTTTTGCTCTCGAGGAAGTCGATAATCTTGTCGCCAAAGTGGTGGATGTTGACGGTGATGTCGTCGACGCCGCAACTGGCCAGATGGGTAATCACGCGCTCGAGCATCGTCACGCCGCCCACTTCCACGAGGGCTTTGGGGCGGTCGTTGGTGTAGGGGCGCAGGCGTGTGCCCAGGCCCGCAGCAAATACCATTGCTTTCATAGGGTGAGGCTATTACTTTTGAACGGGGGTGAATACTTGCTCGATGTTTTGCTCGCGGTGCACGAGTTCGACCTTCACGTTGAATTTCTTGTGGATGTGTTCGGCCATGTGCTGTGCGCTGTACACCGATCGGTGCTGGCCGCCTGTGCAGCCGAAGCACACCATGAGATTGGTGAAGCCGCGCTCGATGTAGCGCTTCACTGAGGCGTCGACCAGTTCGTAGGCGTGGCTGAGGAAAGTAAGGATTTCGCCGTCGTCTTCCAGATACTTGATCACGCAGGCATCGAGGCCGGTGTAGGGCTTGTAGCGATCGTATTTGCCGGGGTTGTTCGACGCGCGGCAGTCAAACACGAAACCGCCGCCGTTGCCCGAATTGTCGTTGGGAATGCCTTTTTTGTAGGCGAAACTCATCACCTTCACGGTGAGCGCGCGTTTCTGCAGGTCGTCGGTGAATTGTGAGAGGTTCACGAGATTCTTGAGCACGCTGTTGAGGTAGGGGTATTCCACGTAGGGTTCCTCGAGGAGCGAGCGGAGGTTGTTGATGGCGAAAGGCACGCTTTGCATGAAGTGAGGCTTCTTCTCGAAGTAGCCACGGAAACCGTAGGCGCCGAGCACCTGCAGTGTGCGGAAGAGCACGAAGTGGCGCAGTTGCGAGTAGAAATACTCTTCGTCGACGTATTTATACTTCTTCAATTCGTCGATGTATTCCTTGAGCAGTTCCTGGCGGAGGCTGTCGGGGAAGTTGGCCTTAGCCTGCCAGAGGAACGATGCCACATCGTAGAAGAAAGGACCCTTGCGACCGCCCTGGAAGTCGATGAA
Source organism: Bacteroidales bacterium (assembly GCA_030526455.1). Taxonomy (GTDB): domain Bacteria; phylum Bacteroidota; class Bacteroidia; order Bacteroidales; family Muribaculaceae; genus Sodaliphilus. Next base: position 17,498 of record JAUNCU010000002.1, on the reverse strand, counting down.
CATGGGTTCGCCGTCTTTGATCATCACATTGCGCGACTGGAAATCGCGATACATGAAGGTGGCCGAATTGCTGCGCAGGAGCACATCGGTGAGGCGCTGGAAGTCGTCTTCGAGTTGGCCTTCGTTAAACTCGAGGCCGGTGGCCTTGAGGAAGCAGTATTTGAAATAGTTGAGGTCCCAGAAGATGGAGCGGGCGTCGAATTCGGCGGCAGGGTAGCAGTAGGAGAAATCCATGCCGTCGGCACCCTTGAACTGGAATTCGCAGAGGCGGCGAATGGTCTTGGCGAGCAGGCGTTTTTCCTCTTCGCCGTAGGAGCGAGTTTTGCGCGCCTTCTCAATGGCGTTGAAAAGGATGGTGTCGCCCAGGTCTTCCTGTATGTAAGCCATCTGGTCGGCGCTTTCAGCGAGCACCTTGGGCACGGGCAGCCCCTGGCTCAGGAAGTGCTTGTCCATGTAGAGGAACGCGCGGTTTTCCTCGGCCAATTCGCCAATCACGCCTATGATCGACTTCTCGCCAGTGAGGCGGAAGTAGTGGCGATTAGAGCCCGATGCGGGCAGTTGTTCGATTTCAGCGGGGGCTGAGCCCACGTGCTGGGTATATAATTGTTTTAAAATTTCTGTATCCATTGTGATATTGATTTATTCAACAACAAAGATAATTGAAAATCATGTGATTAGCAAATTTAGAATTCCGAAGTGAAGTGGAACTTGAGTTTCGGGAAGTCTTGCTGCGCCATGTCGAGCACGTAGCCACTGTCGGCCAGGAACACGTCGCGTCCTTCGCGGTCCACCGCCATGTATTGCTGCTTGCGGCGCTTGAAAGCCTCGAGCGCTTCCTTGTCGTCGCTTTCAATCCAGCATGCCTTGTAGAGGTGGATAGGCTCCCAGCGGCAACTTGCGCCATACTCGTGGAGCAGGCGGTATTGAATCACCTCAAACTGGAGTTGACCCACGGTGCCGATAATCTTGCGGTTGTTGAACTGATTGACAAACAATTGCGCCACACCCTCGTCCATGAGTTGCTCGATGCCCTTGTTGAGTTGCTTGGTGCGCATAGGGTCGGAGTTTTCAATGTATTTAAACATCTCAGGCGAGAAACTGGGCAGGCCCTTGAAGTGAATCAGTTCGCCCTCGGTGAGCGTGTCGCCAATCTTGAACGTGCCATTGTCGGGCAGACCCACGATGTCGCCGGGGTAAACGTCGTCGATCACCTCCTTCTTCTGCGCCATGAACGCGGTGGGAGCGGCAAAGCGCACCTGCTTGTTGCTGCGCACGTGGTGGTAATACTGATTGCGGTGGAACACACCCGAGCACACCTTCACGAAGGCGATACAACTGCGGTGGTTGGGGTCCATATTGGCGTGAATCTTGAATACGAAGCCAGTGAACTTCTCCTCAGTGGGCACCACTTCGCGTTCCATGGCCTGCACTGGGCGGGGCGATGGGGCGATGCGGATGAAGCAGTCGAGCAACTCCTTCACACCGAAGGTGTTGAGCGCCGAACCGAAGAACACTGGTGCCACCATACCCTCGAGGTAGTCTTCCACCTCAAATTCGGGATACACGCCATCGATGAGTTCGATGTCGGCACGCAGTTTCTCGGCATCGTCTTCGCCCACGGCCTCGTCGATCACCTTGTCGTTGATATCGGTGATGTCCACGCGGTCGCTGATGCGCTGCTTGTCGGCGGCGAAGAGGCTGAGGTTGTGCTCGTAGATATTATACACGCCCTTGAAATTGGCGCCACCGTTGATAGGCCAACTGAGCGGGCGCACCGAGATTTTCAGTTCACTCTCCAGTTCGTCGAGAATGTCGAATGGGTCGCGTCCTTCGCGGTCCATCTTGTTCACGAAGATGATCACTGGGGTGTTGCGCATGCGGCACACCTCCATCAGGCGTCGGGTCTGTTGCTCCACACCCTTTGCGGCATCGACCACGATGATAACGCTGTCGACCGCGGTGAGTGTGCGGAAGGTGTCTTCGGCGAAGTCCTGGTGGCCAGGGGTGTCGAGGATGTTGATTTTGTAGCCTTCATATTCGAAGCCCATCACTGAAGTTGCTACCGAGATACCGCGCTGCTTTTCGATTTCCATCCAGTCGCTGGTAGCGGTTTTCTTGATTTTATTTGATTTCACGGCACCTGCCACGTGGATAGCGCCACCGAAGAGCAGGAGTTTTTCGGTGAGCGTAGTCTTACCCGCGTCAGGGTGTGAGATAATTGCAAACGTGCGTCGCTTTTTGATTTCTTCTGTTAAATTTGCCACAATTTTATATACTGTTATTGATTTTCAATTCTAGTGATGCACTCAGCCAGGCTGTCGGCCCAGTAGGGGACGGTGGCTTGGAAGGTGCTTTTGTATTTCGATTTGTCGAGCACACTGTAGTGTGGGCGACGCGCCTTGGTGGGATATTCGGCGGTGGTGCAAGGGCTCACCTCGCAGCCGCTGATGCCCGCAATGCGGTGAATGGCCTTGGTGAAGTCATACCACGAGATGGCGCCTTCGTCGCTGAAGTGATAGATGCCGGCGTGCCACTGTGGCGCCTTGATGGCGGTGATGATGGCGATGGCCAGGTCCTTGGCGTAGGTGGGCGTGCCCACTTGGTCGAAGATCACCTTCAGGGCGTCTTTGGTGCGGCCCAGCGTGAGCATCGTCTTCACGAAGTTCTTGCCGTAGGGCGAATAGAGCCACGCGGTGCGGAAGATGATGGCGTCGGTGGGCATGATGCCGAGCAGGCGCTGCTCGCCGTCGAGTTTCGTGGTGCCGTAGACCGAGCATGGCGCGGTGGCATCGTCCTCGCGATAGGGGCGATGTGCGCAGCCGTCGAACACATAGTCGGTGCTCACTTGCACCATCTTCGCGCCGTGGCGCTTGGCGGCTTCGGCGAGATACTGCACCGCATCGGCATTGAGGCGCTCGCATAGCGCGGCGTTGTCCTCGGCATTGTCGACGGCGGTGTAGGCGGCACAGTTCACCACGTAGTGAATCGGGTGCTGCGCGAAAAAGGCGTCGATGGCTTCGCGCGAAGTGATGTCGAGTTCCTGCACATCGGTGAAAATGGGGGAGAACTCCTCGTTTGCGCTCAGGAGATTCCGCATTTCGTTGCCTAGTTGGCCGTTGGCGCCAGTGATGAGAATGGTTTTTGCCATTTATTTGAGTTGATATAGATGTTGTGTTATTGTTCGTCGTCGCCAAAGAGCGGCTTTTCTTCGTCTTTCTTGTAGTAGGCGGCCAGCAGTCCTATGAAATAGGAGATTTGCTGCACGGCCTTGGACGTTTCTTCCGAGATTTCTTTGCCTTGCAGGCGCAGAAGCAGAATGCCGTAGAGGGCGTTGAAGCAAGTTTCGAGTTCGTCGGCCTTTTCCTCTTGATTCGACTTGGCGCGGAGTTCCACGATGTAGGGCAGTGCCTGGTAGAATTGTGCGCCGTATTGCGGATACTTGGGCGACGCCATGAGCATGGCGTGGAGGTCGCGCAGGCGAATGAGCACATTTTTGTTGATTTGCAGGTGGCCTTTTTCCTTCACCTGCTCCAGTTGCATCATCTTGATGAGCGACTCATACCAGTCCTTCGCCTCGGCCTTCTTCTGCTCGTCGACGGGCAGGCGCGAGATGATGTTGGCCTCGATGAGGTCAATGTCGAGCCTGTAGGCTCTGATGATGTCTTCCACCTGCCACATGTAGAGCAGGTATTCTGCTATGTTTTCTTTGCGTTTTTGCTGAGCGATAATCATGTTGTTATCCAAATTTACTGATGTTGCGCAATGCTTCAGGGTCGATGATTTTGATGCGTCGGCCGTCCACGGTGATGATGCGCTCCTGGCAGAAAGCCGAGAGGGTGCGGATGGCGTTGCTGGTGGTCATGTTCGACAGGTTGGCCAGGTCTTCGCGCGCCATGTAGATTTTCAGCGTTTCGCCGTCGTCTTCAAAACCGTAGTTGTCCACCAGCAGCGTGATGGCTTCGGCGAGGCGTCCGCGTATGTGCTTCTGTGTGAGATTCACAATCTTGGTGTCGCTGCCGCCCAGGTTTTTCGACAACTCGTGGATGAAAAACCATGCCAGGTCGCGGTTTTCGTCGATGAGTTCCTTCACCAGTTTCATGGGGATGGAGCCGAGCGTTGATGGCTCGAATGCGGCCGCGCTCGACACGTAGGGCTCCATGGCGAAGAACGCGCGGTAGCCGAAATACTGGATGGGGCGGTAGAGGCGCAGAATTTGCTGGCGTCCGCCCATGCCGTCCTTAAACAGTTTCACCTTGCCCTTGAGCAGGCACCACAGGTATTGTGGCTCGTCTTTCTCGGCGTAGATGATTTGATTCTTCTTAAACGTGTGGATGTGGAAATTGTCGGCAATGAGTCGGCGCTGGTCGGGGGTGAGAATCTCCCAGATGGCTGCCAAATCGCTGCTGATAATTTGTTCCAATGTACTCTTTTTCAACATGTGCTATATAACAATGCTTTTTAACATACAAAATTACGCAATTCTTTGGAATTCAGCAAATGAAAATTTTGTTTCATTTTTGGGAGAAGGGGAGGGATCGGACCTTTCGGACCTGTCGGAACTGGCTGGCATTACCTGGGGGTGATGCGATGGCACACAAAAAAAGGCCGCTCCCTTTTTTGTGGGGAGCGGCCCAGGACGGTTTAATAATCAGTTATCTATTATTTGATAACCTTTGCTGAACTTTGAGTGCCATCGGTGTAAGTAGTAACCACGATGTTGAGGCCTTCAAATGGAGTTGAAGAAGCCACACCAAGAGTGTTGTAGTACTTAACGCCAGCCACTGTCTTAGCCGAGTTCACGTCGTCAACGCTTGTTGGCTGTTCTGCATTGAAGATGTAGTTAGATGCAGTGTAAACAGGTTGTTGATCCTTAGGAATTGTGATACCGTGGATACCAGTCTTTGCGTCGGCCACGAAGAGGTTGCCAGCGTGGTCGAAGTGCATCTGGTTGAGGATAGAACCTGCACCGGTGAACTGGTCGATAGTGTATTGCAGTTTGAATGAAGGCACATTGTTAGCCCACTCTACAGCGTAGATGTTGATGTAAGGCTTGCCGGTGCAAATAGCGAGCATGCTCTTGTCGTCGCTTAATGCCATACCAGCGCCGTAAGTACCATCAAGGTCATCGAGTGTGTGTGAACTGAAGAGAATGTTGTCTTCATAGTCAGCAAAAACGAAACCTGGAACGCCAGCAGTGTTATTGCCAGAACCACGAATTTGTGATACGAACATACCTTCTTCGAGTGCGATAACTTCAACGTTGCCGTTGCCCAACTTAGCCGATACATTATCGAAAATCATATCTGGAGCCTTGTCGGTAGTGAGGGCGGTACCGATGTTGTAAGCACACAACTTGACGCCAGTGGTGGGCTTTGGAAGGTCTTCCTGGAACGAGATGAGTTTAGTGTCGGCACCTGTACCAAGGAATGTTGCATTTGTGCTGCTACCGCCAATCACGGTGCCTTCGGCGTTGGTGATTTGGCCAGAAGAAGCGCGAGTACCAACAAAGAATGGAATTGCTGTAGTAGGATTAGCAGGATCCATGATGAAGATACCACCGTGAGGATCACACCAGTCGGCTGCCCAAACGAAGCCGTTGTTGGGATTGATGCCGAGGCGGAATGGAGAAGCGCTGTTGCCAGCAACCCATTCGTTCTGGAGGTAAGGAGCACCGTCGTTAACCACTTCAAGAGCGGGGTTCACTTCGTAGATACCCTTAACGCTTCCGTAAGGATTAGAAATGTACATGTTCTGGAAGAATGGGCTGGTCTGGTTGCGGTCGATGGTCATACCACGGCTGCAGTAACTGCCATTGCCTTGAGGAGCATAGTGGAAGATGCTGTTGATAGATGGGATAGCATCATTGAGCAGACCCACTTTCCAGAAGTATTGACCTTCGTAGTCGGCCTTGTTCACGGTGAGTTCGTTGTCACCCTTCACAACGCTGATTGGGAGGTAGATAGGTTCTTCAGTCTGAGAAGGACCTTCGGTCTTGCTGAGAATGATCACTGCTTGTTCGGCAGCGCCAGTCGACTTAAACTTGAAGGTGTAAGTGTCGCCGGTTTCGCTGAAGTTGAGGTCGTAAGCGTAGTGACCACGGAACAATGGTTGTTCAACACCTGCGGTAGCAAACTTCACGATGTTCTTGTCGCCAGCCACGAAGAGGTTGATGTCGGCACCGTTTACGTTAGCACCAGCAGCGTTGAATGTAGATTGCATAGAAGGAGCCTTCTTGGCAGGAGCCATTGGGATAGGAGCGAGGTTGGTACCTACAGTCTTCACGAGCACTGCATTCTGCAGACCGTCGGTGATGTCGTAGAGGTTGATAGCCTCAACCACGTGACTGTAACTGCGGAGTACAGGAGCAGCCATGAGCGCACGCTTAGCATACTTGAAGAAAGCGAGACCCTTAGAGGTCAGGCCGATTTCATCAGCATCGAAAGTGCCAGTCACTTCACTGTCGGTGTTCTGAACAGCGGCAGGTTCGAATTCGAATGGAGCGCAGAGGCTACCATTGAGGATGTAACGGTGGTCGTTGAGTGGAGATACGTTGAGTTGGATGTCTTCACCTTGCTTGTGGAGAGTGAAAGTACCTGTAGCAGAGAGGGTCTTTTCAGTGAAGCGAGAAGCCACGATTTCGTTTTCGTTCACGTTGAGAACGAGGAAGTGAATAGCCTTTGAGTCGCCAGAGGTAACACCAGTGGTAACCACTTCACAATCCTTAGCAGGACCGCTTACTGCGAGGGTAGCACCCATGTCGGCACGGTAGAAGTTTGCAGAACTTTGAGTAGAAACCCAGAGTTGAGGATCTTCGTCGAATGAAGCCCACTTGTAGAACTTCACAGTACCGCGCTTGTAACCTTCGTCAACTTGGCCATCGCTGTATTGGCAACGGATGTTGTTCACACCCACGAGTTGACCATCGGCAGTGAATGCGATGTCGCTCAGGTTGCTGTAGTAGCCAGCGTTTTCAGTGTCGACTGCCTCAATGCCGTTCAGACTGATTTCCTTGATGAGGGTCATAGTCTTGTTGTTGATGAGGTAGAGGGCTGGAGTGTTGGTGAGCACTACAGTGCTGTCGCCACGAGTGATTGAGCGCTTCACTTCGCCAGTCATTTCAAATGCTGTGCCATTGTCTTGCGAGAAGTTGAATTGAGAAGCCAGTTTCAGGTAAGATGGCTGCACTGGATCGGGATAGTTGTGGTAAACCACTTCTTCAGGCACGTAGTTGAGGTTTTCGAGGTGAAGTTTAGCATAACTTGTAGCGTTAGCAGCCACGGTGATTGCTTCTTCTTCGAAAATGTCTTTGTAGCCTTCGCACGATGCGCTAAGGGTGTAGTTGCCTGGTTCAAGACCTTCAAACACGAACACGCCGTTCCATTTCTGGTCGCAAGTGTAAGTAGCCACCACTTGGCCATTCTTCTTCAGCGTAACTACTGCGCCGTTGAGAGGGAGGTATTGGTCGTCGGTGTTCACGGCATACTTGTAGAGGCTGTTAACGATCTTTTCGTGGAGGTCCTTCACTGTACCCATGATGTAGCCAGTGGTTTCACCAGCGATACCGAAGTATTCGGCAACACCACGTGCATAGCCTACACCTTCCATACCACAGTAGTCGGGGTTGAGCGCACGGTGGCGAGCAGGCTGATAAGTGTGGAAGTAACCTTCAGCAAGGTAACCAGGAGTACCATGACGAAGCGCACCAAGGTAGCCTTCGAATGTACCCTTTGAAGTGGTAGTGGTGTAAGAAGTACCATAGAAAGAAACGTCGCCACGGAGGTTCTTACTGGTGCGGCTGTAGTGCGATTGTGGGTCGATAGCGTCCATGTAGTGGCCATCCCATGCCTTGTCGCACATGTCCCAACTGCCAGCGTTACCTTCATTGCCCTTACCGTCTTTACCGCGGTAGAGGAAGAGAGGATAGTTGGTAGTAGTACCATCAGAGGCAGCGTTGGAGTGGATAGAGATAAACATGTCCATGTTGTTGGCATCCACTTCGCGGCAAATTTCAGAAAGGTTACGGTTGTAAATTTCTTTGTCGGCAGCATCTGCTACGTAAGGATATGGGCCATTCTTTACGCGAGAGTACATAATGTTTTCGTGCTTAACGCCGAGGTTTTCAAGCACTTGACCCATCTTAAGAATCTTCCAGAGGTTGGTGTTCGATTCGTAGAAACCGCAAGTGTCGGGACGACCGGTTTCGGGAAGGCTTGGATAAGGGATAGTGGCCATTGGACGGTCGTTAGGACCCCAACTGCCGTGACCTGGGTTAAGATAAATGCGGAGTTCTTCAGCAGTTTTTGCCTGCATAGCACCCGCTGCCATGATTGCAGCCGATGCGAGTAATAAAATCTTCTTCATGACTGTAATCTTTATTATTTAGCAACGTTGATAATATATGCTTCGCCAGCAGGAGTTGAGAAAGCGATCTTGCCGCTTGCTGCAGAAGCAAAAGGATACATAGCGATGGTGTCGTCGCCGGTGAGTGCCTGCATAGTGCCATCGAGGCTAACGGCTACAATCTTCGAAGAGATGATGAAGTGACCGTCGTCCACGTCTTGCATACCCACTACTGTGTTGTTGTCGTACCATTGTGGTGCGCGCACGATACCGAGCGATTTCACGTTCTTGCCGTTGAGGTCGCAAACGAATGCACCCACGCCGCAAACGTAGTAGAGAGCCTTTGTGCCATCAGGAGAAACTGATTGCCAAATGTAACTGAGGTTCTGACCGTTGGGAGAGAACACTGAAGTTTTGCCATCACGAGTGATCATGAGTTGGCGGTTGCAGATAGAGAGCACGGGCACTTCAGCCACCTTTGCGGTAGCGGCGCCGATAGCCTTCTTTGCGAGTTTGCCATTGTTCACTGCCATGGCGGTAGCGCCTTGCAGAGCCACGCCCTGGAGGTCGCGAGTAGGAGCCACGAGGCTGGCGGTTTCGCCAGAAGCGAGGTTAACCGACTTCAATGCCACCTTGCGCAAGTGGTTGGAAGTGAAAGAGTTTTCACGATAAACAACGGTGTTGCCGTCTTGTGAAATCTGCACGTCAAAACCTGCTCCAGGAGCATCGGTGATTTTTGTGGCCTGATTTGTGGCGAGATCGAATTTAGTGAGACCTTCATTGCCGCTTGTAGAGAGCAACAGATAGTCGCCCTGAGGACTAATAGCAGCAACGGTGGCCATAGGATTGGCAGGAGTGTTCACCTTCTGAACGGAGGTAACATTCAGCACCTGTGCAAATCCACTAAACGATGCACACAAAGCCAACGCTAAGAAAACTTTTTTCATAAGCTTTGTTTTTAGTTAGTGAAAATTGTTGTTAATTAGTTAGTTAATAAATATAAATAATACGGTGTATTATGCTAGGTGTATAGTTTATGTATCAAAGTTACGAATAATATTCAAAATCTGCAAATTATTATGGTTTTTTGGCTCAGAGCCTGCCCACAGCGGCGCCAGAGGCCTCATCGCGTCCCCACGGAGTGGATGGCGAGGGAAGCGGATGAAGGGCTGTGTTAGGGGGAGGGTGTTAAAATCGTAGCATGTGGTAGGGGTACACAAAAAGCCCTGGGAGGATTCTCCCAGGGCTTGCCTTATGAAAAATCAGTTATGTGTGTAACTTCTTATTTTTCTTCAGGTTCTACACCCCATTGCTGTTGTGCAAGGCGGCGGTAGTTGTTGTAGCGCCATTGTGCATTTTCCTTAGCAGCAGCGAAGAGTTCTTCGGCTTCTTCAGGATACTGCTTCATTACTGAAGCGTAGCGCACTTCACCCTTGAGGAAGTCGATGAAGTTGTCCCAGTTAGGAGCCTTGCTGTCGAGGGTGAATGGGTTCTTGCCTTCTTCTTCGAGGGCTGGGTTGTAGCGCCACAGGTGCCAGTAGCCGCAAGATACAGCCTTGGCTTCTTCGGCCTGGCTCTTACCCATACCTGCCTTCAGACCATGGTTGATACATGGAGCGTAAGCGATGATGAGTGATGGACCGTCGTAGGCTTCGGCTTCGCGGATGGCCTTGAGTGCTTGAGCATTGTCGGCGCCCATAGCGATTTGAGCCACGTATACGTAGCCGTAGGTCGATGCGATCAAGCCGATGTCTTTCTTGCGGATGCGCTTACCAGCGGCAGCAAATTTAGCGATTGCGCCGATAGGAGTAGCCTTAGATGCCTGGCCACCGGTGTTGGAGTAAACTTCGGTGTCGAGCACGAGGATGTTCACGTTCTTGCCCGATGCGAGCACGTGGTCGAGACCACCGAAGCCGATATCGTAAGATGCGCCGTCGCCACCCACGATCCATTGTGAGCGTTTCACGAGGTGCTTAGCGAGGCTCTTCACCTTCAGGTCGCAAGCGTTGGTGCTGTTGGCGATGGCTTCTTGAATCTTGTCGCTGAGTTCGCGGCTCTTAGCGCCATCTTCGTAGTTGTCGAGCCATTCCTTGTAGAGGGCCTTCACGTCGGCAGCCACAGTGTCGCAAGCCACGGCTTCTTCTACGAAGCCTTTCACGCGAGTGCGGAGTTTTTCGTCGCCCACATACATACCGAAACCAAATTCGCAGAAGTCTTCGAAGAGCGAGTTAGCCCAAGCAGGACCGTGACCCTTTTCGTTGGTAGTGAGTGGGGTAGAAGGCACTGCTGCGGTGTAGATCGAAGAGCAACCGGTAGCGTTAGCCACCATTTCGCGGTCACCGAAGAGTTGCGAGATGAGTTTGAGGTAAGGAGTTTCGCCACAGCCCGAGCATGCTCCGTTGAATTCGAAGAGTGGGGTAGCGAACTGCGAGTTCTTCACGTTGAGTTTGATGTCTACGCGATCTTGCTTGGTCTTCACATTGTCGATGCAGTAGTCCCAGAGTTTCTGGTCTTCTTCATGACCCATGAGAGGAGCCATTTCGAGCGCCTTAACGCCCTTCTTGCCAGGACACACGTCCACACAGTTGCCGCAACTCAAGCAGTCGAGCACGTCAACCACCTGCACAAACTTCAAGCCTTCGAGGCCCTTGCCGATGGCGTTGAGTTTTTCTTCTTCCTTGAAAGGAGAAGCGGCTGCTTCGGCTTCGTCCATGAGGAATGGGCGGATAGCAGCGTGAGGACATACGTAGGCACACTTGTTACACTGGATACAGTTTTCAGCCTTCCACACTGGCACGAAGTTGCCCACACCGCGCTTTTCGTAAGCAGCGGTACCGTTTTGCCAAGTACCGTCTTCGATGCCCTTGAATGCGCTCACAGGGAGCAGGTCGCCGTCTTGTGCGTTGATTGGGCGCACGAGGTTGCGTACGAATTCAGGAGCGTCGTCGTCGTTGCTGTTTTCAACGCTGAGGCTCGACCATGCAGGATCGATTTCGAGGGTCTTGTATTCGCCACCGCGATCCACAGCCTGGTAGTTCTTGTTCACGATGTCTTCACCCTTGCGGCCGTACGACTTCACGATGAACGCCTTCATTTGCTCTACGGCGAGTTCTACAGGAATCACGCCAGTGATGCGGAAGAATGCCGATTGGAGAATGGTGTTGGTGCGGTTGCCCAGACCGATTTCCATCGCAATCTTGGTAGCGTTGATGTAGTATACGGTGATGTTGTTGTCGGCGAAGTATTTCTTCACGCGGTTAGGCAGGTTCTTAGCGAGTTCTTCACCTTCCCACACGGTGTTGAGCAGGAAAGTACCGTTTTTCTGCAAGCCGCGAGTCACGTCGTACATCTGCAGGTAAGCCTGCACGTGGCAAGCCACGAAGTTAGGAGTGGTTACGAGGTAAGTTGAGCGGATGGGCTCGTCGCCGAAGCGGAGGTGAGAGCAGGTGAAACCGCCCGACTTCTTTGAGTCGTAAGAGAAGTAAGCCTGGCAATACTTGTCGGTGTTGTCGCCAATGATCTTCACTGAGTTCTTGTTGGCGCCCACAGTACCGTCGGCACCGAGGCCGTAGAATTTAGCCTGGAAGAGGCCTTCGCCGCCCACTGCGATTTCTTCCTTCTGAGGAAGTGAAGTGAAGGTGACGTCGTCGACGATACCCACAGTGAACTGGTTCTTAGGCATAGGCAGGGCGAGGTTTTCGTATACTGCCATGATTTGTGCTGGAGTGGTGTCCTTTGAGCCGAGACCGTAGCGTCCGCCCACGATGAGTGGAGCGTTTTCGGTGCCGTAGAAGCAGTCCTTCACGTCGAGGTAGAGAGGATCGCCGTTGGCACCTGGTTCCTTGGTGCGGTCGAGCACGGCAATGCGCTTAGCGGTGCTTGGCACGGCAGCGAGGAAGTGCTTAGCAGAGAATGGACGGTAGAGGTGAACCGATACGAGACCCACCTTTTCGCCCTTTTCGGTCATGTGGTCGATGGCTTCGCGAATGGCTTCGGTCACCGAGCCCATGGCGATGATCACGCGGTCGGCATCCTTGGCACCGTAGTAGTCGAAGAGGCCATATTGGCGACCGGTGATGGCGTTGATTTTATTGATGTAATCCTCTACGATGGCAGGGATTGCGTTGTAGTATTCGTTGCAAGATTCGCGGTGCTGGAAGAATACGTCGGGGTTTTCGTTAGTACCACGAGTGACAGGGCTGTCGGGGTTCATGGCGCGCTTGCGGAAGTTGGCAAGTGCCTCGCGGTCCAAGAGTGGCTCGAGTTCTTCTTGAGTGAGCGCTTCAATCTTCTGGATTTCGTGAGATGTGCGGAAACCGTCGAAGAAGTTGAGGAATGGAATGCTGCACTTGATGGCTGCGAGGTGAGCAACGGCCGAGAGGTCCATTACTTCCTGCACTGAGCCTTCGCAAAGCATAGCGAAACCAGTTTGGCGAGTAGCCATCACGTCTTGGTGGTCGCCGAAGATGCAGAGGGTGTGAGATGCGAGGGTGCGGGCAGTAACATGGAATACGCCAGGAAGAAGTTCACCGGCAATCTTGTACATGTTAGGAATCATCAGCAGCAGACCCTGAGATGCAGTGTAGGTGGTGGTGAGTGCACCTGCCTGGAGCGAGCCGTGGAGTGCACCGGCTGCACCGGCTTCACTTTGCATTTCCTGTACGGTTACTGTTTCGCCGAAGATGTTTTTGCGACCGGCAGCGGCCCATTCATCCACGTGTTCCGCCATAGGCGAAGAAGGTGTGATGGGGTAGATCGCTGCTACTTCAGTAAACATGTAACTGATGTGGGCAGCGGCGGTGTTGCCATCACACGTCATGAATTTTTTTTCTTTACTCATGAGTTTGAGATTGTGATTATGATTAATTAATTTTGTTTTTAATGCAAATTCATGCGAAATTACAAAAAATATGGCTTACTACCAACTTTTAGGTATGCCTATTATCACCATTAAGTATTAATTAAAATTAAAGAGGTGTAAAACACCGAATAATACCGCTTTTGTGATATTTTTTTTGTAATTTTGCAGTTAATTTAATAAATAGGCATCATTTGCAATGAAATTTGATTTAGACATCTTTTATAATAAATCCAATAACGAATATTCTATTCTGCCCTCCGATGATAATCGGAGCCACGTTTTCCTCATCTCGAGCAACCTCACCCTTGCCAATGAGGTGTATAACGAAATCATCACCACCCACGATGTGAACAAGAGTTTCACTACCGAAGATTTCAACGAAATCATCGACGGGGTGAGCGCCGATAGCAAGGCGCAACTCAAAAAGGCCGACTTCCTGCTGGCGGTGTACAACGCCGACGGCTGCTTTGTGGCGCAGACGGGGAAAACCCGCGCCATACAGGTGCGCCCACAGGAGCAGGAAATCGTGTTCGACTCGCGTAATCTGGTGCTCGACATCTACAGTTCGAAGATGAAGGTGAGCCAACTCACCGACTACCAGCGCGGCGACATGCTGCTGCTCACCTCGCAGGAAAATGTCGACGCCAGCCTGGTGCGCCGCGTGCTCTCCAATCCCGCGATGGGCGCATCAGAGAAGTGCGACAAACTGAAGGCAGCCAAGGAATGCGCTCAGGCTTCGTTTGTGATTGCCGACGCCCTCGATGTGAAGCAGTCGTTCTCGATGGCGTTCCTCAAAAAGGTGAAACTCAAATATGTGGGCTACACTCTCGTGGCATGCGCAGCGGCTGCAGTGGCGGCATGGACCGTGATCAACAATCCGTTCAAGGCCACCGACAATGGCGCTACCGTGGTCGATGAAGATTCTATCGTTACCACCAAGGCTGTGAACAACGCCGACACCACGCTGCTCATTCAGCCCGAAGCACCCGCCGAGGCCGCAAAGAAGGAGGAACCCAAAGCCGACGAAGGCGAATCGAAGCGCAAGAAAGAAAAGGAGAGCGAAGAGGCTGAAGCACCCGCCGAACCTCAGACACATGAACCTGCTCCCGCTCCCGAGCCTCAGCACAGCGAAGCACCTGCCCAGCCTGCTCCAGCGCCCGTGGCCGCAGCTGAAGAATAACGGCCCAGCGCCCCTCGAAGCACAGTGGGGCACACATATATATAATTTAATGAGTGGCCATCGTTTATGCCATTGGCGTGTGGACATCGCTACTGCATCGCCCAGCAAATGAACGAAGATAAAGCAAGACTAATTTTTATTGAAAAATGATTATAACAAACAATTTAGGAATTCAATTCGGAAAAAAGGTATTGTTTCAAGACGTGAACTTGAAGTTCACCGCAGGTAACTGCTATGGTATTATCGGCGCCAACGGTGCGGGCAAGAGTACGCTGATGCGCATGCTCAGCGGACAACTCACTCCCACACAGGGCAACGTGACCCAAGGCCCAGGCGAACGCATGAGTGTGCTCGCTCAGGACCACTTCGCATTCGACGAGTTCACCGTGATGAACACCGTGCTGCAGGGCCACTCTGAACTCTGGGCGGTGATGAAGGAAAAGGATGAAATCTACGCCAAAGAAGACTTTACCGATGCCGACGGCGTGCGCGCCAGCGAACTGGAAGAGAAATTTGCTGAAATGAACGGCTGGAACGCCGAAAGCGACGCCGCTGCACTGCTGAGCGGCCTCGGTGTGAAGGAGGAGTTCCACTACACCATGATGAAGGACATGCCCGCTAAGGCTAAGGTGCGTGTGCTCCTGGCTCAGGCCCTCTTCGGCAACCCCGACAACCTGCTGCTCGATGAGCCTACCAACGACCTCGACCTCGACACCGTGACCTGGCTCGAAAACTACTTGAGCAACTGCGAGAACACCGTGCTGGTGGTGAGCCACGACCGTCACTTCCTCGACGCCATCTCCACCCACACGCTCGATATCGACTACCACAAAATCACGCTCTATGCAGGTAACTACAGTTTCTGGTACCAGAGTAGCCAGTTGGCTTTGAAGCAGCAACAGCAGCAAAACAAGCGCGCCGAAGAAAAGCGCAAGGAGTTGCTCGAATTCATTCGCCGATTCAGCGCCAATGTGGCTAAGTCGAAGCAGACCACAAGCCGCAAGAAGATGCTCGAAAAACTCAATATCGAGGAAATTCAGCCATCGTCGCGCCGCTATCCAGGCATCATCTTCACCCCTGAACGCGAAGTGGGCAACAAGATTCTGGAAGTGAACGGCCTCACTGCAAGCATCGACGGCGAAATCCTCTTCAAAGACCTTACTTTCAACGTGGAGAAGAACGACAAGATTGTGTTCCTGAGCCGCGACCCTCGCGCCATGACCGCTTTCTTTGAAATTATCACTGGCAACCGCGATCCCGATGCCGGCACCTTTGAATGGGGACAGACCATCACCCACTCTTATCTGCCACTGGAAAGCGACAAGTTCTTCGACAACGACTACAACTTGGTCGACTGGCTGGCGCAATACAGCGACGACACCAGCGAAATCTACCTCAAGGGCTTCCTCGGCAAGATGCTCTTCACAGGCGAAGACGTGCTCAAGAAGGCTAAGGTGCTCTCAGGTGGTGAAAAGCGCCGCTGCATGATTTCGAAAATGATGATGACAAATGCCAACACCATCATCCTCGACACCCCAACCAACCACCTCGACCTCGAATCCATCCAGGCGTTCAACAACACCCTCCAGGCTTTCAAGGGCGTAGTGCTCATGTCGAGCCACGATCACGAGTTTATCCAGACCGTGTGCAACCGCGAAATCGAACTCACGCCTAACGGCATCATCGACAAGATGATGGACTACGACGATTACATCACCGACGAAAAAGTGCTCGCCCTGCGTGAGCAGTATTACGCTAAGTAATCACACACATATCATATATAAAGAAAAAGCAGCCTCAAAAAGGCTGCTTTTTTTTGTGGAGATGGAGGGGATTGAACCCTCGTCCAAACGCGGAACTAATAAGGTTTCTACATGCTTAGTCTTGACTTGGTTTTCGTCGACAGGCAGGATCAAGACCACCAACCTATCGCTTATTCTCTAAATTTCGCCAAATCCTCGAGACTCGAATCCGGCTATTCCCGATATTCCAGCACCACCATATCGAAACGCCTCGGAAAAAGGGCAATCGGGTGATGTCTCGTTGCTACCTCCTTGGGTAGCAATAAAGCCAACTTACTGTGCTTCGGTTAGGCAGCGAGAGCGTAGTTGTTTTCGCCATTTAAAATTTTTAATGACTGAGATTATAGAGCATTGCCATCATCGCTCTGCATGCTTGCTTACCACCTCTACACGCTGTCAAAGCCAAGTCATCCCCGTGATTTTTGTGATAAGTGGTGCAAAATTACACCTTTATTCTGAATTATAAAAATTGAAGCCGCTTTTTTTAAGAAAAATCATACAAAAAGCGCTAAATTTGCATTATGAATTGCATTAAACTTCTCACTCCGGTTTTTGCGCTGGCCTGCCTCATGGCCAGTTGCGGCAACGACTCGAAGGTTGAAAAATATGTGGTGAACATCACCTGTGCCTCTTCGGCGGCCGACAGCGTTACGCTCAAGATCTACGATGCCGACTACCAAAATCTGCGCACACTCAATGCCGGCCGACTGCGCGACGGCCGACTCACCCTCTCGGGCCAAATCAAGCAGCAAGCCATCGCATTTCTCGACTACGGCACCAAGAAGCCCATTTCGTTTATCCTCGAAAAATGCGAAACCGATATTGAGATAGGCAAGGAAAAAGCGGTGATATGGGGCGGGGTGGCCAATCATCGATTCCACTCGCTGTGCCACAACGTCTACACCCTGCAGAAGCACATCGCCGCCCAAGAGCAGGCCTACCGCAAAGCCCTGGCCGACTCCACCCTCACAAAGGCCACCGAGGCCTCCCTCCTCAAGCGCCACAAAACACTCTCCGACTCCCTCCAGGCCACCATCCTGGCTACCATCAACCGCGGCGACGAAGTGGCAATGCTAGCAAAAGAACGCTTCTTCAACCTCCTCGACAGCACCACCCTAAAACGCCTCAAGTAGGCCGTAGCGCGCACCCCAACGTCCCGCAGTAGTAAATTGGAGCGTGTCAAAACGCAGAACAAGGTAGGGAAGCATAATTTAAAAATATCCCCAAAACGACAAAATCATGGTAGGGACGCGATACATCGCGTCCGCATTAGGCGTTTTGGGGATATTTTTAAATTATGCTTCCCTACCTTGTT
>JAUNCU010000179.1 GCA_030526455.1 Bacteroidales bacterium | reverse complement strand
AGCAAAAAACTTTGCAAAAACTCACGGCCACGACAAGAAAAAGGCGCCCCCGCTATATTATCAATGTGAAAAAATCGTTAATTTTGCACTTTGGATATGAGCGAGCATCGGTAGCCGATGCGGCCGCCATAGCCGTCAAGATTATTTCATCACTAATTAAGTCACTATTATGCGATTCACTTTTCTTGCCATCGTGGCGCTGATTTCATGTTTTGTGGCGCAGGCTTCGGTCACGGGGCTCGCCGTGAAGAGCGATGCCACCATCATCGACCGCTCGGGCCAAGGCGCGGGGTTATTTAAGTTCACCTATACGCCTGGAGGCGAGCAGTGCGACATCGTGCTGCGCGTGGTCGACGCCGCCACCGGCAAACCCGTGCAGGAGGATATCAACAACATTCCCGACGAAATTGCCCTGCAGCCCCACGGATGGGCAATAGCGCGCCTCACCGACTGGAGCACCTCGAAGAAAGACATGGCCGAGGTGGACAAGGATGGCTACCGCTACTTCCTGGGCGTGGACGCGTCGCACCGCTACAGCGTGGCAGTGTCGAGCAGCACCTACGGATTCCTCTCCGTGGCCTACTTCTACATGCCATCGGCCGACTGGAAAGGCACGTGCAACATCACGGTGCGATTCCTGGCACCCGGCACCGTGGACGTGAACGGCGACGGCTTGAGCAACGTGAGCGACGTGACTGCCGTGATCAACATGATTCTCGGCACCGCCGAAACCGACCCGCTGCTGGCCGACGTGAACGGCGACAAGGAAGTGAACGTGAGCGACGTGACCGCTATCATCAATAAAATTCTCAACCAATAAACGAATATGCAAAGAAGCGACTTTGAAATTATGGCCCCAGTGGGGTCGTGGGAATCGCTCACCGCCGCATGGCAAGGCGGTGCCGACGCCATCTACTTTGGCATCGAAAACCTGAATATGCGCAGCCGCTCGAGCGTGAATTTCTCGCTCGACGACCTGCACACCATAGCCCAGTGGTGCCACGAGCACGGCATGAAGAGTTACCTCACCGTGAACACCATCATCTACGAGGAAGACATCGACTACATGCACAGCATCGTCGACGCCGCCAAGGAGGCGAAAATCTCGGCCATCATCGCCAGCGACATGGCCACCATCACCTATGCCCGCTCCATCGACGTGGAAGTGCACATCTCCACACAGGTGAACGTGAGCAACAGCGAAGCCATGCGCTACTACGCCCAGTGGGCCGATGTGCAGGTGCTGGCGCGCGAACTGAATATGGACCAGGTGAAGGCGGTGCATGAGGCTATCGTGAAAAACGACGTGCGCGGCCCGCATGGCGAGCAGGTGCGCATCGAGATGTTTTGCCACGGCGCCCTCTGCATGGCCGTGAGCGGAAAGTGCTACATGAGTCTGCACGAAACCGGCGCCAGCGCCAACCGCGGCGCCTGCCGACAGATATGCCGCCGCTCCTATGTGGTGACCGACCGCGACACCGGCGACGAACTGGCCATCGAAAACAAATACATCATGAGCCCGAAGGACCTGAAAACCATCCACTTCCTCAACAAGATGGTGGATGCGGGCGTGCGTGTGTTCAAGATTGAAGGTCGCGCCCGCGGTCCCGAATATGTGCGCACCGTGGTGGAATGCTACAACGAAGCCATCGGCGCCATCATCGACGGCACTTACAGCGAAGAGAAGATCGAAGACTGGAACGAACGCCTGGCGAAGGTGTTCAATCGCGGCTTCTGGGACGGCTACTACCTGGGCCAGCGCCTGGGCGAATGGACGTCGAAATACGGCTCGAGCGCCACTCGCGTGAAGGTGTATGCCGCCAAGGGCATCCGCTATTTCTCGAAACTGGGCGTGGCCGAATTCCAGATGGAGGCGGGCGAACTGCACGTGGGCGACGAAATCATCATCACCGGCCCCACCACTGGCGCAGTACCCATGACGGTGGAAGAGATTCGCTACGACCTCAAACCCGTGGAAATGACCAAGAAAGGACAGCGTTTCTCCATCAAGACCGACACCAAGATTCGCCCCAGCGACAAACTCTTCATTTGGCGAACCGTTGACCCCAACAAGCAGTAATGAACGCAGAGAAATATATCGTAGGGCTGGGCGAAGTGCTCTTCGACTGCTTGCCCAGCGGCAGGCAACTGGGCGGCGCTCCCGCCAATTTCGCCTTTCATGCATCGCAGTTCGGGCTGCATGGCGTGGCCGTTTCGGCCATCGGGCGCGATGCACTGGGCGAGGAAGTGAAGCGGCTGCTGGATGCAAAGCGGCTTGAATACCATCTGGAGACTGTGTCCTACCCCACCGGCACCGTGCAGGTGACGCTCGACACACAAGGCATCCCCGCCTACGACATTTGCGAGGGCGTGGCCTACGACAACATTCCCTTCAGCGAGGAGATGGCGCGCATCGCCCGCCACACACAGTGCGCCTGCTTCGGCACGCTGGCGCAGCGAGGCGAGGTGTCGCGAGAGAGCATCCACCGCTTTCTGGCCACGATGCCCGCTGGAAGCATGAAGGTATTTGACATCAACCTGCGCCAGCAGTGGTATAGCCGCGAGGTGATAGAACAATCGCTCCACGCTTGCACTATACTGAAAATCAACGATGAAGAAATAGAAATTGTGGCTCGCATGCTCGATTTGGGCACCACGCCGGCTGCGCCATTTAGCATCGGCGACGCAGAACAGCCTTGCCGAGCGCTGATGAACCGCTACGGCATCGAGATTGTGGTGCTCACTTGTGGCGTGAATGGGTCGATGGTGTTTTGGGCTGATGGCGCATCGCTTCTGCCTACACCGAAAGTGACGGTTGCCGACACCGTGGGCGCTGGCGACTCCTTCACAGGGGCCTTCTGCGCCTCGTTGCTGCAAGGCAAGAGCGTGAGCGAAGCCCATCGCGTAGCGGTGGAAGTATCGGCCTACGTGTGCTCACAGCACGGCGCCATGCCCCTACTCCCTGCAGCCCTCACTGCAGAGTGATGCTATCCGTAGATGGTGGCCACGATGCGTCGCGAGCCGCCGTAATTTCGAAATTCACATAAGTATATACCCTGCCACGTGCCCAAATTCAGGCGGCCGTCGGTGATGGGTATCGTAAGGCTCACCCCGAAGAGCGAACTCTTGGCGTGGGCGGGCATATCGTCGTCGCCCTCCATCACGTGGTCGTAATACGGCGCGCGCTCCTTCACGAGATGGTTGAGGATTTGTTCCATATCGGTGCGCACATCGGGATCGGCGTTCTCATTGATGGAGAGCGCACAGGAAGTGTGCTTCACGAAGAGATTCAGCATGCCAGTTTGAGGCAGTGGCTGAGGCATTCGCGCGTCACAAGATGGCAGCCTCGGCTTTTAGCGGGAAGGGAGAATTCTGTTTGCTGTACCATGAGATGAATTTTGCGTTGTTAGCAACCTTTACCGTCGAGGCTACAAGCGGCGCCGTCGGGCACGTCGTCAATCACCACATCGCTCATAGAAAATTTCACGCTGCCATCCTCCATCACAAAGCAGGGGATGCCAATGGAGCCACTCGCCTTCACACCGGCAAAGGCGGGCGAGGAATCGCGCAAGCGCAAGAATTCCTTGAGGTTTCTCACGTGTTCGCCTATGTCAATCAGTTGATAGGCAGGATTGCCAGCCAACTGCACTTTCACCTGGAAACAATCGGGGCAAGAAGCCATCACATAAACTTTGGTCATATCTCAGCAATTTAGAATTTTTCTTCGTTGAGGGTGTTGCCCTGGGCGTCGGTGATGCGCCAGTGGGTGATGTTTCTAGCCTCAGAACAGATGCTTACGCCGCATTTCACCACCTCGCGGCCATCGGCTTCGTAGGGGATGGCGTAGCCCTTGTCGTCAATTTGAGCGAGGGCGTTATCCACGCTGTCATCCACCTTGAGTTCCAGTACGAATACGTGGGTTTTGGTCTGGATCAACACATCGGCGCGGCCTAGGATGCTTTTTACCTCAGTATCGACGATGCTGTTGAGCAGGGAGAACACCATGTAGAAGAGCATTTTGTAGAATCCTTCGCGGCTTTCGCTTTCGTCCCAGTCCTTGCGGGTGATAATGTCGTAAGGAATCTTGGCGATGTAGGCTCGCAGTGCTACGAGAGCACCCGAGAGTTCGCCTTCAAAGAGCGCGTCGGTCATCTTGAAGAGCAGGGCACTGTTGTCGCTCGTGGAGCGTTTCAGCACCAGCGGCATCAAACCGTTGAGCATCCCCTCGCGCACTTCAAGGTTGGGGAAGTGCAGGATGTAGGATTTCTGCAGCGGATTGTAGGTGTCGATGGTGAGGTAGCCACTCTGGTAGAGCAGTGGGATGGGTGTGGGCGCATCCTCGCACGATATGTCAAACTCGGCGTTCCTCACACGCACGCCATCATATTTCAGCGCATTGATGATGGGGTAGTGTTTCAGGTGCTCAATGAGCGCGGTCATCGTGCCCGACTCGAACCAGTAGTGGTTGGCGTTCTTTCCGTTCAGGGCCCGCAGTAGGCTGAAAGGTGCATACACATCTTCGCTGTTGGGTGAGAAGTGATAGCCATCGTAGTTCTTTTTCAGCAAGGCGTAGGCCTCTTCGGTGGTAATTTTCAATGCCTCAGCATATTCTTCCACGCATGGTCGCAGCACGGTGTCGAGTTCTCGCTGAGTAATACCACAAATGCCAGAATACGCATCTTCCATCGAGATTTGCATCAAATTGTTCAATTCAGAGAAGATGCTGACCTGCGAAAATTTAGTGATGCCCGTGATGAATACGAAACGAAGGTAAGCGCCATCGAGTTTCACCGTCTGGTAGAAGCCACGGAGCAAGGTGCGTAATTCTTCAAGCAATTCTTTATTGTAGAGATTACGCATCAACGGGGTGTCGTATTCATCGATAATGACGACAACCTGGGTTCCTGTTGTTTCATTCACATGGTGGATGAGTTGACTGAAACGAGTGCCAAAATCATCAATGCGTTTTTGGGTGCCATAAGCCGTTTCATATTTTTCAAGCATAGCCGAGAGCACATCACGCATATCTTTGATAGAAGTACAATTGCGCATCTCGCTCATGTCGAAATGAAGCACGGGGTATTTCTTCCACTCCGTTTCCAATGCAGCCACCTTCAGTCCCTCAAACAACTCCTTTTGTCCCTGGAAATAAGCCTTCAGGGTGTTGCACAGCAGCGACTTTCCGAAGCGGCGGGGCCTCGCCAGGAACACGTATTTATATTTGCTAATGATATCATACATTAGCCCAGTCTTGTCAACATATACTTTCCCTTGCTGACGAATTTCAGCAAACTGGTCGGTGTCAACGGGGTATCTGAATCTGCTCATAGTCGCTTGTGTTTAGAATTTTTCTTCGTTGAGAGTGTTGCCCTGGGCGTCGGTGATGCGCCAGTGGGTGATGTTTCGGGCTTCGGAACAGATGCTTACGCCGCATTTCACCACCTCGCGGCCATCGGCCTCGTAAGGGATGGCGTAGCCCTTGTCATCGATTTGGGAGAGGGCGTTATCCACGCTGTCGTCCACCTTGAGTTCCAGCACGAATACGTGGGTTTTGGTTTGGATCACCACATCGGCGCGGCCGAGGATGCTTTTCACTTCGGTATCCACCTTGCTGTTGAGCAGGGAGAATATGATGTACATCAGCATCTTGTAGAAGCCTTCGTAGTTCTTCTTCGCCATCCATTCTTTCTTTGAGATAATATCATAGGGGATAGTGGCGATGTAGGAACGCAACTGCTGCAGCGCACCGGTGAGGTCGCCATTATAAACAGCCTGTGCCATGCGAAGAATCGTGG
>JAUNCU010000178.1:2021-5815 GCA_030526455.1 Bacteroidales bacterium | reverse complement strand
TCTTAACTTCAAAAAAAACCAACCTTCTTAACTACCTAACCATCTCTTCGCTATGCGTTTGATTTTTGTTCTTTTGATGATGCTGGCTGGGCTGCATGCTGCTGCCTGGAAACCTGTTTTTGTGGGTCACCGTGGGTGCAACCGTGGTGTGGAAAACACAGCCGAGGCCTTTCACAACGGTGTGGACGTGTATGGCTACACGGGGCTGGAATGCGACGTGCGCGTGACTAAAGACGGCTACTTCGTGATTAGCCACGACGAAACCACTACCCGACTGGGCGGCAATCTCACCGTGGCGAGCGCTACGCTGGCCGAACTGCAGGCCGAAACCTACACGCAGACGCGCAGCAGCGTGACCTACACTGGCCACATTTGCACTATGGAGGAATACCTCGACATATGCGTGGAAAAGAATGCGTTCCCAGTGATTGAACTGAAGTGGGCCACCGGCCTCAACAACAGCGACATGAGCAATTTCCCCCGACTGGCGGCACTGATCACCGAAAAGGGCCTCGCCGACAAGGTAGTGATTCTCACCAGCATGCAGAAGTCGGTGGAATATGTGCATAAGAATTACCCTCAATTCCAGTGCCAATGGCTCTGCGCGGGCAACTGGGCTACCAACGAGGGCTGGTGCCGCATGATGAAGGCTCACCCTAGCATACAGGCGGGCTACTTCGACATCGAAACGGTGAACACGTTCCGTCGCCTGGGCCTCAAGGTGGCTGTGTGGACGGTTGACAGCGAAGCCAATTACAAAAAATACGGCGCCATGGGCGTGAGCATGATGACGTGCAACTCGCTGCGTCCCGACCAGATGCCCGAACTCGACAGCATCGACTGGAGCAAGGTGGACGGCGGCGTAGATCCGCTGCAGTTGAAGTGCGACACCATCTACAGTTTCTCGCAATACAAGGGCAATTTGCCTGCCGATTTCCCCCACCGCAGCACGAAGAGCAGCGCTTTCAACACTGCCATGCAGGCGGCCGTGGTGGATGGCATCATCTACACCAACGACTGCAAAACCCACACCATGCTGGCTTACGGCCCACAAGGACGCGTGGAGAGCCGCTACGCCGGCACCAGCGGCACGGGCATCTGCACCGATAGCGCGGGCAATCTCATCGTGCGCGCCGACAGCCTCACCACCACACCTAACCGCCTGGTAATCTACCCCAAAGGCAGCACCACGGGCATCACCGTGGATTTCTCGCTGCTCAACAACGGGCAGACCTACTTCATCAGCGCCAGCGGCGACGTGATGAGCGAGCGTGGCGGCCACGTGTATTTCTACCCTAAAGGACAAACCTGCGTGAATGTGGTGAAGATTGCCAGCGGCACATTTGTGGAAACCACCGCCAGCGGCACGCTGAGCGCAGCAGGGATGAATACGAGTCTGGTGATTCCGCTGGCCGACGATGCCGAGCGATTCATCTACCAGTCGCGCACGTCGGGCATCTACCGCTACGAGCGTGGCGACAGCGGCGAATACATCACCGGCAACAGCGGCACCTATCCTCCTGCACGCAACACCAGCGTGGGCAGCCTGCAGTTCACCCTCGGCGGACACACGCTTTTCGTCCACCCATCGGGGGCTGTGCACAACGGCGGCTTCACCATTCGCGACATCACTGCCGACCAAATCGACGTGCTCAACGTGGACGACTTCGGCAACGGTGGTCTATCGGCCAACATGGCCACGGGCAGTTTCTACAGCATCGAGCCCATCGATGCCGACCACTGCTACCTCTACGTCTACACCATGGGCAGCGGCTACGCGAAATACCAACTCTACGTGGGCGAACCCATCGCCGACGGCCCTAGAGGCGACGTGAACGCCGACGGCGAGGTGAACGTGAGCGACGTAACAGCCCTCATCAACGCCATCCTCGGCACCGCCACCTACGACGCCACCACCTGCGACATCAACACCGACGGCACCGTAAACGTAAGCGACGTCACGGCGCTGATAAATTTGATTCTGGGGTAAAAAATAGAAAGCCTCTCCCAAACCCTCCCCTAAAGGGAAGGGCTTACTGATAGGAATGAGTTTTGAACCCATTGTATAGTAGGGACGCGATACATCGCATCCGCATTAGGCGTTGGTAATCAAAATAATAGCATTCGCCTGGCGCGGACGCGAAGTATCGCGTCCCTACAACATTTTGCATTTTACCCCCAGCCTGTCCGAAAACTCAAAAATCCGCCAGGTCTATAGCAAAAACGCTAGACGACCACCAACCGCCGTCGGAGACGGCTTATTATGGTTAACTCCATGCAAGCGAGTGAATTGCGCAGCAATTCGCGAGCGCAGCTTGGAGAAAAGGACTCTCAAAGAAATGAGCCTCGGAGAGGGTCGGTTATGGTAGAACCACAAGTTTTTGGCCAGCCTCCCTCAAAAAAAACTATTTTCCCAGTTTTTTGTGGATTTCATTTGGGTATATAGGAAATAATTACTATTTTTGCAACCAGAGTGAAATCATATTGAATTCACATTGATAGCAAAAAAACATAGACTATGGCACAAGTAACAATGACTGTCAGGACTGATTCGGCTGTGAAGCAGGAATTCACCAGCCTCTGCGAACAGTTTGGCATGAGCGTAAACACGGCAATGAATGTATTTATGCGCGCAGTGATGGAGGCTCGATGCATCCCATTCACCATAGGTGCACCCAATTCCAACAGCAACGACCTGAAGCGATTGTTGAGGAAGAACATGATGGAACGCCAACTCAACGGTGAGCCAGAGATGACCATTGAGGAAATCAATGAAGAAATAGCCGCATATCGTGCCGAAAAGAAAAACATCTAAGAGGTAGTTGCAGATGATACATGCTGTAATAGACACAAATGTGCTCGTTTCTATGCTGATGGCAAAATCTGAAGACTCCACAGTGATAAAGTTACTCAACACTATTATTGATGGTAGAATCACGACGCTTTACAACACAGAAATTATTGACGAATATTGCGGAGTATTGGCACGACCAAAGTTTAAATTTCCTTCTGAATTGCAAGATGCATTAATACAGTGCATAGTGGATTCGGGAATTGATTCGACAAGAACACCATATAATGAAACAATGCCCGACGAAAGTGATCGAGTATTCTATGAAGTCGCCCTAAGCAAAGATGAGTCATATTTGGTTACGGGCAATCTCAAGCATTTCCCAAAGACGCCTATTGTAGTTACACCTGCTGAAATGCTAGCGATTCTTTCTCACAACTCCTAAAAAATGCAGCCTCCCACTTATACATTGCTTTGTCCTTGCACTTTTATACTTCGCCTCTGGGCTTCGTCTGCCTTGAGGCGAGGCTTTTTTGTGGGGTGACACGAGAGAATGCCCCTGGTTTTTGGCCTCAGGAATGGGGATTTCGAAAATTCTGTGTAACTTTGCATTTTACATTGCGAATTCAATCAATCAACAAATAAAACACATTAGATTTATGAATTTTGTAAAACCATTGATTATGGCTTCCATGATGGCGGCTTCGGTGGGCGGTGCTTCGGCTGCGAAGTTCACGCCTGAACTGCTCAACCAACTGGGCCGCGTGAGCGACGCTCAGGTGTCGCCCGACGGCAAGAAGGTGCTCTACGGTGTGAGCAACCCTAGCATTGAAAACAACAACAGTAACCGCGACCTGTGGGTGATGGACATCGACGGCAAAAACGCCGTGCAAATCACCAGCACCCCCAAGAGCGAAACCAACGCTGTGTGGATGGACGGCGGCAAGAAGATTGCTTTCGCCTATCCCAACGAGGCTGGCGTGAACCAGATGTGGGTGATGAA
>JAUNCU010000178.1:0-2011 GCA_030526455.1 Bacteroidales bacterium | reverse complement strand
CGAGGGTGGCGCCGATTCGAGTCGGACGCGATGGCTCGGCTCGGCTCGCCAGTGTGTGTCGAAGATGGAGAAGGACATTGAGGGCTTCGTGATTTCACCCGATGAAAAGAAGGTGATTCTCGTGTCGACCGTGAAATACGGCCAGACCACTCAAGACCTCTACCCCGACCTGCCCAAGACCGACGGCCGCATCATCGACGACCTTATGTATCGCCACTGGAATGAATGGACTGCCGAAATTCCCCATCCTTTCGTGGGCGACTTCAACGGCACTGAAGTGACTGGCGTGAAGGATGTGCTCGAAGGCACTCAATTCGAGTCGCCTATGCGCCCATGGGGCGGCGTGGAACAGTTGGCCTGGATGCCCGACAGCAAGAGCCTCATCTACGTGTGCCGCAAGAAGACCGGCAAGGAATATGCCGTGAGCACCAACAGCGACCTCTTCCTCTACGACGTGGCCACTGGCAACACCAAGAACCTCACCGAGGGCATGATGGGCTACGACAACAACCCTATCGTGTCGAAAAGCGGCAAAATCGCGTGGCTCTCGATGGAGCACGATGGCTATGAGGCCGACAAGAACCGCATCTTCCTGCTCGACGGCGGAAAGAAGGTGGACCTCACTGCCGACTGGGATTACAGCGTGGACTTCATCACCTGGTCGCCCGACGAAAAATACATCTACTTCATCTGCGCTTACCAAGGCACTATGCCCATCTTCCGCATGGAAGTGAAGACTCGCAAGGTGGAACAAGTGGCTGGCGGACAATACGACTACGACGGCCTCCAGTTTGCCGGCAAGGACTTGATGGTGACCTGCCGTCACTCTTTCCTCGAGCCTAACGAAGTGTACAGTTTCAAGGCCGGCAAGGAACCCGTGAAACTCACTAGCGTCACTGCGCCCATCATGAACACGCTGGGCGACGTGAAGTGCGAAAAGGTGATGGTGCCCGCCACCGACGGCAAGATGATCACCACCTGGGTGCTCCTTCCTCCCAACTTCGATCCTAACAAGAAATATCCTTCGCTGCTCTTCTGCGAAGGTGGCCCTCAATCGCCCGTGAGCCAATTCTGGAGTTATCGCTGGAACCTCCGCATCATGGCCGAAAACGGCTATGTGGTGATTGCGCCTAACCGCCGCGGTCTGCCAGGCTTCGGCACCGAGTGGAATGCACAAATCTCGGGCGACTACTCTGGCCAGTGCATGAAGGACTACCTGAGCACTGCCGACTTCATGAAGGAAAAGCCCTACATCGACGGCGACCGCATGGGTGCCGTGGGTGCTAGTTTCGGTGGCTACTCGGTATACTGGCTCGCCGGCAACCACAACAAGCGCTTCGCCTGCTTCCTCTCTCACGCCGGTATCTTCGACCTTCGCGCACAATACTGCGAAACCGAAGAAATGTGGTTTGTGAACTGGGACCTCGGTGGTGCACCTTGGGACAAGGACAACGAAGTGGCTATGCGCAGTTACCGCGAAGCCGACCCAAAGAACTACGTGCAAAACTGGGACACCCCTATCCTGGTGGTGACTGGCGAAAACGACTTCCGCATCTCTTACAGCCAAACTATGCAGGCCTTCAATGCAGCCAAAATGCGCGGCATCCCCGCTCGCATGGTGCTCTTCCCCAGCGAATGCCACTGGGTGACCAAGCCACAAAACAGCATCCTCTGGCAGCGCGAATACTTCCGCTGGCTCGACCAATGGCTCAAGAAGTAAGGCTCGCAACGCTAATAGACTAACAGTCAAAAAGACTAAGAGACGAAAAGGATATTACCTTAATATATAAAGCAACGGGGCGCCCCTTCCACCAAGGAGCGCCCCATTTTTTATTTAATTGGGGTGTGCAAAGCCATGGTAGGGACTCAGTGGAAAATCCTGGGGGATAAACATAATAGACGTTGCAAAAACTGTTGTGTTGAGAAACGAAACGGAGAGGCGGTGCAATCCCCTTGGGGATTGGATGTGCGTAGGCAGGTATGCAGCCGTGATGGAACGGAGCGAAGCGGA
>JAUNCU010000177.1 GCA_030526455.1 Bacteroidales bacterium | reverse complement strand
CGTAGACTCAAATAAAAAAACTCATATAAATTAGATTTTTTCAACTATGGGAGACTCTGTAAACATTAGAGAATTAAACGACTTGATTGCAAGCAAGCGCCATTTTATTGATGCCATCACCCAGGGCATGGACCAAACCATCATCGGCCAGAAGCACCTGGTGGATTCGCTGCTCATCGCCCTTTTGGCCAACGGCCACATCCTGCTCGAGGGTGTGCCTGGTTTGGCAAAGACCCTCGCTATCAAAACGCTTGCATCGGTTATCGACGCTAAATATAGCCGCATCCAGTTCACGCCCGACTTGCTTCCCGCCGACGTGGTGGGCACACAGGTCTACAGCGTGCAGAAAGAGAAATTTGAAGTGAAGCAAGGCCCCGTGTTTGCCAACTTCGTGCTCGCCGACGAAATCAACCGCGCTCCAGCGAAGGTGCAAAGCGCCCTGCTCGAAGCCATGCAAGAGCGCCAGGTGACCATCGGCGACAAAACTTTCCGTCTCGACGACCCATTCCTGGTAATGGCCACCCAAAACCCCATTGAGCAGGAAGGTACCTATCCGCTGCCCGAAGCGCAAGTGGACCGTTTCTTGATGAAGGTGGTGATTGGCTACCCCAATAAGGAAGAGGAAAAGCAAATCATTCGCATGAACATTGCCCCCACCAAGCGCAATGTGCAGGCCCTCGTCACTCCTCGCGACATCGTGGAAGTACGCGACATCGTGAACCAGATCTACATCGACGAGAAAATCGAGAAATACATCGTCGACATCGTGTTTGCCACCCGCTTCCCCGCCGACTATGGCTTGAACGAACTCAAGAGCATCATCTCCTTTGGCGCTTCTCCACGTGCCAGCATCAGCATGGCGCTCGCAGCCCGCGCCTATGCCTTCCTTCGTGGCCGTGGCTACGTGATTCCTGAAGATGTGCGCGCCGTGTGCCACGACGTGATGCGCCACCGCATAGGTCTGTCGTACGAAGCCGAGGCCAACAACATTGGCGCCGACGAAGTGATCAGCCAAATTCTCGACAAGGTAGCCGTGCCCTAATCACCCTGCGTGGGCATCGCTATCCATTCATGAACCCCGGGGGGCGGTACCGAACCGCACCTGAGACACACATAGAAGGTGAATGATGGACAAGAGTGAATTATTAAAGAAAGTAAGAAAAATAGAAATCAAGGCGAAAGGCCTGTCGCACAACATCTTTGCGGGCGAATACCATAGCGCCTTCAAGGGGCGTGGTATGACCTTCAGCGAGGTGCGCGAATACCAGTATGGCGACGACGTGCGCGACATCGACTGGAACGTGACCGCGCGCCAGAACCACCCCTACGTGAAGGTGTACGAAGAAGAGCGCGAACTCACCGTGATGCTGGTGGTGGACGTGTCGGGCAGCAAGGATTTCGGCGCCGTGGGCGAAGCAAAGCGCGACATGATGGCCGAAATTGCAGCCACCCTCGCCTTCTCGGCTATCGAAAACAACGACAAGGTGGGCGTGATTCTCTTCAGCGACAAGATTGAGAAATTCATCCCGCCCAAGAAGGGACGCAAGCACATCCTGCTCGTGATTAGCACCCTGCTCGACTTCAAGCCCGAGAACAAAGGCACCGACGTGAACCACGCCCTCGAATTTCTCACCAGCGGCATCAAGAAGCGCTGCACCGCTTTCCTCGTGAGCGACTTCATCGACGAGGGCGACTACAGCAAAGCGCTCTCCATAGCCGGCAACAAGCACGACCTCATCGCCGTGCAGGTCTACGACAAGCGTGAGATGCAACTGCCCGACGTGGGCCTGATGCGCGTGCACGATGCCGAAACCGGCGAAGAGCGCTGGGTGAACACCAGCGCGAAGAAGGTGCGCGAGGCTTATCAGCGATGGTGGTATCAGCGCCAACTGAAGATGAGCGAAATGCTGCAGCACGGCCGCGTGGACCTGGCATCGATCGCCACCGACGAAGACTACACCAAAGCCCTGCTGGGCCTGTTCAAGCGCCGTGGCGTGGCTCGCCATTAACGATTGATTTCTCAGAGATAAATAATCATTATTGCTAATGAATCGCAAATTCATAACATATCTATTATGCTGCGCGTGGCTGCTGCCACTGGCGATGACGGCGCGTAACGACAATGCGATGATTTCGAAGGCATCGCTCACGAGCCGACAAATCGTGATGGGCGACACCACCAGCATGCGCCTTGAGATTGTGCAACCCAAGAATGTGATTGCACAGGCTGGCATAGAGGTGAAGGACTCCATCAGCAGCGTGGTGGAACTGGGCGACATCATCGCCTGCGACACCATCGACCTGGGGCACAACCGCATCCAAATCAATGCCACCTACATTGTGCAGGCATTCGACTCGGGCGAGTGGCACCTCAATCCCGCTCTGGTGATTGAACCCGACACCATTCGCTGCGACATCCCGCTCGTGATAAGGGTGAGCCCCGTGAAGGTGGATCCCAATGGCGACATCAAGGATTTCGCCCCCGTGTTGGGTCCGGAGCGCCATTTGCTCGACTACGTGCCCGACTGGGTGACCAGTCTGTGGTGGGTGTGGGCACTGATGGTGGCACTGGCGGGTCTGCTCTACGCCTACCTCAAGTGGTGGCGCAAGGGCAAGAATCCACTCAAGCGCGTGAAGAAGCGCCTGCCGCCCTACGAGGAAGCCGTGGAACGCCTCCACCTGCTCAAGAGCAAGCAACTGTGGCAAAACGGCCGCGAGAAGGACTACTACACAGGCCTCACCGATATTCTGCGTGAATACATCGACCGCCGCCTGGGCATCAACGCCATAGAGATGACCTCGAGCGAAATCATCGACGCACTCAAGCACAATGCCGAAACACAGATGGTGAACGACCAGTTGAGCGAGATTCTCGCCGTGGCCGACTTCGTGAAGTTCGCCGGTCAGCGTCCGCTTGCCGACGACAACGAGCGCTCCTACCAGCGTGCCGTCAACTTTGTGGAAGCCACAAAGCCTCAGCCCGAAGCCGATATGAAGAAAAAAGAAGAAAAGGAGGGTAAGAAATGATGAATTTTGCACACCCCGGATTCCTGTGGCTCTTCCTGCTTTTCGTGCCGCTCATCGCGTGGTACGTGTGGAGTCAGCGCAAGGCCAATCCCAGCATGCGCCTCTCGTCGACCAGCGCTTTCAAGGCGCTGCCCACGAGTTGGAAGGTGTATGTGAAGCATCTCTCGTTTGGCCTGAAAATGGCGGCTCTGGCCTGCCTGATCATCATCCTGTGCCGCCCGCAGACCTACGACCGCTGGTCGTCGAGCGACACACAGGGCACCGACATTGTGCTGGCCATCGACATCTCGGCCAGTATGCTCTCGCGCGACCTTAAGCCCGACCGCCTCGAGGCTGCAAAGCAAGTGGCGGCCGACTTCGTGGCCAAGCGCGAAAGCGACAACATCGGTCTGGTGATTTTCGCTGGCGAGGGTTTTACTTTGCTGCCCATGACCACCCACCAGGCCACCCTGCTCAACACCATACGCGAAATCAACATCAACATGCTTGACGCCGACGGCACCGCCATAGGCGACGGCATCGCCACCGCCATCAATCGCATCAAGGGCGGCAAGGCGAAGTCGAAGAGCATCATCCTGCTCACCGACGGTACCAACAACTCGGGCGTGATTGCTCCGCTCACCGCGGCCGAAATCGCCCAGAAGGAGGGCATACGCATCTACACCATCGGTATCGGCACCCGCGGCATGGCCGAAACACCCTATGCGCAGGGCTTCGGCGGCGAACTCCTCTACAAGCCCATGCCAGTGACCATCGACGAGGCTTCGCTCCAGAAGGTGGCACAGATGACGGGCGGACAATACTTCCGCGCCACCGACAACGATGTGCTCACGCAGGTGTTTAACGAAATCGACAAACTCGAGAAAACGAAAATCGACGTGCAGAGTTTCAGCAACACGCAAGACAACTACATGCCCTGGGCATGGGCGCTGATGCTGCTCGTGGTGGTGAATCTGCTCATCAGTTACACCGTGCTGCGCCGCATTCCATAGCGTTTTCTCACTATATAGTATATCACAACAACAAAAAAGGAAAAAAGGTTTTGGCTATGTTTAGTTTTGCTAATCCCGAATATCTATATCTGCTCTTGCTGCTCCCCGTGGTGGCAGGCCTGTTTTGGCTTGCTCAGCGCGCCAAGGCGAAGAAGATTGCCAAATTTGGCCGCACAGCCGTGGTGAAGGAACTGATGCCTGAGCAGTCGCCCTACAAGCCCTGGATACGCCTGGGTGTGGAATTGCTGCTGCTGGCTGTGCTGGTGGTGATTCTGGCACGCCCGCGCGGCGGCGCCACCGAAACGAGCACCACCATGAAGGGCATTGAGGTGATGATTTGCCTCGACGTATCGAATTCGATGAACGCCGCCAGCAGCGACGAGGCACCCGAAGTGAGCCGCCTGCAGCGCTCGAAGCAGGTGCTCGAAAAACTCATCGACCGCCTCACGGGCAACAAGGTGGGCCTCATCGTGTTTGCCGGCAATGCCTACATGCAGATGCCTATCACCGGCGACGCACAGAGCGCGAAAATGTATCTCAACAGCATCAACACCGACATGGTGCCCACGCAAGGCACTGCCATCGGTGCAGCCATCAACATGGCCGGACAGTGCTTCTCCAGCAACCCACGCACGCAGAAAACCATCATCGTGATCACCGATGGCGAAAACTTTGAAGACGATGCCGTGAGCAGCGCCGAAGAGGCTCGCAAGAAGGGCATCACGGTGAATGTGGTGGGCATTGGCTCGGTGAACGGCGCGCCTGTGCCCACTGCCGACGGCGAAGTGCTCACCGACGAAAACGGCAGCCCAGCCGTGTCGAAACTCAACGAGAAAGGCGCGATGGAAATTGCCAAGGGCGGCACTGGCTGCTACGTGAACGGCGCTGCGAGCGACGCGGTGGATGAATTGCACGAGCAACTGATGAAACTCTCGAAGAGCGAACTGGGCAACTACACCTACTCGCTCGAAAACGAACTTTTCCCCATCTTTGCATGGATAGCATTCTTCCTGATTATCGCCGAGATGTTTATTCTTGAACGCAAGAATCCGCTGCTGAAGCGCTATAATTTCTTCACCAAGAAAGGAGGACAAAAGAAATGAAACTTTTAATCACCCGATACGTCATGCCCGTGGTGGCAATCTTCGCTTTGGGGGCTTGCTCCAGCGAGGAAGAGCCTGTGCAGAGCACCAAGGCTGAGCGCAACTTTATCGTGGAGGGCAACGAAGCCTATGCCGAGGGCGATTACGCCGAGGCTGAAGCGGCCTACCGCAAGGCGCTGAGCGAAAACGAGGCGTCGGAGATGGCGCAGTTCAACCTCGCCAGTGCGCTGCTGCGCCAAGATCCCAAGATGGGGAAAAACGCACCAGCGCCCATGCAGCCGCAGCAGGCCGACACCGCCAGCCAGGAGGAAATGAGCCAGCAACTGCAGGCGGCGGTGGAAATTCTGAAAAACTTGGCTGAAAACAGTATCGACCCACGCATCGTGAGTGTGG
This sequence comes from Bacteroidales bacterium, assembly GCA_030526455.1. Taxonomy (GTDB): domain Bacteria; phylum Bacteroidota; class Bacteroidia; order Bacteroidales; family Muribaculaceae; genus Sodaliphilus. Next base: position 317 of record JAUNCU010000177.1, on the reverse strand, counting down.
CGGCCTACGACTTGGGCAACATCTCCTACAAGCAGCAGGACTATGGCCAGGCCATAGAATGCTACAAGGAGGCGCTGCGCAAGAACCCAAAATACGACGAGGCGCGCTACAACCTGCGCATGGCTCAGTTGAAGAACAAGGACAACAAAAACAATCAGAATCAGAACAATCAAAACAAGGACCAGAACAAGGATAAGGATAAAGATCAAGACAAGGACCAAAATAAGGACCAGAACAAGGATCAAGACAAGCAAGACCAAAAAGATAAGCAAGATAAGCAGGACTATTTTAATCCGCGGGTCGGTTTTGTGTATAAC
>JAUNCU010000176.1 GCA_030526455.1 Bacteroidales bacterium | reverse complement strand
GACTAAGATAATAAAAGACTAAAAGACTAAAAGAATTACTAGTAATTCTAGAGCCACCAGAATCACTAGCCCCAAAATCCACTAGCCTCCCTCTCGATAGAAAATTAAAATGGAGCCTTATCTTCTGGTGAGGTGCTGAGGAAGTCTACGTTTGGTGGGGTGAGGGTGAAGCCTTCTGGTGGGGTGCTTGTGGCTTCCACTGGTGCTGCACCGCTTTCGTCGCCGCCGATTTTCGACTCATAGTATTCTGAACTGGTGCCGAAGTTTTCTTCCCAGTTTTCGAAGCGCGCATATTTGCCCACAAATCGCATGGGCACGTCGCACACCGAACCACTACGGTGCTTGGCGATGATGAATTCTGCCTTGCCGCGAATGTCGTTGCCCTCGCTGTCGACACCCGATTTGGTGTAGTACTCGGGGCGGTGGATGAAGCACACGATGTCGGCATCCTGCTCGATAGAACCCGATTCACGAAGGTCGCTCAACTGTGGTCGCTTGCCGTTCTTGTCGTCGCCGCGCGATTCCACGTTACGGTTCAACTGCGACAGGGCGATGATGGGGATGTTCAATTCCTTAGCGAGTTGCTTGAGCGAACGCGAAATCGTACTCACTTCCTGTTCGCGGCTGCCGAATTTCATACCCGTGGCGTTCATCAACTGGAGGTAGTCGATGATAATCATCTGTATGTTGTGCTCCTTCACCAGGCGGCGGGCCTTGGTACGCAATTCGAATACGGAGAGCGACGGCGTGTCGTCGACGTAAAGAGGTGCCTGGTAGAGGTTCTTGATGCGCTCCATCAGGTTGCTCCAGTCGGCAGGCGAGAGTTGGCCGCTCTTGATTTTCTCGCTTTCAAGGTTGCACACGTTACTGATCAAGCGGTTCACAAGTTGCAGATTCGACATTTCGAGCGAGAACACCGCCACTGGCGTGTTGAAATCCACCGCCATATTCTTCGCCATGGAGAGCACCAGCGCCGTCTTACCCATTGCAGGACGTGCCGCGATGATAATCAAGTCGCTGTTTTGCCAACCCGAGGTCACCTTGTCGAGGTCGCGGTAGCCCGTCTGCAGACCGCTCAGACCGCTTTCACGGTTGGCTGCTTCCTGAATCTTGTTGATGGCATCGTTGATCACGGGGTCGATTTGCGTGAAGTCGCGCTTGAGCGTGTTTCTTGACAGTTCGAAGAGTTTGCCTTCGGCCTCCTGCATCAGGTCGTAGACGTCGATCGACTCGTCGGTGGCTAGGGTGCCAATCTGCGAACTGTAACTAATCAACTCGCGTGCAAGGTATTTCTGCGCCACAATTTGCGCATGGTATTCGATATTGGCTGCCGAAGCCACACGGCTTGTGAGTTCAGAGATGTGCACCGCGCCGCCCACCTCCTCGAGGTGGCCGTTGGAGCGGAGTTGCTGCGTCACGGTGAGCAAGTCGATGGGCAACTGCTGCGCGCCCAGGTCGCGAATGGCGGTGTAGATGAGTTGGTTGGCTCGCAGGTAGAAACTCTCGGGTGTGAGAATATCGTTCACGAGCGAGAATGCGTCCTTTTCGAGCATAATCGCACCCAGCACAGCCTCCTCAAATTCTATGTCTTGAGGCTGCGTTCTGCCCATTTCCAGCGCCGCGTCGCTCTCGTGCTGAGGCTTGCGGCGGTATTGCTGACGGTTCACTGAAGTTTTCGCTGTATCGAATTCCATGTCGTAGTCTGTTTTGCAAAAAGTGGTGTTACAAGATGCAAAGTTAAAAGTTTCGCGCGAATAATGCCACCATTTCGCTCAACAAAATCCTAACAATTTATCCACACCTCATTCACACCCCGGCGAAGCAAGCGCAAGAAAAGCCGCCGCTATGGCCTAATCACACCACCACCGCCCGCTTTCTACATCTTTTTTCATTGATTTTCATGTTTTTGGGCGCATTATGCGATGAATAAGGAAAAAAAACACTACTTTTGTATTTTCTATTTTATATAATGTGATAACTACCTCAATCTTATGAAACAATATCGACAACTATTACTATCGGCACTGCTGAGCATGTGTGTGGGCTTTGCTGCACTGGCTTCGGCTCCTATTGGCTACTACCGCACCCTCAACGGGCTTAAGGGCCAGGCGCTGAAAAATGCTGTGCACAACCTCATCAAGCAGCACACAGTGGTGACTTACAGCAGCCTCTGGCGCTACTTCCCCAGCACCGACTGCATGCCCTCCGACAAAAGCCGCGTGTGGGACATGTACAGCAACCGCACCTATTACTTCAACGGCTTCAGCGGTGTGTCGGGTATGCACAAGGAGCACTCGTTCCCTAAAAGTTGGTGGGGCGGCACCGAAGTCGACGCCTACACCGACCTCCACCACCTCTATCCCAGCGACGGCGACGCCAACATGGCCAAGAGCAACCACCCGCTGGGCGAGGTCGACAACGCAAACTTCGACAACGGTGTGACCAAGGTGGGCCTCCCCGTGAAGGGACAAGGTGGCGGCGACGGCACCGTTTTTGAGCCCGACGACGCCTACAAGGGCGACTTCGCGCGCACCTATTTCTACATGGCCACCTGCTATCAGGACTACAAATGGAAATACACCTACATGGTGAACAACAGCAGTTGGAAAACGCTCAACACCTGGGCCATCGACTTGCTGCTGAAGTGGAGCCGCAACGACCCCGTGAGCGACAAGGAAACCGACCGCAACGACGCTGTGTATCGCGTGCAGAACAACCGTAACCCCTTCATCGACCATCCCGAACTCATTGAATACATTTGGGGCGATAAGCAAGACCAGGTGTTCAACATAGGCGGTGGCGACGACCCACAGGGCGAACCCACCCTCATCACGCCCACACAAGGCACCGAACTCTACTTCGGCGAAATCGGTCTGGGCAAGAGCATCGACTATGTGGTGTGGGTGAAGGGCGAGGGACTCACCAATGCCCTCAGCACTCGCGTATACAAGAACGACTACGCCATGTTCACCACCAGTGTGAAGTCGATCGACCGCACCGTCGCCAATAGCGAGCAGGGCTATCCTCTCGTGATCACCTACACCCCAACAGCCGTGGGCAACCACAAGGCGAAACTGCTGCTGAGCGACGGCGGATTGGTGGGCAGCATAGGTGTGGAACTTTCGGCCGACTGTCTGCCAGTGCCCACACTCTCCGCCCTCACCGCCACTGCGGCCACCAATGTGACCAGCGCGGGATTCGTGGCCAACTGGATTGCCTCTACCGACGCCATCGACTACTACATCGTGAACCACGTGGTGCTCGATGAAGACGACGACGAGATGGACCGCGAAGCCATCATCGTGGACGCGAGCGAAACCAGTTACGAATTCAGCAACGTGATGAGCGGCTACAAGCACGCCTACACCGTGCAGTCGTATCGCCTGGGCTACACATCGCCTGAGTCGAACGTGATCACCATCGAAGGCATGGGCATCACTGGCGACATCAACGGCGACGGACAGGTGAACGTGAGCGACGTGACCATGCTCATCAACATCATCCTCGGCACCGAAGCACCCAAGCCTCAGGCCGACGTGAACGCCGACGGCGACATCAACGTGAGCGACGTGACTTCGCTCATCAACATCATCCTCGGCTAGCCACATTCTGCGATTCTGCATATCGCATAATTATACACCCTCGCATTTCGATTCAGTAATGCGAGGGTATTTTTATTAGCCAAAGAGGCATAATTCCGCACTCGGGCAAAAAAAATGTAGCATCGGCGTGAAAAAAATGCCATTTTCATAACCAACCGATTAATTTTTTTTCTAAATTTGGGGCGTAAAAAAACTTACATTTACGAAAACATTAACTTAATAACTAATTAAACCAACCAAACAAAATGAAAGTCGGTATTCCAAAAGAGATTAAGAACAACGAAAACCGCGTGGGCATGACCCCCGCAGGCGTTGCCGAATTAGTGAAAAATGGTCACGAAGTATTCGTTCAGCATACAGCCGGTGAAGGCAGCGGTTTTCCCGACGAGCAATACACTGCAGTGGGCGCCACTATCCTGCCCACCATCGAAGACGTGTATGCTACAGCCGACATGATCGTGAAGGTGAAAGAACCTATCAAGCCTGAGTATAAACTCATTCGCAAAGGTCAACTCCTCTTCACCTACTTCCACTTCGCTAGCGACGAAGAACTCACCAAGGCCATGCTCGAAAGCGGCGCCATCTGCCTCGCTTACGAAACTGTGCAAACTCCTGACCGCCGTCTGCCATTGCTCGTGCCTATGAGCGAAGTGGCTGGCCGTATGGCTGCCATCAACGGCGCTTACTATCTGCAGAAAACCAAGGGCGGCAAGGGCAAACTCATCGGTGGCGTGCCTGGCGTTAAGCCTGCCAAGTTCCTCGTGCTCGGAGGTGGCGTTGTGGGCGAAGCATGCGCTCGCTACGCAGCCGGCATGGGCGCAGATGTAACCATCACCGACGTGTGGTTGCCACGCCTCCGCCAACTCGATATCGAAACCCCAGCCAACATCCACACCCTCTATAGCACAGAACACAACATCCGCCAAGAAATCAAGGATGTTGACGTGGTTGTGGGTTCTGTTCTTATTCCTGGCGCAAAGACACCTTTCCTCATCACAAAGGAAATGCTCAAGGAAATGGAACCAGGCACAGTGCTCGTGGATGTGGCAATCGACCAAGGCGGATGCTTCGAAACATCGCACCCAACCACACACAGCGAGCCCACCTATGAAGTGGACGGAATCCTCCACTATGCAGTGGCCAACATCCCAGGTGCAGTGGCTAACACCTCAACAATGGCACTGACCAACGCCACATTGAAATATGCTGTCGACCTCGCCAACAAGGGCTGGAAGCAAGCATGCAAAGACGACGAAGCCCTCTACAAAGGCCTCAACGTGGTAGAAGGCAAGGTGACCTTCAAAGGCGTAGCCGAAGCCTGGAACTTGCCATTCGAGCCAGTGGTTCTGTAAGAAGCATAGAAAATACTACTATTTGTGACATATTTTTTGCCGTGTGGTGGACTTTGCTCTGCTGCACGGCTTTTTTTATTTTCGCGAAAAAATTGTAATTTTGTGGGTATGATGAAGCAGAGTAAGAAAATGAAGACTGGGCGCTTGGGGCTTTATGTGGCGCTGCTGGTGGGGGCTGTGGCTGCCATGGCGATGCTGCGTAATTGCTCAAGCAAGGATATTCCGCTCCACCCCGGAAGCCAGAATGTGGCGAAAAGCGGCGGCGACACGCTCGATGTGGCCATCGAGTATTCGCCCATCAGTTACTACACCTATGCCGACACGCTGGGCGGCTTGAACTACGACTTGCTGCGTATGGTGGCAGCGCGCATGCATAGGCCCATGAAGTTTCACTCGGTGGTGACGCTGAGCAAGGCGCTCGATGCCCTCGACGATGGCACCTACGATTTGCTCGCGGGGCAGTTTCCCATGACGGCTGAGGCGCAGGAGAAGTATCTCTTCACCCACGATGTGTTTCTCGACAAGCAGGCGCTGGTGCAGCGCTGCGACGCCAAGGGTGAAATTGAGGTGAAGAGCCAACTCGACTTGGCCGATAAGACGGTGTGGATTGTGAAGGATTCGCCCATGCGTGAGCGTGTGGAGGCGTTGAGCCGTGAGATAGGCGACACCATCCACATTGCCACCGAAAACAGTTACGGCCCTGAGCAACTCTTCCTCAAGGTGGCCACTGGCGAAATCGACTATGCCGTGATCAACAGCCACATAGCCCACCAACTCGCCAAGCAATACCGTGGCAAGGTGGACGTGAGCCGCGACATCAGTTTCTCACAGTTCCAGTCGTGGGTGCTCAAGAAAGGCAACACCGAACTCTGCAACCTCCTCAACCAGCAAATCAAAGCCATAAAAGCCGACTCCACCACCTATCAACGCCTGCTGAAGAGGTATTTCTAGAGAC
>JAUNCU010000175.1 GCA_030526455.1 Bacteroidales bacterium | reverse complement strand
AAAGCCCCCGGCGGGTGAATGCCGGGGGCTTGGTATTTGGGGATTGTGGGTTATTCGCTGTGGATTAGCGGATCACCTTTGCCGACGATGTGGTGCCGTCGGTGTAGGTGGTTACCACGATGTTGACGCCTTCCACTGGCCCGGCGCTTTCCACGCCCATGAGGTTGAAGTAGCGTACGCTCTTCACGGCCTTAGCGTCGAGGTCGTTGACGCCGGTTGGGATTACGCGTTCAATCTTCACGTCCTTGAGGTAGATGCCCCATGGGTCGGAAGCCTTCTGCACGAAACCGATGTGGTAGGTGCCTTCAGCCTCAACGCGGAAGTTGATGGTGCGCGATTCGAACATTGAGAATGCGATGTCCTTGTCGCCATATTCAGCGATGGTGGTGGCACCGGCGAAGTCGCCGTTGTTGGCAATCACCACGTTGTAGGCATCGCCGTAGCGCGAACTGTAGCCGTGGATGCTGTAGGTGAGGATGTGGTCGCCCTTCAGGGTGTGGAATGGAGGAGTGAATGCGGCGTCGCCATCCTTGGCACCGAAGCCGGTTTCGAGGTCGGCGTTGCGGGTGTTGTAACTCCAGGTCTTGCCGTCGGCGTTAGCATCGTAGAATGCCCAGATAGCGGCTTCGTCTTCGCTGGCGAGAGAAGTTTCCCAAGGCAATTCGAGGGCGTCGCCAATCACGAGGGCATTGGTGGTGATAGGCGCACTTTCCTGTTCGCCCACCTTAGCCACGATGGTGTAACTGTATTTTGCGAGCGAGAGCACTGCATTGTCGGTGAAGGTGGTGTCCTTGATGCCTTCTGCCACCACTTCAGCATCGGGGTTGCGGGTGATGGTGTAGGTGAGGGCGGCGGTGTTGATGTAGCCACCGTTCACACCGGCGGTAACGGCATTGAAAGTAACCACAGGCTTGCCTTCTACCAGAGCGAGGGTGGCAGCGGCTGGAGCGGCTGGGGTGTCAGGACCTACCCAAGCCACGGTAGAGGTGGCCACGGCGCTCTTCTGAGTGCCCACGTAGGCGTAAGCCTTGTAGGTGTAAGAGCCGGCAGCCTCAACGGCGTCGATGATAGCACACGCAGCGCCCACTTGTGGGTTTTCGTCGGTGTATACGAGGTCGCTACCGCGGTATACTTCCACCTTGTCGAGGCTTTCGAGGTCGAGACCGCTCACAGCCTTCGATGGGTTCACCCAAGAGATGTTGGCAGCGAGAGCGCCTTCGGCAGCTGCCTCAGCCTTGAATTCGCCCACAGCGGCAGGGATCACTTCGGCTACCTTCACGCTGATGTTGTCAACGAAGATAGAGTAGGTGTTGGTGGCGCCTGTCACACGGAAACCGAAGTTGTAGCCACCGTTGGCGGGAGCAGTGAAGTAGGCGGTCTTGCCGTTCATGATGGCGCTGCTGATGAGTTCGCCAAAGAGTTCGGTAGTTTGGTCTTCCACCTTGTCGCCCTTGCCCACATACACGTTGAGTTGCTTGTAACTCGAAGTGCTCACAGCGTTTTCAAGACCGGCGTTAAACTTGAGTTCGTAGGTCTTGCCGGCTTCGAGAATCACTGGAGGAGTGATGAGCCACTGGTCGGCGTTGGTGGCGTTGCCCCAGTATTGAGCGCACTTCCTGGTGCTGTTGTAGTTCCAGGTGCGAGAGCCGCCCGACACGTTGATGATGGTGAAGAGGTCGAGCGAAGAAGCGGCGTCGAATGTTTCGCTGTAAGGAACAGGGAAACCTTCGCCGGCGCGCACGGTCACGCTCTGTGCAGCGGCACGCTTGCCGTCGGCTTGTGCCTGCACGCTGTAGGTGTAACTGCCTAGCGAAGTCACGCTGTCTTCAAAAGTGGTGCCTGAGAAAGCCTCGTTGAGCACTGTCGAGTTGCGGCTGATGCGGTAAGTGAGGGCGCTCCAGTCCACGTAGCCGCCGTTGGCGCTCTCGGTGGGAGCGGTGAAGGTGAGGGTCACCTTGCTGCCGTCGGTGCTGGCTGCGAGGTCGGTCACGGGCTTAGGAGTGTCGGTACCAATCCAGTTGCTAGTGGCTGTGGGGGCAGTGCCGGCAGCCTCGCCGTCTTCGTTGAAAGGAATCACCGAGTAGGTGTAGCGGCCAGCGTTGGTGATGGTGTTGTCAACATAAGTCATGGCTTCGCCCACGGCGCCGTTGAGGGTGGCGAGCACGGTGGTGCCGTGTTTCACCTTCACGCCGGAGAACTTCTGCAGGTCGTTGCCGTCGCTGTCCTTGGTGGGGTTGGTCCAGGTGATGATGGCTTGAAGCGCGCCGTTTTCGCCGGCAGCCACAGCGAGGTCGCTCACGTGGGCGGGCACTGGAGCCAGTTTATTGATCACAAATTTCTTGAAGCCACAGTTACCCATGTAACTGCTGCTCTTCAAGTGGATGGCGAAGTGGTAGTTGCCAGCGGTAGTCACCACCACATTGCCAGTGGTGGCAGTGTAGAGTTTGCTCTGGTAAGAGGTCACGTTGGCAAAGGTGGTTTGGCCCGCTACAGTGGCTTCGGCGCCGAAGGTGAGTTCGAATGCCTGCTTGTCGCTACTGTAGGAAGAGCGCTGAATCACGTAGCCGCTCACTTCATACTTGCCTGGCTCGAGATAGATGGCAGGCGAGATGAGCCAGTCGTTGGCGGCATTTTTCTTGTCTTCGGGATAGAGTGCTTCGCTGTTGGTGGCGTCGTAGCCCCAGGTGTTGGCACTCGTGGTCGCATTAGCGTCGATCACCGTCCAAGAGGCGAAACTTGCCTCGTCGGTAATCTCAATGGTCGCTGGGAATGTGGTCTGTGCCCAGCCCATGGCTGCAGTCATCACGGCTGCAGCGACAGTGAGTAATTGTTTTACCATAGTAGTATAATTAGTATTGATTGAAAATTTCCTCAATTTAGGTGCAAATTTAATCATTTTTGCCGTAGGGGTGGATAAAAAAAAGCGACAAAAAGCATGCGAGCCTATTAACAAAAGGCGCAAAATGCAATAAAAATCACAACAAACACTCACTTTTTGCCACAATTATTTGGAATTGAATTGCTTTTTTATGAAATTTGCAAAAAATTCATTCTACACTAATTACCAATCTATTATGAAACATTTACTCCTTTTACTCGTCATATTCTTGACCGGAATAGCGGGAAGCGCCCAGGGGTTTCAGTATCTGAAACTGAAAACCGCCAGCGGCACTGAGCAGGCGGTGAAGGCCGACCGGCTGAAAATTGTGTTCACAACCGATCAACTCGTGGCCACCGATGCCAGTGGAGCCACCACACAGGTGGCGCTCGCCGATGTGGCATGCATGTACTTCACCGACTCCCCCACCCCAGCGCCCACTAAGGGCGATGTGAACCACGACGGCGAAGTGAACGTGAGCGACGTGACGCTGCTCGTCTCCATGATTTTGGGCGAAGTGCCCACCGACGCCTCCAGCGCCGACATCACCGGCGACGGAAACATCGACGTGAGCGATGTGACCGCTCTCATCAACATCATCCTCAATGCATCAACTCTAACACCTCCATTGCAATGAAAAAGACGATATACACCTTCGCAATAGCGGCACTGACCACGCTCGCCGCAACCGCCCAGCAAACCATGTGGGTGCACACGGGGCAAACCAAATGGGCTTTCAACACGCAGCAAGTGGCTGAAATGCCGTTTGCCGACGCCTCTACGCTCACCGTGCAGGGCAAAACTTTCAGCCTCGCCACGGTCGACAGCATCGTGGTGAACAATGAGGCGGTGGCCGACAACAATATCTTCGTGCAATACAGCGGCGAGAGCGCCACGGTGACCGTGAGCGGCAATATCGCCGAGAAAATCACCACCAGTGTGAGCGGCGCCCACGTGACGGTGACGCAAGACGCCTCGGTGGACAAGGAATACACCTACACGCTGAGCGGCGCAAGCCTCAATGGCTCGTTCACGCAAAAGGGCGAATATAAATCCACACTCATTCTCAATGGCGTAAGCCTCACCAACCCCAGCGGCGGCGCCATCACCATCAGCACCGGCAAACGCGTGGCTGTGGTGCTCAACAAGGGCACCGAGAACACCTTCGTCGACGGTGTGGGCGGCAGCCAGAAGGCGGCCGTCTACTTCTCGGGCCATCCCGAATTTGAGGGCGCCGGCACGCTGAACGTGACGGGCAACAGCAAACACGCCATCTCGGCGAAGGAATACCTGCAACTGAAGAAGAGCGTGGGCACCATCAATATCCTGGGTGCCGAGAGCGACGGTATTCACTGCGGCAAGGGCAAGGCCGGCGACGTGGAGAACAATTTCTTCCAGATGAACGGCGGCAATGTGACCATCAGCGGCGTGAAGGGCGACTGCGTGGATGCCGACGACTATGGCTGCATCTACCTGAAGGGCGGCAAACTGAACATCACCGTGAGCGCCGACGATGTGACGGGCATCAAGGCCGACTCGGTGCTGACGATGAGCGGCGGCGAGGTGACGATGAACGTGAGCGGACGCCTGAGCCAAGGCATTCGCGCTGCGTGGATGGCTACCTTCAGCGGCGGCAGCATCGCGGGCGAAGTGAGCGGCGACGGCTCGAAGGCCATCAGCGGCAAGTGCTTCACCGATGCCTCCAAGACCACCCTCGGCGGCGGCGACCTCAACTTTGAGGGCACCAACGTTACGCTCGCCCTCAGCGGCAAGAGTGTGATTGAGGCGGGCGACACCACCAAGTGTATGGGCATCAAGGCCGACAAGAATATGACGCAAAGCGCGGGCGATATCCTCATCACCGTAAGCGGCGACGAGGCGAAGGCCGTGGATGTGGAGGGCAATTTCACCCGCACGGGCGGCACGCTGGAAGTGACTTCTTCTACAAAGACGCCTGCCGTGAAGACTAACGGCAACTTCGTGATGGAAGACGGCGAACTCACCCTCATCTGCACCGGCGAAGAAGCCAACGCGCTCAGCAGCGACGGCAATATCAGCATCACGGGCGGATCGGTGGAGATTCGATGCAGCGGCGCGGGCTCTAAGGGCATCAAGGCCGACGGCGACATGACCATCGGCGAAAAGGGCAAAGACGGCCCCGTGATGATCGTGCACACCACTGGCGACAAGAAAACGGGCACCTCGGGCGGCAACTGGGGCGGCGGATGGAATCCTCCCACTCGCCCCGGTGGTGGCGGCACTCGCCCTGGCGAGAGCGGCGGTAGCGGCGGTTCGCCTAAGGCTATCAAGGTGATGGGCATCTTCTACATGTATAGCGGCAAGGTGGATGTGTCTACCTCAAGCGAAGGCGGCGAAGGCATCGAGAGCAAGAACACGATGTACTTCGACGGCGGCGACGTGGTGTCGTACTGCTACGACGACTGCATCAACTGCACTGGCAAAATCTACGTGCGCGGCGCGCGACTCATGTGCTACTCTAACGGCAACGACGCCATCGACAGCAACGCCAACACCACAGGCTCGTTCCAGATAAGCGACGGCGTGGTGGTGGCCGTTACCAGCAAGGGCGGCGCTGAAATGGGTATCGATGCCGACGGCAACAGCCGACTCACCGTCACGGGCGGATACCTGTTCACGGGCGGCGGCAACCAGGGCGGCGGCAGCAGCGCGCTCGGCAGCGCCACCACACAAGGCTACTACTGGATGACGGGCAAGAGCCTCTCTTCGGCCAACTACTACACCCTGGCCGACGCTTCGGGCAACAACATCTTCACCGTGAAACTGCCCTGCAACGTGAACAACACCTATTCACTCATCTCGGCACCACAAATGAAGAAAGGCAGCAGTTACACCCTCAAGTCGAGCACCACAGCCCCCACCGACGCCACCAGCGAATTCCAGGGCTTCTACCTCGGCTCCACAGCCCAAGGCACCACCACAGTAGCCACCTTCACAGCCCAGTAACCCATCACGCACAACCTAGCTGAAAACGCGAAATACGAAAGGTCTATAGCAAAAACGCCGGGCAGCC
>JAUNCU010000174.1 GCA_030526455.1 Bacteroidales bacterium | reverse complement strand
CTAACAGTCTAACAGTCTAAGAGTCTAAGAGGCTTCTTGGCTGCTTGCCTGGTTGTCTGTTATTTGTGGGTGTCAATTATTTTCAAAGTTAAGAGTTTTTTTTCAATAATATGCGTTTTTCCATTATCTTTGTAGTGAAAAGCGTGAAAAAGTGATGCAGTTTTCTATTATCATACCCGTTTTTAACCGTGCTGAGAAGGTGAAGCCTACGCTCGACTCGGTGCTGGCGCAGACTCACCGGCCGCTGCAGGTGGTGCTGGTGGACAATTTCAGCACCGATGCCTCGCTGCAGGTGCTTCAGGATTTTGCGGCGGCGCATGCCAGTGCCGACTTTGAGGTGAAGGTGGTGCAGGAGGCGGAGCGCAATGCTCCCGCGGCGCGCAACCGTGGCTACCGTGAAGCCACGGGCGAATGGGTGCTGTTTTTCGACAGCGACGACACCATGCGCCCCACGCTCGTGGAGGAGTATCGCCACGCCATTGAGCAGCACGAATCGCTCGATGTGGCGGTGGTGAAAGCCATTCTGCACAGCCGCGACGGCAGTGAGCGACCGCTGCCATATTTCACCACCGACGCCTTCGCCAACCAGATTCTGCACAGCATTCTCGCCACGCAGCGCTATGCCGTGAGGCGCGAGTTCTTCGACCGTAGCGGACTGTGGAACACCGATTTCTATGAGTGGAACGACTGGGAACTGGGCATTCGCCTCATGCTGGCTCAGCCACGCATGGCATTCATCGACATGCCGCTGGTGGATATCTACGACAGCGGAGCGGCATCGATTACGGGCACGGGTTTCTTCAGCCGTGCGGGTCGATGGGAACGCGTGATCGACACGGTGGAAGGATATGTGGCCGCATCTTCGGTGGCCGAGAAGGCGCGACTGCTGCGCCTCATCGACTTCCGCCGCCTCATCCTCGCGGCGCATTACGCCAAAGAAGGCCACCAAGCCGAAGCCCGCGCCCTCTACACCCCCACCCGCCACCGCCTAGCGACAGGCATCATCCGCCGCCTAGCCATCCCGCTACTCTACCACCTCACCAGCAAAGGCCAGCGAGGAGCCTCCCGCCTAGCCCGCCATTTGCTATAGCACGAGAAAAGGATACAATGTAGGATTCCTAGATATCTAGACGACTAGATTTCTAGGATTTTTTTTCTTTATGGCAAAAATAATAAAGCCGCCGATTCCTTGGTTGTGGTGGGGAATCGGTGGCCTTTGTTTTGTGGTAGCCTTGGTTGAGCGGCGCTTTTTTGTGGGGCGCTGCTTTTTTTGTGGGCTTTATACGGTGAGGATTTCTTTTTCCTTGGCTGCGAAGAGTTCGTCAACTTTCTTGAGGAACTTGTCGTGGAGTTTTTGCACCTTTGCTTCGGCGTCTTTTTCCACGTCTTCGGCCATACCTTCCTTCACGGCCTTCTTCAAGCCTTCGATGGCTTCGCGGCGTGCGTTGCGGATGCTCACTTTTGCTTTTTCGCTTTCGGCCTTAGAGTCCTTCACGAGTTGCTTACGGCGTTCCTCGGTCAATGGTGGGATGTTGAGGCGAATCACTTCACCGTTGTTTTCGGGAGTGATGCCCACGTTAGAGTCCATGATGGCCTTTTCGATGAGGCGGAACATGCTCTTGTCCCAAGGAGTGATCACGATAGAGCGTGCATCGGGCACACTGATGTTGGCCACGGCGTTGAGCGCCATTTTGCTTCCGTAGGCGTCAACTTTCACGCCGTCGAGGATTTTTACGTTGGCCTTACCAGCGCGGATGTGTGCCAAAGCCTCTTCCAGATAGTTGGTAGCCTCGCCCATCTTCTTTTCAGCGGGGTCGAGATAAAATTTCACGTCGTTCATAATAGGTCGAAATTATATATTAGTTGTTTTATTTTCGATAGTGACTGGCGCAATAAATTGCTTTCGGTTACGAAAATAGTAATTTTTCTCCGTTTTAGCAAAAAAAACTATTTAATTCCCCCAAAAATGGAGGTTCACTGGGTGAAGATAAAGCGGGTGGCGCTTTTGGGGGCCACGGCTGGGCCTTCGGGGTTGTAGAAGAAGCCTTCGTGGGTGAAGGCGGTGAGCATCTCGGGGTCGGTGATGCGGTTTTCGAGCACGAAGCGCACCATGGCGCCACGGCACGCCTTGGCCCACACGGCCTGCACCTGCAGGTCGCCGCGCTTGTTGCGGGCGTAGAACACGGGCTTGATCACCGTCACCTCGCGCTTCACGCGCTTCCAGTCGAAGAGGTGCTCATATTCGGTGGTGGAGAGGTGGAGGAGGATGCCGTCGTCGGCCTTCACGCTGTGGATGAGCACATCGGTGAGGCGGTCGCGCCAGAATTGGTTCATGGGGCGGTCGCCGGTGGCTTCGAGCACCACGGTGTGCTCCATGCGGTAGGGCGCGATGGCGTCCATGGGGCGCAGCAGGCCATAGAGGAAACAGGTGATCCACAGGTGGCTGCCGGCATAGTCGAGTGCCTCGGGGCTGAGCGTGGCGGCCTTCAGGTGCTTGTAGGCCTGGCCATTGTAGGCCATGATGGCGGGCATTTTCTCGGCGATGCCCCACGCGCGGTAACGCTCGCAGTTCTCCATCGCCAGTGGCAGGCTGCATCCCAGCATCTGCGCCATCTCGGTGGCATCCACCTGCGCCATCTCAGCAGCCAGCACATCGGCCACATGCTGAAACATAGGCACACTCAGCGGCTTCACCGAGCAGCCCTCATTCATTATTTTAGCATTAGCAAGCAGAATTTGCATAAGAAAAAATATGGTGTTAGTGTGTGCGCTTATAGTTCCTCACCCTCGAGGATTTTCTTGAATCCTTCCTCAGGAGGAAGCACTTCTTTTAATTTCTCAGGCATCACTTGATAAGTGGCCACTCCCATTGGTTGAGTGTAGTCTTGAAGGATGTATTCTACGTAGGTTCTGTCGGCATCGCGACAAAGCACAATGCCTATTGTGGGATTCTCGTGAGGTTTGCGCTCGTCGTCGTTAAGCATGCGAATGTAAGCGGCTAGTTGCCCCAAATATGATGGTTTGAAACTTCCTTTTTTCAATTCAAATACAACCAAACTTTGCAGTTCTCTATTAAAAAAGAGCAAGTCTACCCAATGGTCGTGTCCAAACTTGTCGATGTGTACTTGGTTGCCTATAAAAGTGAAATCTTTACCAAATGTGAGAATGAAATTTTTCACATTGGCCACAATAGAGTGTTCAATTACCCTTTCGTCAACATCTTGTGCGTCACGCTCACCAAGTTCTTCCACATTTATAAAGTCGAGCAAGTACTCGTCTTTAAACATAGAAATTGCTTTTAGTGCATGTCGAGTTGATGGCATCGTTTGAGAAAAATTGCTTGGCATTTGCGATTGGTGGTGATACAGGTCGGCTTTTAGATTATCGCGCAAGGTGTATTTGTCCCAATGCAATGTGGCTGCTTGATGAATGTAGAAAACTCGTTCTTCTAAGGTTTTTGTCTTGGAGAGGATTTCGATATGATGGGAAAAACTTACCGAAAAGAAATCGTGCCAATCTAATTCGCCAGCCATTGGCTGACGAATTAGATGCAGTAAATCATTCTTTATGATATTATCTTTATTTTCAGCATTTTGTAATTCGCCAGCCATTGGCTGGCGAATTATGAAGTCGTTCCATGTTTCATAAAAAAGGCGCATGTATTTTATATTTGATACTCCAAAACCTCGCAACCCTGGCAGTTCTCTCTTTAACTGAGCGCTAATGGTCTCAATAGCGCCTGTGCCCCAAGAGCCGGTTCGGGTGTTTTCGGAAACATACTTGCCTACGCCAAAATATAGTGTTAGCATCTGGCTGTTTACAGCCTTGGCGGCTTCAGCCTGACTTTGAAGGATAGCCGACTTGATGCGTTGCACCGCTTGGTTATACTGAATGCTTATTTTTTCCATAATCTACTTTTTTACAAAATTAGTGTATTTGTGCACTAATTCCAAATGGCGGTGTGTGGGGATTGTCTTTTTTTACTGGAAGGTGAGGATGGTGGTATTGGTGGGGGCGAGGAGTTCGGCGGCTTGGCGGACTTGTTCGGCTGTTACGGCCTGGATGCGCTCCACGGCGTCGTCGACGCTCGACACTTTTCCCCAGTAGAGCACGCTCTTGCCTGCTCCCAGTGCCATCGATTCCACATTCTGCGACGCCACGAGGAGTTGGCCGCAATACTGGCGCTTGGCGGCGTCGAGGCGCGAGGCCGACAGTGGCGACTGCGCCAGGCTGTCGATGGCCTTGGCGATGATGTCGAGACTCTTCTTCACCTTGCACTGCTCGCAGCCGAAGTAAATCTCCAGCAAGCCGCTGTCGGTGAAACTGGCAATCGACGACTCCACGGTGTAGACCAGGCCACGGCGCTCGCGCATGAGCACGTTGAGCATGGAGTTCATGCCCGGTCCCGCCAGCAGATTGTTGAGCAGCGCCAGGGCGAATCGGCCCTCGTGACGCATGCCCGGCACACGCGCGCCCACGATGGTGTGGCTCTGGTGCGAACCGATGTCCACCACCTTGTGCTGGGCGTCGAGCACTGGCGGCGTGATGCGTTCGGGGCGGCAGAGGCTGTGGTGCATGGTCGCGAAATATCTTTCGGCCAGGCGAAACACCTTGGCGGCGTCGGCGGGGCCCATGTAGAAGAACGCCATGTTCTGGGGCACGTATTGCTCCTTCAGGTAGCGGCTGCAGTCGGCGCTGCCCATGGCTTCGATGTGGGCTTCGGAGCCTAGAATGTTGTGGCCCATGCTGCTGCCCGTGCCGAAGATGAGGTCCTCGAAGTCGTCGTATACCGCTTCGCTGGGCGTGTCGCGGTAACTCGCCACCTCCTCGAGCACCACCTCCTTCTCGCGCTCGATTTCGGGGTCGGGGAAGGTGCTGTACATCACCAGGTCGGCAATCAACTCCATGGCGCGCTGCAGATAGGGCTCGGGAAACACGCTGTAGAGCACGGTTCCCTCCTTGGTGGTGTAGGCGTTGAGTTCGCCGCCCACGGTTTCCATGCGGTTGAGGATGTGCCATGCCCGGCGGTGGGTGGTGCCCTTGAAGAGCGTGTGTTCCACGAAGTGGGCAAGGCCGTGGCGGCCGGCGTAGTCGTCGCGGCTGCCCGCATTCACCACCAGCCCGCACCAGCCCACGCGCTGCGCTGCAGGCACGTGCACGAGTTTCAGCCCGTTGGGGAGGGTGTGGATAGATATATTTTGTGTCATGTGGGTCAAGTTGTGTTAGTTTCTAGTGTCGAGGTGGAGCACGTGCTGCACCATCATGAGTTCGCGAATGTCGGCGCGGCTAATCTCCATGTCGTCGTAATTGGGGTTTTCGCTGCGCAGAATCACCATGTTGGGGTCGTCGTGGCGGCGCACATATTTCACCAAGCGCAAATCGTCGAGCAGCACCACATAGATTTGGCCCCAGAAGATGTACTGCATATTGGTGAGTTCGCGCACGGCAATGTAGTCGCCGCTGCGAATCACGGGGCTCATCGAGTCGCCGCTCACGCGCACGATGCGGCAGTTTTCGCTGATGATGTCGGGCAGATTGATGTGGCCCACCACCAGGTCGTCGGCAAACATGCGCGCCCGTGGCATGGAGCCGGCGGTCACGTCGATGTCGTAGACCGGAGTGCCCATGCTTATGGTTTCCACGTCGCACGCCGGCACCGTGGTCACGGGCAGTGAAGCGTGCTTGGCGAAGGGAATGTCGGTGCCCTTTTCGAGCCATTCCTTCGACACGCCCAGGTTCACCACAATGCGGTTGATAAGCGAGTCGCTCAGTGGCAAGCGCCCGTTCATATACTTGGAGAGATTGGAAGTGTCGACCCCGATTTTCTTGGCGAAGTCGGCCTGGCGGTAGTTCATCTCCTTGATGAGATACTTGATGCGTGAAATGATTTCTTGATCAGCCATGATTCTTGTGGGTGTGTTGTTTTTCAAATAGAAGTTAAGAAGTTGAAGAAG
>JAUNCU010000173.1 GCA_030526455.1 Bacteroidales bacterium | reverse complement strand
GAGCCTCGGAGAGGGTCGGTTATGGTAGTAACCCGAGTTTTCGGACAGTCTCCCCCGAAGATGACTACGGCTTGCCGCGTGGTGGGCGGCAAGCCGTAGTCATCTTCGGGGGATTCTACTAACTTTCAACTTTTAACTCTTAACTTTCTACTTATGCGATTTCACTGAAAAAATGGTTTGTTTACACGTTATATATATAATGTGTCGCAGTAAGATTCTCCCCGGCCCTCCCCCTGAAGGGAAGTGGGACTTATCCTATGCGCCTCCAGGCGTCAGCCTTGCAGCCGCTGGGGGCGTTGCTGAACACCGCGCTAGGCTCAATATGCGTTGCCGTGCACGCCTTTGATGGCGCGGCCTGAGGGGTCGTTCATGCCTTGGAAGGAGGCGTCCCATGCGAGGGCTTCGGCGGTGCTGCATGCCACTGAGGGCACCGAGGGCACACACTGGGCCGCTGTGGGCGATGGGAAGAGGTCTTCGAAGATGCTGCGGTAGAAGTATTCCTCCTTGTTCATGGGCGTATTGACGGGGAATCGCTTGGCGGCCTGGCGCATCATGGCGTCGGTCACCTGCTGCTCGGCGAGGAGTTTGAGCGAGTCGATCCAACTGTAGCCCACGCCGTCGGAGAATTGTTCCTTCTGTCGCCATGCCACGCTTTCGGGCAGCAGATCTTCGAAAGCCTTGCGCAGCACCCATTTCTCCATGGGGTGCTCGGCGGTGATCATCTTGTCGGCGGGATTGATGCTCATTGCCACGTCGAGGAATTCCTTGTCGAGGAAAGGCACACGTCCCTCCACGCCCCATGCGCTGAGGCTCTTGTTGGCGCGCAGGCAGTCGTAGAGGTGGAGTTTGTCGAGTTTGCGCACCGTCTCCTCGTGGAAAGCCTGTGCCGATGGCGCCTTGTGGAAGTAGAGGTAACCGCCGAAAATCTCGTCGGCGCCTTCGCCCGAAAGCACCATCTTGATGCCCATCGACTTGATCACGCGCGCCAGCAGATACATGGGTGTGGATGCGCGCACGGTGGTCACGTCGTAGGTTTCGATATGGTAAATCACGTCGCGCAGGGCGTCGATGCCCTCTTGCACGGTGTAGTTGATTTCGTGGTGCACGGTGCCTATGTGGTCGGCCACACGGCGTGCCGCTGCCAGGTCGGGGGCGCCTTTGAGGCCCACGGCGAAGGAGTGAAGCCTAGGCCACCACGCCTGTTGCTTGCCGTCTTCCTCCACGCGGTTTGGCGCAAATTTTGCGGCGATGGCCGAGATCACCGACGAGTCGAGGCCACCGCTGAGGAGCACGCCGTAAGGCACGTCGCTCATGAGTTGGCGTCGCACGGCATCTTCCAGCGCGCTGCGCAGCGCCGCAATGTCGGTAGTGGCATCCTTCACGGCGTCGTATACCTTCCACGAGCGCTTCCACCACTGGCGGGGCTCATCATCGTCGCTGGTGAGCACATAGCCGGGAGGGAAGGGCGAAATCGACTGGCACCACCCCTCGAGCCCCTTCAGTTCGGAGCAGAAGTAGGTGTTAGCCTCGCGGTCGCTGCCTATATATAAAGGTATCACCCCAATGGGGTCGCGCGCTATCATGAAGAAATCGTTGCGCTTATCATAGAGCGCGAAGGCAAAGATGCCACTGAGGCGGTCGAGAAACTCGGTGCCGTATTTTTCGTAAAGCGGAATAATGGCCTCACAGTCGCTGCCCGTCTGAAACTCGTAGGTGCCCTCAAACTCCTCGCGAATGCTCTTGTGATTGTAGATTTCGCCATTCACGGTGAGAATGATGTCGCCCGAGGCGTTTTTCAGCGGCTGGCCGCCCGATTGCGGATCGATAATCGAAAGGCGCTCATGGCTCATGATGGCATTCTCATCGCAATAGATGCCCGACCAGTCGGGACCGCGGTGACGAATCTTATGCGACATCTTCAGCACTTCGCGGCGCATCTCATCAGTGCCCACGCCTTTTCCAAATATTCCTACTATACCACACATAGTTCTTATTTTAGTATTTTGTCTTTATAATTGTAGATTTGTTTTACATTTTGCACTGCAAAATTAGTGTTTCGCTTGCATATTGCCAAATAAATTGCCAATAAATTTGCACAATGCTTTTCGTTTTTCCACTAAAACACTGATTCAGCGACAGAAAAAAAATCATTTTTTTTGAAAAAAAGTGGCAAAAAATTTTGCCAGAATCAAAAATGATTGTAATTTTGTAACGGTTACAAATCAATAACAAATACAAAAACAGTAGTGGAAACAGTAAAACAACATCTCGAGCAACACGGCGTTCGCCCATCGGTACAGCGCATCGCTATCATGAAGTATCTCATGGAGCACTGCACTCACCCCACAGTGGATACCATTTACTCCGACCTGCTGCCTGAACTGCCCACCCTCTCGCGCACCACGGTCTACAACACGCTGGAACTGTTCCGACAGGCCAACGCCGCCAAAGTGCTCACCATCGACAAGCGCAACGTGCGCTACGACGCCTGCGTCAACCCCCATGCCCACTTCATGTGCCGCGAGTGCGGACGCATCTTCGACATGGAAATCGACGACCACCTCAAGGCCCATCTTCACGACAGCGAACACTTCCTCATCGAGCA
The DNA here is from genome assembly GCA_030526455.1 of Bacteroidales bacterium. Classification (GTDB taxonomy): domain Bacteria; phylum Bacteroidota; class Bacteroidia; order Bacteroidales; family Muribaculaceae; genus Sodaliphilus. The sequence goes on along the minus strand of JAUNCU010000173.1, from coordinate 3,483 downwards.
AGTGGAACTCAACTCCACCGGCCTGTGCGAAGAATGCCAAGCAAAGATGCTAGCCGACAAAAACTGACACAGTTAATAGAAATTATCAAATAACGAACAAAACAAAATTATTAACCCATATAAAAATCATTACATTATGGCAAAGAAATGGATTTGCACAGTTTGCGGTTATGTGCATGAAGGTGAAACCGCTCCCGAAAAGTGTCCACTCTGCAAGGTTCCAGCAGATAAGTTCAAACTCCAGGAAGAAGAAGGCCTGCAATTCGTATGCGAACACGAAATCGGCGTAGCAAAAGGCGTTGACGCTGAAATTCTCCAAGGTCTCAACGATCACTTCATGGGCGAATGCACCGAAGTGGGCATGTACCTCGCCATGAGCCGCCAGGCCGACCGCGAAGGCTATCCCGAAATCGCTGAAGCATTCAAGCGCTACGCTTGGGAAGAAGCCGAACACGCAGCAAAATTCGCTGAACTCCTCGGCGACGTGGTTTGGGACACCAAGACCAACCTCGAAAAGCGCATGATGGCAGAATCGGGCGCTTGCGAAAGCAAATTTGAAATCGCCAAGAAGGCTAAGGCCCTCAACCTCGACGCCATCCACGACACCGTGCACGAAATGGCTCGCGACGAAGCACGCCACGGCAAGGGCTTCGAAGGCCTCTTCAACCGCTACTTCAAGAAGTAATCACATTTCACAATCACTACAAAACAACAACTCAATCAATCATCCACAGTCATGAAAGATCTTAAAGGAACAAAGACCGAAAAGAACCTGATGGAAGCATTCGCAGGCGAATCTCAGGCTCGTAACAAATACACCTACTATGCCTCTAAGGCAAAGAAAGATGGCTACGTGCAAATCGCTAACCTCTTCGAAGAAACCGCCAACAACGAGAAAGAACACGCTAAAATGTGGTTCAAACTCCTCCAGGGCGGCTCAGTGAAGAGCACAATCGAAAACCTCGCCGATGCAGCCATGGGCGAAAACGGAGAATGGACCGACATGTATCCACGCATGGCTAAGGAAGCGCGCGAAGAAGGTTTCGAAGAAATCGCAGCAATGATGGAAGGCGTGGCAGCAATCGAAAAAGAACACGAAGAACGCTACCGCAAACTCCTGAAGAACATCGAAGACAAGATCGTGTTCTCGCGCGACCAAGATTGCATCTGGCAGTGCGCCAACTGCGGCCACATCCACGTGGGCAAGCAAGCCCCAGAAGTGTGCCCAGTATGCGACCACGCACAAGCCCACTTCCAAATCAAGGCTGAAAACTACTAATCCACTCAGCCTCGACAACTGAATCCTAAACAGAAGAATTCAGAATATAATAAAACCTTTTGCGCCCCTTCAGCAACCAAAAACTGCCGAAGGGGCGCTTTATTTTTGCGCAGTCAGAAAAAGCCCATCCAGAACATGGCAGAAACGGGGTCAGTGGAAAAACACAGCAGCCTGTCCGAAAACTCGAAAATGCGGCAGACCTATAACGACAACACTAGGCGACCACCCACCGAGGGTGTTGCAGAACCCAGAATATAGTAGGGACCTTTTCCCCATAATCAGCCAAACTGAGGGTGAAAGTACTCACTTTGGCTGATTATGCCTTGTCGATAGGGGGTGTTAATCTATGCTGTGCTCTACTGTGCAGAGGGGGAAGTTCTGCATCCAATCTTGCTCTACATGGGGCTTCATGGATAGTCGCAGGCCTTGTAGCCCGGGGTAGAGTGTGCGGCAGAATGTGGCTAGCGACTTGGAGTGTACGTTGTCCTCGGCCTTTACTTCAATGGGGATTACGCGTGAGCCGCTCTGCACGAGGAAGTCGATCTCGCATTTGGAGTCGCTTTGACTCCAGTAATAGATGCACAAATCTTGGTTGCACACCAGTTGCTGTGCCACGAATGATTCGGTGTAGGCGCCTTTGTATTCCTTGAAAATGTCGTTGTTGGTAATCACGAGTTCTTGTGGTGCTTCGGCCAGGCATCCGAGCAAGCCGCAGTCGCAAAGGAAGAGTTTGAAGGCACCGAAGTCTTCGTAGATTTTCAGCGGTATGGTGGGTTTTGCTGTTCTGTTGATTTTCAGTACAATTCCCGCGTCGATGAGCCATTGGATGGCCAACTCAAATTCCTTGGCGCGTGCGCCTTTTTTGAGTGCGCCGTAGATGAATTTCTTGTTTTCTTTTGCCAGTTGCGATGGGATGGCATCGAGCACCATATTGATGCGTGGCACTTCGCTGGTGGGAGCGTGTTTGCTCACGTCGTTGCGATAAGCCGCGAGGATGTTTTTCTGTATAGTTCTCACCTTTTTTAGATTTTTTTCGGCTACGAATGAAGCCACTGCTTCGGGCATTCCGCCCACGAAATAGTATTGTCGCAGCAGTTCCTCAAATGTGGGCAGCAGAGCGTTCACCACGTCCCACTGCTTAGCGGCCATCACCTCCACCTTTATCTCTTCACCCAAGGCAATGAGGAATTCCGAAAAACTCATGGGGTGTAGTGTGAGCATATCCACTTTTCCCACGGGAAACGAAACGCCCTCGTGGAGCGCGATGCCCAGCAGCGATCCTGCCACCATCACGTGCAACTGGGGCTTGTCTTCGCAAAAATATTTCAGCGACTCCAGCCCTCGGGGCACTTCTTGCACTTCGTCGAAGATGAGCAGTGTTTTTTCCGCTTCAATCTTCACCCCGGTGTGTGCCTGCAGGAAAAGCAGGATGCGCTCCACGTCATAGTCTTTGTCGAAGAGCGAAAATGCCCAAGTGTCTTTCTCAAAGTTGACGTACACGCAGGTGCTGAATTCGTTTTTGCCAAAATGCTTCATCAGCCAGGTTTTTCCCACTTGGCGTGCGCCCTGAAGGATTATTTCTTCTCAAAAAATGCTAAATATTGCCTCAGACTGCTCTACTACAATGTTTTCCTCATATAATGCTACTGCCAGATTCAGCCCAATTAATTGTATTGATTACGAATCGGTCACAGAAAAAAGCTGTCATTTTGCTTTAAAACGCCTTATTCAGCCAATATCTGGCTCATAAATGTACTTGAAATATGACTATTACATTGCTATAATGTTTAACCAACTACGGGACGGTCATAAAATGACAGATTCGTAGTTGCCTCAGATGTGAGGTTTATACATAGTAGGTCCCCGTTTGAACTACGAATTAGTCATACTTTACTACGAAATGGTCATTTTTAGCTACACAAAAGAAATTATCGACTACACATCGGTCATATTCGACTATATAAATGTCATATTAAACTACGGAAAAGTCATAGATAACTACGTATCGGTCATAATAAATTACGAAATAGTCATATAAAGCTATGCAGAGGTAACTTTTTCCTACTTTTTGGTCATCATAAATTTGTAACAGTACAATATATAGTACTTTCGACGCACATATTTACCATATGTTGTGCTCGGCACTAAACCTCCTAAATACTAAACAATTAATTTTATTATTATAATAATATTTCTTGAAAACA